>JAFGPB010000085.1 GCA_016926205.1 Bacteroidales bacterium
CCAGGTGGTGGAATTGGTAGACACACCAGCTTGAGGGGCTGGCGCCTGTTACAGGGCGTGCAAGTTCGAGTCTTGTCCTGGGCACCAGCGGGCCGCTATTGCGGCTTTTTTCTTTAGGATCACAACCATTTGTATGGCGCCGAAATATATTTTCCCGGATCCAGCCCAGGCTGATGAGGAAGGATTATTGGCAGCAGGCGGAGATCTTTCTGTGGAGACATTACTGACCGCCTATTCACAGGGAATATTTCCATGGTTTGATGAAAACTCTCCCATTCTCTGGTGGTGCCCGGATCCAAGGATGGTTCTGTTCCCTGCAAAATTGAAGATATCGGACAGCCTGAAACAGAAGATCAGAAGCGGTAAATACGATTTTCGCATTGATGCTGATTTTGATGCTGTGATCCGAAATTGTGCCGTTGTAAAGAGAAGGGATCAGGATGCCACCTGGATCACGAATGACATGCTGGATGCATATAGAACGCTGCATAAGGAAGGGTACGCACATTCATTTGAAACGTATTATGACAATGAACTTATCGGCGGTTTATACGGCGTTTCCCTGGGCGGTACATTTTTTGGTGAATCCATGTTTCATCGGAAACCAGATGCTTCGAAAATCTCTTTATATTATCTTGTAATGTTGCTGAAGTATTTTAATTTTGATATGATTGACGCCCAGCAGCCGACCAGCCACTTAAAATCCATGGGAGCCGAAGAAGTATCAAGGGCGAAATTTCTGGAAATACTTTCCGTTTCAATGAAATCACCTACCAGAAGGGGCAATTGGAATACTTTTACCGAGTTGTTGCGATATGAAGAAAATAAGAAGCGGGATTTTGGTTACGAGTAAACTTTAAAAATAAGAGATGGAACATGCAGAGGAATTCCGGAAATACGGACACCAGATGGTGGACTGGATTTCAGATTATTTTAAGAATATTGAAAAGTATCCTGTCAAATCGAATCTTGAACCCGGACAGGTATTCCGGCAGATTCCGGAGAATCCGCCGGAAAAACCCGAAACTGCAGATCGGTTGCTGGCTGATTTTGAGAAGATCATTCTTCCGGGCATGACCCATTGGCAAAGTCCGAATTTCTATGCTTACTTCCCGGCAAATTCAAGCTATCCTTCAGTGCTGGGTGAAATGCTGACTGCAGCAATGGGAGCTCAGTGCATGAAATGGGAAACTTCTCCGGCCGCGACCGAACTTGAGGAGGCAGTGATGAACTGGCTTAGAAAGATGACCGGACTTCCTGAAAATTTCACAGGTGTGATACAGGATGGCGCATCGACGGCAACCCTTTGCGCAATTCTCACTGCAAGAGAAAAATATACAGCATTTAGAGCGAATCATGAAGGCATGAACCGGCAGCCTGCAATGCGCGTATATTGTTCGGCAGAAGCTCATTCATCCGTGGAGAAGGCCGTAAAAATTGCGGGAATTGGTAAGGATAACCTCGTAAAGATTCCTGTTGATGAGGTTTTCAGCCTGATTCCGGAAAAGCTTGAGGAAGCCATCATCAGGGATCTGCAATCCGGTTACAAACCCTTGTGTACAGTGGCTGCCATGGGCACAACAAGTTCCACCGCTGTGGATCCACTGGAGGATATCGGATTGATCTGCTCAAGATACAGCATCTGGCTTCATGTGGATGCGGCTTTTTCAGGATCTGCACTGATCCTGCCGGAATACCGGTGGATGCTGACCGGCATTGAACGGGTTGACAGTTTTGTATTCAATCCGCACAAATGGCTGTTCACCAATTTTGACTGTTCTGCGTATTACGTGAAGGATACTGAGGCCCTGATCAACACCTTTAAACTGGTTCCCGAATACCTGAAATCCCAGCTTCATGAGCATGTGAATGATTTTTCGAACTGGGGGATCCAGCTGGGCCGCAGATTCAGGGCCCTGAAGCTGTGGTTTGTGCTCAGGTCATTCGGCCTCAACGAGATTCAAAAGCGTTTGCGCGGACACATTCATTTTGCAAGCCTGTTAAAACAGTGGATCGACCTTGAAAAGAACTTCGAGATCCTTGCACCGGTCACTTTTAACCTCGTATGTTTCAGGTTTCATCCGGAAGAAATTAATAATGAAGAAGATCTGGACCGGTTGAATGAAACTTTACTGAAAGAAATCAACCGTACCGGGAAAATGTATCTTTCGCATACCAGGCTGGCCGGAAAATATACCCTGAGGATGGTGGTTGCCCAGACTTATGTTGAAGAACAGCATGTGCATAAAGCATGGAAGATCATTTATGCAAAATCAGAAGAGATGTACCAAAACTTCATAAAAAATGAATGAATCCAATGGTCCTGTCAAAGCAATCAAGGTCTTGTACAAAAGCTGGAGCCGGTCAGCCGTCAAAAAAGTCATTCCGCTTCCCGAGTCCGGCTCTTACCGCAAATATTATCGCATTTACGGTGAAGATAAAAGGACCGTGATCGGGGTTTGCAATTCTGATGGCAGGGAAAACAGGGCATTTGTATATCTTGACAGGCATCTTCTGGAAACCGGCAACTGTGTTCCGGAGATCTATGCTGTTGATCTGGAAAATGATATCTATCTGGAAGAAGATCTGGGTGAAACGACCCTGCTTGATGTTCTGGAATCATACCGCAAAGATCATGAAACTGATGAGGTGATCTTACCCATGTACAAAAAAGTCCTCGATGCAATGCCGGGTCTGCAGGTGAGGTCAATGCCCGGTCTTGATTTTTCGAAATGCTATCCGCGTGCGGAATTCGACGGACAAAGCATGATGTGGGACCTGAATTATTTCAAATACAATTTGCTGAAGCCCCTGAAGATACACTTCTACGAACAGGATCTCGAAGAGGACTTCCTGGCGATCAGGGAATATTTGTGTAAAGCACAGCGTGAATCTTTCATGTTCAGGGATTTTCAGTCGAGAAACATCATGCTTCACCAGAATCGAATCTGTTTCATTGACTTTCAGGGCGGAAGAAAAGGACCTTTGCAATATGACCTGGCTTCATTGCTTTTCGAGGCAAAGGCAGATCTTATCCCGGAGTTCCGTGAAATTCTGTTGAATTATTATCTGGAACTTTTTGCAGATGAGTTTTCATGGTTTGACCCGGAAGAATTCATGAGATACTACTATGGTTTTGTTTACCTGCGCCTGATGCAGGCTATGGGTGCCTATGGCTTCAGGGGTCTTACAGAGCATAAGCCTGTCTTTCTGCAAAGTCTTCCGAGGGCACTTCAGATCCTTAAATGGATTATAGAAAACCATCCTTTTCCGCTCAGTCTGAAAAGCATACCCGATGTGTTTGACAGACTCGTCAACCTGAAAGAAATGCCCGGAACTGTTCCGGAGCATGATGTACTGACTGTAGTCATAAACAGTTTTTCTTATTCGAACGGGACTCCGCAGGACAGAACCGGGCATGGCGGGGGATTTGTGTTCGACTGCCGTGCACTGAACAACCCGGGCCGTATTGATGCTTTTAAGGATCTTAGCGGAAAGGATCAGCCTGTGGCAGACTTTCTTGAGAAAGATCGTGGTGTGCAGGATTTCTTCTCACATTCACGTTCTCTGGTTGACCAGACCATCGAGAACTATATCCATAGGGGATTCAGACACTTGTCAGTAAGCTACGGATGTACAGGGGGAAGACACAGATCGGTCTTTATGGTTGAGAAACTTGCTTCACATCTGAAAAACATTTACGGACTCAACATTGTTATACAACATACAAACCTATCAGATGGTTTATGAAAGCGATGATTCTTGCGGCAGGTAAAGGAACAAGACTGAAACCTCTGACCGATAAAAAACCCAAGGCTTTGCTGGAAGTATATGGAATACCCTTGTTAAAACATCAGATTCTTTATCTCAGACATTATGGGTTTCATGAGTTTATCGTTAATGTTCACCATCTTGCGGAACAGGTGATCGATTACATTAACAATTTGGATATAAATGATGTACATATTGAATGTTCTCATGAGACCGAGCTTCTGGACACAGGAGGCGGTTTGTATAAAGCACGGGGGTTTTTCGATGAAGGCAAACCTTTTTTACTGACCGCTTCCGATGTTATAACCGATCTTGACCTGTCAGATCTTTACAAATCCCACCTGTCGCACAAATCTATTGTAACACTTGCCGTCCGGCAGCGCAAATCGACACGTGAACTGCTGTTTGACAATAAGTACTGCTTGTGCGGGTGGCAGAACAACATAACAAATGAGGTCTTCATGGCAAGGGAAGTTCAGGATCCGGTTAAAATTGCTTTTAGTGCCATGCATGTTATTGATCCTTTTTTCTTCAGCCTGATTACAGAACGGGGAGCATTTTCTCTCATTGATGTGTATCTGAGACTGGCTTCTGAATGGGAAATCAGGGGATATGAGCACAGCCGTTCGCACTGGTTTGAATTCGGAAGGATTGATAAACTGCAGCTTCAAAAGAATGAAAGAATTATCAGGAGGATTTATGGGAAGTACCATGTATAAAATCTTTCAAATAACCTATCTTTGTCCGCTAATTTAATATCTGAATTATGATTCGCTTTAACAAAGACATTCTGGTACCGGTTGATTTTGAAAAGCCTTCCATACATGCACTGAAATCCTCAGTAGGCTGTGCCGCTTTTGTGAAAGGAAGGGTGCATCTGCTGCATGTGATTGAGGCAGGTGATTTCATTTCCAAGATCCTGGAGTCCAAAGATGAAGTGGTCTCCACTACCGTCAGGGCATTGGATGAGCTCAATTCATTGAAGAATCAATACCTTAGGGGATCGGAAACAGATGCGGTGACCAGGGTTGAAACAGGGAAACCATATAAAAAGATACTTGAGTATGCTGAAAAGGTCGATCCTTCCATCATCATTCTGGGAGACAATGATCCTTTGAAAAGTGTGGGGAAAAGGCTTGGACCTACGAACACCCAGATCATTACCGCATCGAAATGGCCTGTCATAACGGTGAAGTTGGTTGAACCTGGCATTCCGAGGAAGATTGTCATTCCCCTGGACCTGTCGTTCGAATCGACTGCACAAATCTGCAATGCCATTGTCTTAGCAAAGGAGTACAATTCCAAAGTCTACCTGGTATCCGTGGTAATTGGCGGCATACAGAAAGAGGAAAGCCGTATTTACAGCAGGCTGAAAGATATTCAGGTCACCTTCGAACGAAATGATATTAAATGTGAAATGAAATTGTACAAACGCTCTGAAGTTCCTGTTTACAAAAGAATCATTGAATTTTCCAATGAGGTTGAAGCGGACATGATCATGATTTTGACCCACAAGGAAAGTACGACCCATGACAATTATATTGGAGCGGTCGCGCATCATATTATCAATGAAGCCCCCATGCCCGTTTTAAGCCTGACCCTCAAAGCCGCGCATCAGGACATGGAAAAGCTTGTCAGCTCTATCATTGACCCGTTCAATATTTTTAAAGCCGGGAAAAGGAATTGAAGCAGATCACGGAACAACAGATATCGGAATGGAACCGCATCCTGGGTAAAGCATCGCCGGAAGAGACCATTACATTTTTTCACGGAGTATTCGGGAACAGGTTGTGCCAGTCATCAAGCATGGGTGTTGAAGATCAGGTTCTGACCGACATACTTGTCAAAACCATGATTGACATCAGGATCGTTACACTGGATACCGGAAGACTGTTCCCTGAAACCCTGAACCTAATTGCAGAGACCGACAGGCATTATGGCATCAGAATTGAGGTCTTCTTCCCGGATCACAGAAATGTGGAGAAAATGGTGATGGAGAGGGGTATTAACCTTTTCTATGACAGCATTGAGAACAGGAAGCTGTGTTGCAGCCTCAGGAAGATCGAACCACTGAAAAGGGCATTAAATGGGATGGAGGCATGGATTACCGGAATACGGAAAGATCAGACTCTTGAACGGTTTCACACCCGTGTGGTTGAATGGGATGAAGGTTTTAACCTTATTAAGATCAATCCTTTATACCGCTGGACGGAAACCATGGTATGGGATTACATACGCAAAAACAAAGTACCGTATAATCAACTCTATGACAGGGGATACCGCAGCCTCGGATGCCAGCCGTGCACACGGCCTGTCAAAACGGGTGAGGATCCGCGGTCCGGACGCTGGTGGTGGGAGGACCAGGGTCACAAGGAATGCGGTTTGCATGTCCGGAAGGACCATGTTGCTGAAAACCACAACTAATAAGCAAGATCATCCTTTGTCCCCTTTCAGGGAAATAAAAGGGGTTGGAGATTTCTAAAATCCTCTGATCTCCATGGTCATGGTGGGTATCAGAGGTAGAAATCCCACAACAATCAGGATCATGAAAATCCAGCAGACCGACCGGTATTCGATTCCTGAAACCAGGAGTAGTCCGGTAATGTTCTGCGCCACAACAATAGACGATTTTGTTATTATTAATTGATTGAAATTGCTAATTTTAGCGATGCATTTGCGGCGAAAATACTTAATATATGCATCTAATGCATATTTATGATATGAAATGGTAAAAATATACCTATTAATATATTGAAGAACAGTAATATAAGTTTTTTATATTTGTTTTTGTTTTTTTTATTTTTTTTTTAGATTTGGAGCGCTTAACTTCTCGCTAAATGGGAGTTGTATTATTAAC
>JAFGPB010000086.1 GCA_016926205.1 Bacteroidales bacterium
ATCGCAATACTGCTGTCACCGTAATTGGGTTTGGCAATCACAGGAAAGTCAATATTCATATCAAAAACATTGTCTTCAGTCTTGATAAACAAGGCATTGGCGACAGGAATATGCATTTCCTCAGCGATCCCCCTGACAAGGGACTTGTCATAGCAATACGCAAGTCCACGCGGATTGGCACCTGTATATTGCAGATTCAAAATATCAAGCATTGCCGGTACGTGCAATTCTTTTCTCGGATCATTGTTAAAGCCCTCATCACATAAATTGAATATAAAGTCGGTCCTCGCCCTGAGCCTTACAAGATCACCCAGGAGGGTATTGTGGTTCGACAGATAGGTGAACTTATATTCTTTCAACCGACTTAATGCGGTTTTTAGGATTCTGATGGTGGCAAAATCATCTTCATCGAACAATCCTGAAGGCTTGACAATATCAGGCTTTCCCGGATCTCCTAGCAGGACAACGACATTTTTCAGTGCAGGTCTCCCGCATTTTACCGGAGTTAATACTTTCAAAACCTGAGCGGTGACAATAATTCTCCGTTCCATCATCCCCAGATCCTGGTTACGCTTTGAATCTGTCTCCAGATTTCCATGGAATATCACATTACTGTAACCTGTTTTCCCGAAAAGATCAGTCAGGGTTTGCCGGTTGTAAAGTCTTTCAGCATAAAACTGGTCATGAATTACGCCCTTGTTAATATTCGTTATCACCTCCCGGGAAATAAGCCGCTGGTTGTCTGAAGCAAGTGAACGTTCCCGGCAGACAAAATGCCTTGCGTCAATCCACTCCCAGCTTCTCGGACTGTAATTATCACGCAGGTAGTTGCCATCTGCCACATCGATCAGGAACTTGCCAAAAGGTTTCAAAACCCGGAATACTTCCTTCAGGATTTTAACATCATCTTCAATGCTCTCAAAATAGCCAAAACTGTTGCCCAGTATCATCACCACATCAAAGGTGTCATTCTGGTAAGGCAGTTTTCTTGCATCCCCCTCTTTAAAGTTAACATTCAGTTGTTCAGCTGTACAAGAATTCCTTGCTTTGCGGATCAGATAATGTGAACGGTCCATTCCGTTTACATTGCAGTATCCGCGCCTGGCGAGCTCAAGCGAGTGCCTGCCCTGGCCGCAGGCGAGATCCAGAATGACCATTTTTTTATCCAGACCCAGGATTGCAGTGAAAATATCTACTTCCCTGCGCGTGATTTGCATATCTTCAACAACATCGGCGTCAGTTTTAAGATACATTGAGTTGAATATTCTTCTCCACCAATCCGGTTGCAGATATTTTTCAAGGTTCTCAACCGGACCAAAGGAGCTTTTTGGTTGCAGACCGCTCCTTTTCAGTCTGTTCCCGTTTGTTCCGTTGTTCTTCATGTAATATTTGAATAAGTGTTGTAAACAAAGCTAAATCTCATGGCAATCATACAATGATTTAATAAAACGGCAGATCCGGGCGGTAAATGATGCTCTGGAACACAATCCGGATATTGCCGGCAAACAGTGTGTATGAAGTCCATACAAACTGTGCCTGTAATATCATTCTGATGATCAGAATCCCGGTAAATACCTGAAAAATTAACTATCGGGTATTAATGTGGGAGGTTTCTCATTTTGGTATAGATAGGGTGGTTGTATAACCTTTTCATAATACAGACAGCGTACCTGCTGATAAGAAGCATGTATCGTTCCGGTCTCACGGAATTCCTGTTTTTCAAATAATTGTTTTGCACTTTCACGGGCACTGAATATATCGAGGCGGATGCAGGTATAATCATTATGATATTTTTCAATTTTTTTGCCAAAAATAATCTGATTTTGATCAAAAAAACAAACGGTTTCAATAAAATAATGAACATTTTTTTCATCTTTCCTGTCAGTATAAAGACCGTTCCTATGAAAAAGTGTATGCCTTTATTGATTCTTCTTGCCGGTGCAGTATTGTGCAGCGGGATCATGAATCATATTCGTGAAAACAGGACCGACAACTCTGAGCGCAATTACAGAATTGTATTTTACAATACTGAAAACCTTTTTGACATTGAGGATGACAGCCTGACAAATGATGAAGAGTTCACGCCTGGCGGGGCTTTACACTGGACCAGAAAGAGGTATGAAAAGAAACTGGTGAACCTGGCCAGAGTAATCGTCGCTGTTGGCGGCTGGCAGCCACCGGATATCATCAGCCTATGTGAAGTCGAAAACGAAGCTGTATTGAATGACCTCTGTACCGGCACTCCATTGTCCAGGTTCAATTACGGGTATGTTCACAAGAATTCAGATGATATCCGGGGCATTGATGTGGCACTTTTGTACAACAAGGAAACCGTTAAGTACATCGGGAGCAACTTTTTCAGTCTGACCCGGCAGGGTATCCTGACACGCGATATTCTATACTTTAAAGCCTTGCTGAAAACGGACACCTGCCACTTTTTTGTGAACCACTGGCCATCCCGGTCAGCAGGCCAGCTCGAATCAGAACCGGCAAGAATTGCGGCAACAACACTTCTGCGTGCCCTGGTTGATTCCATATTCAAGGGCAACCTGAACAGCAAGATCGTCATCCTGGGAGATTTCAATGATGAACCTGCGGATCCCAGTCTTTTAAAAACCCTTCGCGCGCACAACGGTTGCGAATTTCCGGAACCGGATCAGCTGTACAACATGTCATCCTCTCAGAACACAAACAAAACGGGTACCATAAAATATCAGGGACAGTGGTCTGTATTTGACCAGATTGTGGTTTCGGGGAACTTGCTTAGACAGGGAAACGAATTTATAACCCATCCGGATCAATTCAGGATATTTAATGAAGATTTCCTGCTGACCGAAGACGAACAGTACAACGGCAGAATGCCTTACAGGACCTATTATGGATACCGCTATCAGGGAGGCTTCTCTGATCATCTTCCTGTATACATTGACCTGAAATGAAGTCAATCATGCTTCCTTTGTTTCATCAGATCTTATGCTTAACTGTGTGTCCCTGTTGATTCTGCCATCCTTCCGACTCACAAATACAGAACAAATATATGGCCGGTTTTCCGGTCATTCAGCTGTAAATATATGTTTCGGCTATTTTTATAGATCAACAGGCAGAATTTACAGAAAAGGTGCTGTAGATTACACTTTTTTCACATTTTTGTACCATGAACGGGAAGTTCGCCATATTGCTAAGCAGGCACAGGATCCTGGGACCCGTATTCAATCCGGTAATGATCACAAAAGATTCCGGTAATGAATTCTGGGTCGTTGGGGACCGCTTATCAAAAAGCAACATTCAGAAATATGATGCACAACTTTTCCCGGAGCAAAAGAAACTTGTAGATGTAATTGAGGAATACAGCGATACACATCTGCTCAAGATATTTACGAAAAGCAAGATCAGCATACAGGATTTCCTTTCATCTGTTGATGAACCGCTGTTCAATAAGCAGATCAGGCCTTACATTGAAAGAAGACTGAGCAGGTGCATCGATTTGCTTTCGGGCAGTGACACTCTGATCTTCCTGAAAAGGCAGCACAACAACATTTACGATTCTGACAGGGTTTTCCTGCAGGATGATGCTGCCACCGCAATATTCAATTTTATACGCAAACCGGAAGGTCTCACTTATTCCCTTACCATAAGTTGCAACAACAAAAACATAAACCTGACAAACAGATCCGGTTATTTACTGGTCAACGATCCGTGTGTCTTGCTGCTTGAAAACAGGCTTCTTTTATTTGAAGATATAGACGGAAAAAAGCTTCTGCCCTTCTTCAAGAATCAATCGGTCTTTGTCAGGAAAGAGACCGAAAGGAAATTCCTGGAAACCTTTGCAAAACAAATTATTCAGAAGTACCAGGTGCATGCAGAAGGATTCCGGATTGTGGATCAGCACCCTGAACCCAGGGCAGTCCTTTCACTCGAGAATCAACTGAATGGAAGACCCGGACTGATTCTGCGTTTTAAATACGAAGAAGGCATACTTTACGACGCCAACCGGAAATCAGATCTACAGGTAAGGATCTCAGAACATGATCACACCATGGAGTTCCACCGCATGAACCGGAATCCCGTCTTTGAAAACAGGATCATCTCTGCACTGCTGAAGATGGGCCTTGCAAATATCGAACTGTCCTGTTTCATGCCCCTGAACCTGACCAGGATTGATAACGTACTGCTCTTATATGACCTTGTAAACTGGCTGAATTTCAACGGCAAAGCGCTTTCAGAACAAGGAATTGAAGTGGTACAGAGATTTCCGGTCAAAAAGTATTTTCTGAAAAAGGTGGATCTTGAAATAAATGTCAGAGAGCGCGAAAATGACTGGTTTGACATTCACGCAACCGTAAAGCTTGACGATATCGAAATACCCTTTATCAGATTCAGGCAACACCTGCTTGACGGGCGACGTGAATACACCCTGTCCGATGGAAGGATTCTGGTTTTACCTGAAGCGTGGTTTGCGAGGTTCAAGGATTTCCTGTCGTTTGCCAGGGAAGAAAACGGTCAGCTGGTTATGGAAAAGCAACACTTCCCTTTGCTGGATAAAACCCTGAAAGGATTTGAAAGTTCATATCCGGAAAAAGTCAGGCAGCTGCTCGATACAGATCATTACGAGGAACAACCTGTACCTGCTGAAATCCTTGCCACTTTACGGGACTATCAGAAGACTGGCTACAGCTGGCTCTGGAAATTGAACCGGCTGCAATTCGGCGGTTGTCTTGCGGATGATATGGGACTGGGAAAAACGATACAAACCTTGACATTGTTGCAGCGTGCCATAACTGAAGAAAAAACCAGGTACAACGGGCCGGTAAATTCGGTTTACGAGCGGCAGCTGACCATATTCGACCAGGAACAGAATGCACAGGGAAAGGCTCAGCCGTCGCTAATTGTGGTACCTTCAACACTGATCCACAACTGGATGAATGAAATCAGGAAATTTACCCCCTTCATCTCTGCAGGATACTATGGAGGTCAAAACAGAAAACCCTTCCGGCATTATTATGACACATACGATCTGATCATCACCTCATACGGTTACATCAGAAATGACTTTGAGATCATCAGGAGCTATGATTTTCTCTACATCATCCTGGATGAAAGTCAGGTGATCAAAAACCGGCACTCCAAAACCTATAAAGCAATAACCGCACTGAATTCAGCACACAGGCTGGTACTAACCGGTACTCCGGTTGAGAATTCACTTGCAGACCTATGGTCGCAGATGAATTTTCTGAATCCCGGATTGCTTGGAAACTTCAGATTTTTTACAGGAGAATTTGTCATTCCCATAGAGAAAAACCACAGCAAACAAAAGACCAGAACCCTGCAAACCCTGATCAGTCCTTTTGTCATGCGCCGCACCAAGTGCGAAGTGGCCCGGGAACTGCCCGGTCTCAGCCGTCAACAGATATACTGTGACATGACCGAAGCACAATATGATTTCTATGAAAGGGAGAAGTCCAAAATCAGAAATCTATTGATGGACAACATTCTGAAGACAGGGATTCAACAATCATCCCTCCTCATTTTGCAGTCGCTTACACGTCTCCGGCAGGCCGCCAACCATCCGGTGCTTATAGAACCCGGGTATACCGAAGATTCCGGAAAATACAATGCCATCCTTGACAACCTTCAGAACCTCCTTGCAGAAAAGCACAAAGTGCTGATTTTTTCATCCTTCGTCAGACACCTGGAAATTTTTATCGAATTTTGCAGGCAAAACAGCATCCCGTATTCCTGCCTGACAGGTGATTTGCCGCAAAAGAAACGTGAACTGATCATCAATGAATTTCAGGAAAGCAGAAATACGTTCCTGTTTTTTATATCGATAAAAGCAGGAGGCTTCGGGCTCAATCTGACGGCCGCCGATTATGTCTTCATTCTCGATCCCTGGTGGAATCCTGCTGTCGAGGAACAGGCCATAAGCCGCTCACATCGTATGGGACAAAAGAATAAAGTATTTGTTTACAGGTTTATCGCAAAGGACTCCATTGAGGAAAAAATTCTGATGTTGCAGGATAAGAAGTCATCGCTGGCAGAAAAATTTACCGCCGGTAACAATCCGTTTGTATCATCTGACAGTGAAGAAATACTCGGCTTATTTAACTGAACCGTTTATCGTTAACTACATTCAATCCCAGTTCCACAGCTTTTTTGATCATATAATCATAGGCCTCCTTGTAACTGTTGGCGATGGTCCCTTCCAGGATTGCTTCCTTAATGGCATTTTTAATGATGCCGACTTCTCTGCAAGGTCTGAGGTTAAAAGTCTGCATAATGACATCCCCGCTAACGGGCGGCTGAAAATTCCGGATGGCATCCTTTTCCTCGATCTCCTTCAGTTTTTTCCTGACATTCCTGAAATTGGCCAGATATTGCCTGACTTTTGCATCGTTTTTGGAAGTAATGTCCGCTTCGCACAGCATCATCAGATCATCAATATCCTCACCCGCTTCAAAGAGCAACCTGCGGACAGCTGAATCCGTCACTTCCTCCTCAACGAGCGCAATAGGTCTCAGATGCAACTTTACCAGCTTTTGTACATACCTCATGGATTTCCCGAGCGGGAGATGCATCCGTCTGAAAATATCCGGAACCATTTTTGCCCCGACATATTCGTGCGAATGAAAAGTCCAGCCATGACCCGGAAGATATTTTTTGGTGACCGGTTTGGCGATGTCATGTAAAAGGGCAGCCCACCTGAGCCATATATTATCAGATTTACCGGAAATATTATCCAGAACCTGCAGTGTATGCCAGAAATTGTCCTTATGCCGGACACTATCCTTAATATCAACCCCTTTAAGTCTGGTCAGTTCAGGCAAAACGAAGAACAGCAGTCCCGTTCTGTCAAGATACCCAAAACCCTTTGAAGGTTTGGGTGTGAGCATGATCTTGTTCAGTTCGTCCGTGACACGTTCCTTTGAAACGATATCAATCCGCTGCCGGTTTTTCGTTATCGCACGGAGCGATTTCATTTCAATGGTAAAATCAAGTTGTGCCGCAAATCTTATGGCACGCATCATTCGAAGAGGATCATCCGCATAGGTTGCATCGGGATCAAGAACTGTACGTATTACCTTCTTGCGCAAATCAGAAACCCCTTTAAAAGGGTCCAGCAGCTCTCCAAAATTCTCCCTGTTCAGCGATACGGTAAGTGCGTTGATAGTAAAGTCCCTCCTGTTCAGATCATCCTGCAATGTTCCGTTTTCAACGACCGGCTTTCGTGAATCGGGACTGTATGATTCTTTCCGGGCACCGACAAACTCAATTTCCAGCTCATCATAGCGCAACATGGCCGTACCGAAATTGCGAAAGACGGTTACCCTGCCCATTTTTCCAGAATGCTTTGCAACTGATCTTGCGAGTTCAATACCGCTCCCGACAACCAGTATATCGATGTCTTTTGAGGGTCTGTCAAGCAGGATGTCACGGACGTAACCCCCCACCACGTAACAGCGTACATTGTGTTCTGCAGCGATCTCAGAAATCAGGTGAAAGATCCTATGATCCAGGGCCGGATACATTTGTTCTTTTTAAACATTGCCTACAATCCGTAAAAATACGATTATTTCACAAGTGCAAAGTTTATTTTTTATTGTCTGAACTTACAGATTGGCAGGCGCCGGACCCTGGTTTCTTATATCTTACTTTGAAAAAAGTGTATAATCTGATCTTCTTGAAAGTGTTCATAAATACTCTGAACTCCTGTTCTCTTTTATCCAGGGAAATTGTAATTTTATATTCAGCAAACAACTGGCATTCAAAATCATGATGCAACAGATGTTAAAAAATATAAAAAAGTAATTTTTTGCAACAATTTTGGCACA
>JAFGPB010000087.1 GCA_016926205.1 Bacteroidales bacterium
GCTGTAAATTCGATCTTGAAATAACGGTCGCCCGCAGTGATCTGGTCAACTTCATAAGTTTCTGTCTGTGCAAGATAACGGATGATTGTCTTGTTATCGCGGATTGCCAGGTCAAATCTCAGGTTCAGATCACTTTCAAAAGTCCTTTCACCGATTTTCACAGGCACAGAGTTAAAACGGTATCCTGCACCAATCACAAGCTCATTATTAAGGCTTTCCGTAAGCTGATTGTTGGACAGGCTCAAGGCCAGTACCCTGGATTTTCTGAATTGCAGGCGTGTGGACAGACTGTTCACCCAGGCCATGTCTAACCCGATAAAAGGATTCATGTCCTCCCTTATTGCCAGTGTATTAATCTGCAGCTCAGGAATAAAATTGTTCTGTATGTCCCTGACGTATCCCAGACCGTCTTCTTCATCCGCAACGAATCCGAAGTTGGTCGTATACGCATTAATATTGTATGTAGAACTGTAAGAGTGTGTTATGTTTGCGGATCTCAACAACGGCTGAAGGAACGGTATTCTCGAGATTCCGTCAAAAGTAAGTCGCCAGTTCGGCATGATTTTCAGGAATCCGGGAAACTTTGAAAGTGAAATCTTCTGAGGATCCTGACCGGTATAGGATGCAAGGAAAGCCGGGATGATCACATCGGAAGACGTAGAACCGTAACCATCTGCATAACCGGGTTCTGTTGCTTGCTGAATCGTACCCTGATAATGGATTCCGGTCGCATCCAGACGCTCATCAGATAACCGTTGAGAAATGATCTTACGGTATTCCTTGAACCGTTCAAAATAAACCGACATGTAACCGTTGTCGCTTTTGATTTTCTCAAATGCTGATCCGATGCTTATAATTGACATGGAGAAACTTCCGTACCTCATGCGGTTGTCAAAATAGAACCCCCCATGAGTGAACAGGGTATCACTGTAATAAAAATATTCATTCAATGATTTCGTATGCGTTCTGAGTCCCGAAAGCTCTACTCTGAAACCTCTTACCGGCTCAAAGGTTCCTCTGATGTTTACATTTTCGGTTTCATTCAGGGTATATGGACTGTTAAAGGCCGGATTTCTCGTCAGCCAGCCATTTGATGCGGCATTCCTGATAAAATCCTGGTCCTGGTATCCCAGAAGAAACGGCAATCCCGGAGAGCCTCCGTACTCATCTCCGGTATTGAATCCGATGATGTTTGGTGTGGGCATGTATCCCATCAGATTGGTGCCTCCGGTTTTTGAATATGTCAATGTTACATTTTTCAATCCTGTCAGGATCCTTACCGTATTCTCAGCCAGAAACACGAAAGGATTCTCGCCGGCTTCGACTTCTCCCGTCACCGTAAGCATAACACCGGTATGGATCGTATCGGCCGTAACACTGATCCTGTTCTCGTCTATAACATCAATAATGGCTTCCACATCCTGTCCATTCCTGTCTTTCAGAACCACCTCAACATTCCTGGTGTTCAGTTTGTGACTGAAATTTCTGGTGGTATTGGCTCTTAATGCCAGATTCTCCCTTGAATACGTCACGGTCTTGTATCTCTTGTCAGCCTCAACCTGTCCGGTTGCCGTTCCGCCATATTTTGAACTGATCCTGTTTATGAATTTCACTTTGTTGTAAAGTAAAGACAGGTTCAGGCTGGAATTCGCCTGAATGGTGCTGGAATTGCTCATGGAATTGCCAAGAGAACGGCTTCCCTGAAATACAGGTCCCTCCCTCCACTGGAAAGTAGAATTGTATCGCAGGGACAATGAGGTCCAGTTCAGGATCGGAAATTTGCTCAACGGTACACTGTATGTCGCGTTAAAACTGTGGTTGTAATGTATCGCACGTCCTCCTTCACCGATGCTGTTCCAGACTGATTTTGACCATTCACGGTTGTCCCCTTTTCTGAACCAGTCGTATGCACCCTGTTGCTCTTCGATTCGCGACTGGTTGTGGACCGAAAAATCAAATCTTAACGACCGGGTAAGATCCCAGCTGATCTCATATTCCCGGGTCCAGACGAAATCCTTGCTTACGGTTGAATCAATCAGGATTTCACGGTCTTCATAAACATTTCTCAGTTTAGTCTCATTGTAATACCTGTCGAAATCTGTCCGGAATGAAAGCCTGCTGGGCATGAGCGAGAAATTGAAATCTTTGATAAAACGCAAATAAGGTGAATTTAAGCCTTTTATACTGCCAAACGGGGTGATGTTTTTTGGCCTCGCATTGTATATATAATTGAAGGCCAATCCATATCTCACCGTATTGTTGCGCTCAACCTCATAACTGTGCGCTTCGGTCCTGCTGTAACCTGCAGTCAGTGAAAAATTGGAAGGGGAAAGCAGCCGGAACTTCTCGAACTCCTGATTCACCCGGACGTTCGTAAGGTTGACACTGTTGCGCTTGACCACATCCTGAGACACTTCCTTGACCTCCCTTCTTTCATCTTTCGTCCCGGCTTCTTTCAGGGCATCCTTCAGCAGTCGGTCCGGTTCATTCGGTGCGTATTCCGGATTTATTGTCGTATTTGATATGCCGACGTAGAGGGGAATGGACACCTGGGTTTTTTCAGGCAACAGCTTTCCCAGCTCTACGTTGGTGGCAACATTGATTTGGTTGGTTTCTTCTTTTTTCCGCTGGTCAACCTTCTGTTCAATGCTGCCGAATCCGGGTTTTGATGTGCTGCCCGCGACCGATATCGTACCCAGGTCCGCAAGCCGCAACTGCGTTCTGGCATTTACTGCCCAGCCCCCGTCATTGTTGAAATCTGTCAGTCTAAATTCATTAAACCACACTTCTGCGGATTTGGAAAGGCCGTCGTTCGGATAATCATTGTCCACATCACCTGCATTTCTGATCCCGATCAGAATCGTCCTGATGTTGCTGAGGTTCGGTGTTCCTTTGATGCGTACCCTGTTTTTCCCATCCTTTCTCATATAAACCCTGGTGATGTTATAGTTTCCAGGATCATCGCGAACTGCCTGATCCCTCTCAACCTTCAGGTCCACCAGCTCATCCAGCTTGATTTCTATCAGATTTTCGTCAGGCCATACGATCCTCCGTTCAGAATCATTATAATTGCCCTGGGGGGTTACCTTCAATGGAACTTCATATTCGTAGTAGTTGTCGGTCTGGTCAGATCCCATCCTGACAAAAGCCGTGATTTCATAATCATTCAGGTTCTGGTTGATCAAAGCTTCCGCATGAACAAACATCTTCAGCATTTTATACTGCCTCAGGTCAAGGTTCATGTTCTTATAAGCACCTCTGGCATCACCATCTGCAAGGTTGCGTACCCTATAGACCACCGACTGTTCATTCAACTGGGCAATCTGAGGCTGACTGGGATCCACAACACGGTCGATTCCCGGGGGCAGAATATAGTTGACGGGTTCTTTGGCTGCATTTTCTTCAATATTTACGGACGTGATCTCAAAATTTCCGCCTTCATACTGATTTGTGATGGAAGGGCCTCCCTGAACAAGACTGTTGTTGTATTTTCTCCATTCCGACCTGATCAGGCGCAACTCGGCAAAACGAAGGATCACCGGCTCCCGGAATCCCGTCAGGTACATTCTCATGAACCTTATGGACTTGAAATCCTCAATATTCCCGTATTTCTTCTCGAAATCGTTGATCGGGATGCGAAACTGATACCAGTTTACATCCTTCCCCCTTACGATCTCAGTGATATAATCATTCTCAACATTCATGATCCCGGGCTTCAATGGAACATGATATTCATAATAAGATTCCGTTTCATTTAACGTATTGTCACGATTTAAATCCTCTGTATTCGGCAGGGTTGTACCTGCCGCAAAATCACCTCCGCTCTGCTGGTTTGTCGGTGAGTTGCCTTCCATATTATTGTAATCCTTATACCGGGAAATGACACCTGCCGTATCGCTGTAATCAGGACTGAGAAAATACCTGAAATTATCACGGGAAGGATCTTCAAATGCCATCTGAAATGCCTGTGAACCCTGAGGCAATGCATTAAGATATGACCTGAATTTTTCCCGCTCCTGATCATCATCCAGACCGTCGAGTCCAACGTCCTGCATGGCGCGGTTGTCGGGATCAGCATCGAAAGTGTTTACAATGGCCTGTACCGTAGGCACCCTGCCCCAGACCGTGTTTGTATCAACACGGACAATGGTGTCCGTTGTCGGCAGACCGTTTTCAAACGATTTGCGTGAATCTTTCAGCACATCCTCAGAGATCTCTCCGAGGTTGAAATACAAATCACCTCCCTGATGCAGGGAATCCTCAACGAAAGGATCCATAAGCCAGAACTCTATATATTCAATATTGGAAGTTTCAAAATCATTGGTCTGAATTTCACGCATAATGCCGCCCCACCTAAGTTCAGGATTCGGAAGCCTGCCGTCAGGGGTAATTGACGGATCGAAATTATAAGGACCCCGTTCTTCAGGATAGTAGGCCAGGTTCATGACAAGCAGGGTATTGTCAAAGCCTGTGCCGCTTTCCCTTTTCTTAAAGATCTCCGTTTCCAGGATCTCCCGGACAAATTGACTGTTCTGCTCTTCCTCGGTGATGTTGTCGGGGGTTCTTGACTCATTTCGTGTAAAAAGCGGATCGATCGAATACCAGGCCAGTTTTGCCCGGTTGTAACCGTAGCGCAGATCATTCAAAGTGCCGGAATATTCAAACCTTTTGGGTGTACTGGACAAAAACCAGGACTGAATCGTTTTCAGCTCAACCGGGGTTTCTGTACCTTCAAAATCATCTATGTATGCAACACCCCCTTCACCGATGACTTTGGCCTGACCGGGGATCAGGTGTGCGAATTCAGCATCGAATGTCACCGTAGACGGTTCTTTCGTCTCGATCAACGGCAGTTTGTCAATTAAATTGGTGATGAGTTGTGATTCCGTACGGTAGCTGGTATTCAAACCCCATATGGTGTTGGAGATCGGTTCGTCGCCAATATTGACCTTTTGCGTTAAGGGTCTTTCTGTCAGGTTCATCACTGTCGCGCCCACATTGAAATTGTCCGAGAACCTGTATTCCATATGTGTGCCCACAAGGGTCTTGGTCTGCAAATTGAAAAGCGCGTTGTTCTCAAGTGAAACCCGGATCGGCGCTCCGGATTCAATAAGTCCCTGATTCAGGATCCTCACCCTTCCCAAAGTGTAATCCACCGTATAATCCTGTCCTTCAGCAAGTGTAAGCCCCCCTGAAGATACCTTTACGGAGCCCTGGGGTATGTTAATCGCATTGAGCTGTATCTCTGAACTGGAAGATGACTGGTAGGAACCTTCCAGGAAAAACTTGTTCTTTCCGGAGTTCTGTCGCGCCTTGGTTTGTGTGGAATCATAAAGCGCTTCAAAGACATATTTATCAGCAACGGGATCTCTGGCAGGGTCGCCTCCGGTGATGGTCATGCGTAAATCCGAACCAAAAGGCTCAACCTGCGTGAAAAAGATCCTTCCGTCCCGGGCACTGACAGTAATTCCTTCTATAAAGTCAAACCGGCCGTCCGGAACCGGTTGATTCCTTGAATCGAGATTGTCCATGTCCATCACCTTAAGCAGAATCTTCCGGTTAAAACTGCTGTCAGCCTGATTGTCGGCAATATAATTCACAGGAACACCCGTCTCATCTTTCCTATACAAAATATCCATAATAAAATCCTGGCCTGAGACCTGATATGCTCCGATTGCATAAACATTTTTCATCATCAGATCCCATGTTCCGAGCTTTGGGGTCAGAGTGGTACCCTTGATCATTTTTACGGCCAGTGTTGCTGGTGCGCTCACACCATCGGTTGACAACTCTCCCACCCGGTAAGTCTTGCCCTGAAATGTATACACATAAGCAACTGCCAGCACTTCATCCGACCGCAGCGCAGAATTCAGGGAAATGTACCCCAGCTCCCTGTTTACCGTATATTCGCGTTCATTTAACTTACGGGCATTTTCAACTTTTTCAAAATCAATTCCGTTGTAAAAACCTGAAGTACCTTCAAGAGGAGCAAGGATTTTGGAAATCTGGTTGAATGTCCTGAATGCCGCATAATCCGCTGTGATGGTCGTGTAAAGCTGATTCTGCCCGTTGTCTGCCGGTGCATTCACCAAACTCCCGGGAAGAATGAAATTCTCTTCACCGAAGAAATTCGGCTGACCGTCGGGACCGTATCCTTCACCGAGATCCATCAGTGCCAGGATATTTCGGGTATCATTGTTGAAATCGCTTGTTTTGTTCGTAATCCACACTTCAACCTGCTCAATCCGGACACCTGAATTAACATGCGGCAATGATTCAAGCCAGGAATTGTAATTGTCCCTGAAGAAATGCGACAGGAAAAAATGCCGGTTTGCGTCATAGTCCACTGCATCCACCTTGAATTCATTTATCTGGGCTCCGCCTTTCACTTCGATGACCTGCGACTGTCCGCGCTGGTGACTGAAAACGGTGCTCACGAATAGTTTTCCGAACTGCAGATCGGTCTTCAGTCCGAATAAGCTCTGGCTCCCTGTAATCAGGCTCCCGGGGAGTGAGAATGTCACGTTTCCCGCTTCTATCTTTTTAATGATTTCATCCTCCTTCCCCGTATATTCCAGTTTTGTTTTATTCTCAAAATCAAATGAAGCCTCAGTATTGTAATTGATCCCCAGTTGCATTTTGTCTCCTATGCTTCCGGTGACATTCATCTGGATCTTTTCTTTGAACAAAAAAGATCCGTTTCTTCTGTTTTTTTCCGAAAGTGCCGGATTGTCAATCCTGGACATGTTGTAGCCAAAGATCAACTCTGCCGAACCCTGGGGTACAATATTGATTACATCAGTACCAAAAACCTTATCAAAGGTTTCACCAAGACTGAATGTTGGCAGTAAGGGTGCAGTCTGTGATGCGGAAGTCTCCCTCGACCTCTGAAACCAGTAATCACGTACCGAAGTCCGGTTGACATAATCATAATACTGATCGATGGTCATGGATGAAGGACGCCTGTAATCAAAACTCCCGATTTTCTCTGAAAATATAAACCGGTTCTGAGCCGGGTCATAAGTCACCAACTGCCGGATATTCGAAGGATTTCTAAGGTACAAAGGAGAATAAATGCCGCTGTTTGAAAAAGGAAAACGCAATTCATCCCTGAAGGGATACTGCAATTTCAGACTATCATTGGATTCCGGAACAACTTCCTGTGCAAAGCCGGCGTTCGCAACCAAACCCATCAAAAAGCAAACCAGCCAGCGGGTTTTTGTATATATTTGAAACGGCTTTGTCCTTCTGATATGTTGAACCGTCCAATTTGTCAAATTCCTGATGTTTATGACTTTTACAACTGTTTCAAGGCTTTTTTGATGAGGTCCTCAAGCGAAAGGGATTTTTCTTTGGCCAATATCCTCACGAGTACCTTATCCACTTCGGTTTTGTTAAACCCAAGGATTACCAATGCAGATAACGCTTCATCCTTTAATCTATTGTCTATTAGAGCAAATAATTCGTCAGATGTTTTTTCTTTGCCCAGTTTGTCCCTCAGCTCGATGATTACCCGTTGCGCTGTCTTTGTACCGATACCTTTGATGCTTTGCAGGACTGAAGTATTGCCGGCAGCAATCGCCTGCTGCAAATCGAGGGTGGTCAGTGATGACAGCATCATGCGTGCTGTATTGGCACCGATACCGGAAACAGTGATCAGTGCCCTGAACATTTCACGTTCAAGCTTGTCGGAAAAGCCATAAAAAAGATGCGCGTCTTCCCGTATTACCTGATGGATGAACAGTTTTACCCGGGTGAGTGACTGGATTTTTGAATATGTATTCAGTGAAATCTGAACAATGTAACCTATATTTCCGGTTTCAATGACACAAAATGCAGGGTTGATTTCAGTAAGGTCACCTTCAATGGTTTCATACATGGGAATTGTTGTTATGGATTTTTATCAGGTCAGGTTGTTTTGCTACTCTCCGAAGCCAGCGGGACAGGATCATAATTCACTAAGATCTACAGATGAAAGCGGATTGCGTGACATCTCACTGTATGAACTCCTGTTCTTAAAAATATCACATGCAAGATAGATTGCTTTCCTGAAGGATTCCGGTGATGCTTCATTTTTACCGGCCAGTTCATATGCGGTACCGTGTGCCGGAGATGTCCTTACCACAGGCAGTCCGGCCGTATAATTCACTCCTCCGTCAACTGTAAGCGCCTTAAACGGAATCATCCCTTGATCATGATACATGGCAAGAACAGCATCAAACTGCCGGTACGTTCCCGCACCAAAAAATCCATCTGCCGGAAATGGGCCGAAAGCCATAATCTTTTCTGTTTTTGCCAGTTCCAGGGCAGGCTTGATAATGTCTGTTTCTTCACTGCCCAGCAGTCCTTCATCGCCCGCATGGGGATTCAGTCCAAGTACTGCGATACGCGGACTTGAAATCATAAAATCGATCTGAAGGGACCGGTTCAAAATGTGCAGTTTTTCTAAAATTGCATCCATGGTAATGTATTCTGGAATTTTGATTATGGGCAGGTGGGTCGTTACAACTCCCACCCTCATCAGGTCATTGATCATCAACATGAGCACTCCCTCCGCTTTAAACCGTGATGCCAGAAACTCGGTATGACCCGGAAAATTGAATCTATCCGATTGTATGTTCATCTTGTTTACGGGACCCGTCACAAGTGCATCGATCTTACCGGCCGCCATATCCGAACAGGCGGCTTCAAGTGCTTTATAGGAAGCTTCACCGGCAGCCTGACTGATCTTTCCCAGTTCAACCCTTGCATTGTCGTCAGTACAGTTGATGATGTTTGCGCGGCGCAGGATCGCTTCATCTGCCAGGCGTATCGTATTGAAGCTGAAGTTTTCTATATTCAGTGCTTTGCGATGGTATGATGCAATCTTAGGCGAACCATAAATGACCGGTATGCAAAAATCAAAAATTCTGTTGTCCAATAATGATTTGATAATTACCTCATAACTGATCCCATTGATATCACCCTGAGTTATTCCGAGTATAATTTTATCACCCTTCATGATCTGTACCTTAATAAATTAATGATTACGGGCCGCATATCCGACCCGGTCCGGTAAAGTTAACAATTTTATTCAGTGATGTGGTGCTCACCACCTCACTTCAGATTCCTGAAAAGGGTGAACAGGAATTCCAGTCCGCCGTTGCTGCGGTTTTTTACAGAAATTGTGCCTTTGTGGAATTCTATGGCATTTTTAACGATGGCAAGTCCGAGTCCGGTCCCACCCCTTTTGCGGTCGCGTCCCTTATCCACTCTGTAAAACCGTTCAAAAAGCCTGGGCAGGTCTTCGTCAGGGACTCCTCTGCCATCGTCCGAAAATGAAAAATAATAGAATTCCTCATCTTCAGCGTATTTTTCGATCCTGATGGTCGTGCCTTCCCCGCCATGATCAACAGCGTTATCCATCAGGTTCCTGAAGACCGAGTACATCAATACCGGATTGCCCTTTAACATTAGTTTACTGCCTATGGCAATCTCCAGTTCTATCTGATGCTCGTCCAGTCCCGGCCGCATCTCCTGCTCTATTTCTTTAAGAATATTGCGCAGGTCCATGGCTTCTATTTCATAAAGACTGCCGGCTTCTTCAATTTTTGTAAGCAGGGAGATATCATTGACCAGATGGGAAAGCCGACATGCCTGAGCATATGCCCTGTGCAGAAAATCCATGGCCTTTTCCTTTGGAGGATTGCTTTCAATGATGGTTTCGAGCAGTCCCCTGATGGAACTCACCGGTGTTTTCAACTCGTGGGCAATATTTTCCGTTAGTTCCTGTTTCAGCAGCTTTCTTTTTGCAGGTCTGGTAACATCCTGTATGGAGACTTCGAAACTTTTATCCGGAAAGACCATGCTTTTGACATTGTAGTATTTTCCGCCCTTGCTTAGGGAGATTTCACAGACAGGTTGTTTTTCCGCAAGTTTCTGCACGTCTTTCCGGATGTTTTTGTAAATGAAACGAAAAAGATCCTCAAAGTCCGGTATGTTGAAAAAGCCTTCCGGTGAATTTACCCTGGAATCACTGATATGGTTGATAAATTGCATAAAATGCTTGTTGTTCGTGATCACTTCCATATCTTTTGAAAAAATTGCAATGCCCTCTTCCAGCATGTTCAGGTGTCTGATAAGCTTTTCCCGCTCCGATAACAGGGTTTCTTTTGTCTGGTTCAGCTTACGGTAAATTTCGATGATCTCCTGCCCGATTGAGCCCAGCTCGTTATCCGGGAAATCCAGACCTTCCTCAACGGATTTGTTCGAGAGCACACGTGAAGTAAATTCCTTCAGTGTGTGAACCGATTTGCCAAATTTGTCATTGATCAGAACAATACTGAAGGAGGTGATGAAAAGGACAATCACCAACAGAAGCATGAAGATGGTATCGGGCTTGATGAACTGTCTTGTTTCCAGATCGAAAATCACAGATATCCTTATGAAGTATTCTTCAACATACCTGGCATAATAATAATACCTGATTTTTGTGGTGGCTGAAACCCGAATGTCGGTGCCGAATTCTTCACGGAGGGATTGCCGGACCTCGGGACGGTTCAGATGATTCTCCATGGTGCCGATATCTTCCACACTGGAATCGTACCACACCGCACCCTCCGGAGAAATTACGGTAATCCTCAGCGTATGATCCTCGATCAGACCGGTAAGTGAGTCCAGCCTTTCAAATGATTTTTCTTCGCTGAGCTGATTTTTCTGAATGTAATTTATAGCCAGCGAGGCATAATTGTTCAGCTCATCATTCAGTGCCTCAATGCGGATGCTCTTTTCGTGCCGGTATTGAATGATCAGCAGAACAGAGGTAAAAAATACAAGAAAAGTTACCGTATAAAAAAGCCATTTTCTGTTGTAGGAAGAAAAAAATCTCATATTGCCGCTTTATTCGGTTTCAAGACAGTAACCGTAACCCGATCTGCTGACCAGGTGTTTGCCGTACTTTCCCAGTTTCTTTCTCAATCGGGTAATGTGTACGTCAACCGTCCGTTCAATCACTGTCACATCACGCCAAGCAAAATTCAGGATCTGCTCACGGGTGAAAGTGCTGCCCGGATTCTTCATCAGGATCTGCAGGATCTTGTATTCGTTTGGCGTAATATCGGTCCTGACACCATCCACAAAAAGCCTTTTCTTCTCAAAATCCAGTTCAAGTCCGAGTATTTTCAGCTTTTCCTTCTTTCCTTTGGGTTTGAAATCCGGTCCCGATCTGTGCAGAACTGCCTTCACCCTGGCGATCAACTCCCTGATTGAAAATGGCTTCGTGATGTAATCGTCAGCCCCGAGTGTAAACCCCGTCAGTTTGTCATTTTCCGAATTCCTGGCTGTAAGAAAAATGATGGGTTTGTCGAGTCTCTTTTTTTTCCTCAATTCATTGGCCAGCATAAAACCCGACATTCCCTTCATCATGATGTCAACCAGAAACAGGTGGTAATCATCCAATGGCATTTTCAGCGCCCGTTCCGATGAATTGACGGCATCCACATGAAATCCTTCCGCCTCAAGGTTGAATTTGATGATTTCACAGATGTCCTCCTCATCATCCACGACAAGTATTCTCGGCTTCAGATTGTTCATAATCTTTTATTTTATAAAGATCACAGCATGCGGGCGAAATAAAAAAATACTTCTTACGCTCTGGTTACAAATTCGTTACAAAAATATTACAAGAATCTCTTCTGTAATATATTCTTAATGGAATTGTAACGCTGCTGTAAAAATATGGGATTATCATCGAACCGGTAATACGAATTGGTAAAAAAGATATAACTCATTGATTTACTGAATACTTTTAAAATACCGGACAGTGACCATCCGTACTCAGCAATAATTTTTATCATCTCTGTCAAATGGAGCAATTCTTCCTTATCATTGTGATTATTCTTTTTATTCTTGCGGTTTCTGATCTGATCGTCGGGGTGAGCAATGATGCCGTGAATTTTTTGAATTCCGCCATCGGTTCAAAAGCAGCACCCGAAAAGATCATATTCCTGATCGCCACAGCCGGGATACTTTTCGGTGCGACCTTCTCAAACGGAATGATGGAAGTCGCCCGGAACGGAATATTCAATCCCTATGTCTTTACCTTCTCTCACATTATCATCATCTTTCTGGCCGTGATGATAACGGACGTATTGCTGCTGGATCTCTTTAACACTTTCGGACTGCCCACCTCCACCACGGTCTCGGTGGTCTTTGAACTGCTCGGAGCAGCTGTAGGCATGGCTTTCATCAGTATCAGAACTTCAGCAGGAACCGCAAATGACATCGGTGATTATATCAATTCAGAAAGGGCTCTTTTGATTATCAGCGGCATTTTGCTTTCCATTGTGATTGCATTCACTGCAGGGATGATCATCCAGTATGTTTCGAGGATCATTTTTTCCTTCAATTTTAACCGGACCGCCAGGTATTTCGGGGCAATATGGGGCGGACTTGCGATTGCATCAATCACCTATTTTATACTGATCAAAGGAGCCAGCGGTTCTTCCTTCATCAATGCGGAGCAGTCCTCATGGATCAAAGAACACAGCAATGCAATCCTCGGTATTTGTTTTGGGGGATGGACAGTTTTGATGCTCCTGCTTCAATGGCTTTTCAACACAAACATTTTCAAAGTAATCGTACTTTTCGGAACATTTGCCCTGGCCATGGCTTTTGCAGGTAACGACCTCGTGAATTTCATCGGTGTGCCCCTGGCCGGTTTTGAATCCTATAAGATCTTCTCGGCACAGAGCTCATTGTCAGCGGATGCATTCCTGATGCAGGGCCTCATGGAAGAAGTGAAAACTCCGACCTTCTTCCTGCTGCTTGCAGGAATTGTCATGGCGCTGGCACTGTGGTTCTCCAAAAAAGCACGCAGTGTGACAAAAACTGAAGTCAACCTTGGGAATCAGGACCTGATCAATGAGCGGTTCTCATCCTTCGCATTTGCCAGGGCAATCGTCCGGATCGGGATACGTTCCGGAAATGTATTCAGGCTGTTGATTCCTGAAAAAATCAGCAAGTCCCTGGACGAAAGGTTTGACGACAAAACCTTTAAAAAGGAAATCAGAAAAAACAAGAGTATCTCTTTTGACCTGGTCCGTGCCTCCGTCAATCTTGCCGTATCAAGCAGCCTGATCGCTCTGGCGACATCCTACCGGCTGCCGCTGTCCACCACATACGTTACTTTCATGGTCGCCATGGGCACGTCCCTTTCCGACCGGGCCTGGGGCCGTGAGAGCGCCGTATACCGGGTTTCCGGTGTGCTTACCGTGATCGGCGGCTGGTTTTTCACAGCTTTAAGTGCCTTTACAATCGCAATGATCATTGCACTCCTGATTCACTGGGGCGGACCAGCCGCCCTCATCGCCATGATCCTGTTGATCATTTTCATCCTGTACAGGACCTACGTTCTGCACAAGAATCGTGAAGAAACCATTAAAAAAGCTGAACTCGAAGTATCAGCATCCGATGGCATTTCTGCGGCCGATGCCGGACATAAATTCAGCAACCGGATCTCAAAACTAACCGACAGGGCTGCGGATCTTTATGAAACGGCAATACTCTCACTGATCGCTGAAAAAAGAAGAAAACTGGCAGTTGCCAGAAAGAGGTTCACGGAACTTCAAAAAGACATAAAATCCTTCAGGAAGAACACGTATCAAATGATCCTCAGCATGCAGGAAACCGAAGCTGACAAACATGGTGAGCATTTCATGCTGATGCTTGCCCATCTGAATGAAATGGTCCGGAGCCTTGAACACATCATTCATTCCGCTTACGAACATGTTGACAACAATCATGAAACGATGAAATCAAAGGAAGCGGATGATCTCATGTCATTCTGCAGATCCTGTGGAGACTTCATTCAAAGATCGGGGAAGATGATCCCCGAAAGACATCCTTATGAGATGGGAAAACTTCATGATGCCATGATGGATCTGAGAGCAAGGCTGTCAGCTATGGGCAGGGACCATCTTAAAAGGATCAGGACCACGCCCTCAGGTACACGTGCCAGCCTGCTTCATATAGGTATTCTCAGCGAGTCCAGGAACCTCATCCACTCAGCTTACATGCTGGTCTCGGCTTCAGATGAACTGTCCCGTTCAATTCAATCTGGCACCAAAGGCTAGATTGCCAATAAAAAATTTCAGAGTTTTTTCTTGAGTTCGGTGGTAAAAAATTCAGAGCTTTTTCTTGACTTCTGTGGTAAAAAGTTCAGAGTTTTTTCTTGACTTCTGTGGTTTCATAACCTTCAACGATATCGCCGACCTTAATATCATTGAAGTTTTCAATGTTCAATCCGCAATCCTGTCCGCTTACAACTTCCTTCACGTCATCCTTGAACCGCTTGAGCGATGCAAGAATTCCTGTATAGATCACGATACCTTCGCGGATTATCCTCACTTTTGTTTCGCGTCTGATCTTGCCTTCCTTAACGATACAGCCGGCAATCGTTCCAACCCTGTTGATTTTAAATGTCTCCCGCACCTCAAGGGTTGCCACGATTTCCTCTTTGATCTCGGGTGAAAGCATGCCTTCCATGGCAGACCTGATCTCATTGATCGCGTCATAGATGATGGAATAAAGCCTGATATCGATCTGCTCTTTTTCTGCCAGTTTGCGTGCCTGCAGGGAGGGCCTGACCTGAAAGCCCACAATAATGGCATTGGAAGCCGCGGCAAGCAGAATATCGCTTTCCGATATCTGACCGATGGCTTTGTGAATCACATTGACCTGGATTTCTTCATTCGAGAGCTTGATCAATGAATCGGACAGTGCTTCAATGGAACCGTCCACGTCGCCCTTTATAATGATATTCAGTTCTTTGAAATTGCCTATCGCAATTCTTCTTCCGATTTCATCCAGTGTAATATGTTTCTGGGTGCGGAGTCCCTGTTCGCGTGACAACTGTTCCCGTTTTATGGCCAGTTCCTTTGTTTCTTTTTCGCTTTCCATAACGTTGAATTTATCCCCTGCCTGCGGTGCGCCATTCAGACCCAGCACAAGCACCGGATCGGACGGGTAGGCCTGATCGATCTTTTTGCCCCTCTCATTATACATGGCTTTAATTCGGCCGTAATGATGTCCGGCCAGCATCATATCGCCGATCTTCAATGTGCCTGT
The DNA here is from genome assembly GCA_016926205.1 of Bacteroidales bacterium. Taxonomy (GTDB): domain Bacteria; phylum Bacteroidota; class Bacteroidia; order Bacteroidales; family UBA10428; genus UBA5072. Next base: position 15,106 of record JAFGPB010000087.1, read on the forward strand.
CTGTACCAGTAAAGTTGCAATAAATCCGCGTCCCCTGTCCAGTGAAGATTCAATGATCGTTCCTGTTGCACGCTTGTCCGGATTTGCCATTAAATTCAGCATTTCAGCTTCGAGAAGTACTTTTTCAAGCAAATCGTCTACATTCAATCCTGATTTTGCCGAAATTTCCTGTGACTGGTATTTGCCTCCCCAATCCTCTACGAGTATGTTCATCTTGGCAAGCTCTTCCTTAATTTTTTCAGAATTTGCCGTAGGTTTGTCAATTTTATTAATGGCAAATACCATTGGGACACCTGCTGCCTGAGCGTGATTTATCGCTTCAACGGTTTGTGGCATAATGCCGTCATCCGCAGCGATCACGATAATAGCGACATCCGTTATCTGCGCCCCCCGGGCCCGCATGGCAGTAAAAGCTTCATGTCCGGGTGTGTCCAGAAAAGTAATCTGCCGTCCATCCTTGAGCTCCACACCGTAAGCACCTATGTGCTGGGTTATGCCACCTGCTTCACCTGCAATGACGTTCGCATTCCGGATGTGGTCAAGCAGTTTGGTTTTGCCGTGATCAACATGTCCCATCACTGTGACAATCGGAGGCCTTGTTTCCAGATCATCCGGACGGTCTTCCTCCTCTTCAACGGAATCATGAAGGTCGGCGGTTATAAACTCGACTTTATAGTTGAATTCTTCTGCAACAAGCACCAGTGCTTCTGCATCAAGTCTCTGATTGATTGAAACAAACAAACCAAGGCTCATACAGGCAGCGATCACCTCGTTTACATGAACATTCATCAAGGTAGCCAGTTCATTCACCGTAACAAATTCTGTGACCCTGAGTATATTCTTTTCCTGTTCCTGTTTTTCAAACTCCTGCTGCAAACGCTGACTGGCAATTTCACGCTTTTCACGCCTGTACTTCGATCCCTTTGATTTGCCCTTGCCTGTCATTCTGGCAAGCGTATCCTTTATCTGACGGTCGACATCTTCTTCACTGATCTCATAACGGTAACCCTTCCTTTTCTTCTTTCTCTTTTTATCCGTTTCCGTTTCAGCGAGTTCGGTTTTGGGTTTATCCAGACTGACACGTCGTGTGTCCTTGTCAATTCTCCTTCTTTTTCGTTTGTTATAGATCTGTTTCTTGTCCAGATCCTCTTCACCTGCATTCAGCTCTTTTGAAGAAATGATTTTGGCCGCCTTCGGCTCTTTTCCTTTTGCCTCTTCCTCATGTTTTTGCTTCTCCCTGGATTCAACAGCTTCATCACTTACTTTTTCTTCTGCTTCCTTACGTTTTTCTGCAAGTCTGGCTTTCCGTTCCTGTTCCAGCTGTTCCCTGCCTTTGCGGACCGGTCTGGTCCGCTGATTCATCGCTTCAAGATCAATTTTACCCACAACTTTCACTTCAACATCCTTGACTTCAGGCTTTATGAATACTTCTTCCCGTTCTGAAACGGGTCTTTTTTCAATTGTATCTTTCCCTTTTGATGATTCCTGGTCATGTACCTGTATTTCCTCCGGCTCTTCTTTCCGAAGGGATTCTTCCTTCTTTTCAGACGGAACCTTCTTCTTTTCCGGCTCTGCCTTTTTATCAGTGCCTTTTGGGGCAGGAGCAAATTTATCTACATCAATTTTGCCGATCACATTCAAACGGAATCTGTCCCTCTCGGTTATCCTGGTTGTTTCCGGTTCCGGTGGAATTGACGTGCCCCGTGTATCTTTGATGAGCACTTCATCTTCAAAATCCTGGTTATCCAGCTCATTGGTCTCTTCGACATCCTGCTGGGAAATGGTTTCCATTCGCTCCCTGCGTGTCCGGAGATGAAGCATTTCTGACTCTTTTTTGGCATTCAGGTCGGTGCTAAATTCCTTAAGGAGCATATCCTGGAGTTCAGGCGCAATTTTCTCGTTGGGATTTGAATTGATCTTCACTCCCTTCTTATGCAGGAAATCCACAATTGTGGAAATGCCCACATTCAGTTCCCTGGCAATTTTACTAAGTCTTGTTGCTTTTACTTCTGACATTCCAGGCAATTAAATGGATTTAGCACCGCAAAATTAGTAAATCCATTGATATATTATAACTTAATTCAACTATTCAAATTCCGCCTTCAGGATCTTCAACACTTCCCGAATGGTTTCTTCCTCTAAATCAGTACGCTTTACCAGGTCCTCCACATTCAGGTTCAGTACGCTTCTGGCAGTATCGCAACCAATGGCCTTAAGCTCATCCAGGATCCAGCCCTCAATCTCATCGGCAAATTCTTCAAGATTTACATCTTCCTCATCTGCGCTGTCTGTTTCACGATAAACATCAATATCATATCCTGTAAGCTGACTGGCCAGTTTGATATTCAACCCGCCTTTCCCGATGGCAAGTGATACTTCATTCGGCTTAAGATATACTTCCGCCTTCTTATTGACCTCATCTATTTTAATTGAGGAGATTTTGGCGGGACTCAGAGAACGGGTAATGTACAATTGAAGATTGTTCGTATGATTGATCACATCGATGTTCTCATTCTTCAGTTCCCTGACGATACCGTGGATCCGTGAACCTTTCATTCCGACACATGCACCCACCGGATCAATACGCTCATCATATGATTCAACCGCCACCTTGGCACGTTCTCCGGGAATCCTGACAATCTTCTTTATGGTGATCAGCCCGTCAAATATTTCAGGAACCTCAAGTTCAAAAAGACGCTCCAGAAAAACCGGTGAAGTTCGTGATAATATGATTAACGGTGTGTTGTTGTGCATTTCCACCTTGATCACCACCGCTCTTAATGTATCCCCCTTTCGAAAATAATCTGTTGGTATCTGTTCTGTTTTCGGAAGTACGAGTTCATTGCCTTCCTCGTCAAGTACGAGGATCTCACGTTTCCAGACCTGGTAAACCTCACCCGTAATGATGTCCCCGATCCGGTCATAATACTTCTGAAAAACGTTGTTCTTCTCCAGATCAAGGATCCGGGCTGTAAGATTTTGCCTGAGCGTCAGGATGGCACGCCTGCCAAAGTCCAGTAACTTGACTTCATCCGTAACCTCCTCACCCACCTCATAGTCGGCATCAATGATTTTGGCTTCTGACAGCGAGATCTGCCTGTATGGATCTTCAACTGTTCCGTCCTCAACCACTTCCCGGTTTCGCCATATTTCAAAGTCCCCCTTGTCAATATTGATGATTACATCGAAATTTTCATCTGTTCCGAACATTTTGACCAGCATCCCGCGAAAAACATCTTCAAGAACGCTCATCATGGTTGCCCGGTCAATGTTTTTCAGCTCTTTAAATTCTGAAAAAGTCTCAATTAAATTAAGGTTTTCCATTTCCGATTTCTTTTATTTGCTGATGATAATTTTAGCCTTTTTCACTTGATCCATTGCGATCTCAATATTTCTGACCCTCTTTATTTTCTTTCCCGATTCTTCATCCTTAACCTGTTGCTCCGTTTCCAGTATGATCCTGTTTCCGTTTAAGTCTATGAGCTTCCCCCGGTGTCTGATCCCATCCTTCCCCAGTATATCCAGTTTTCTGCCCTTGTTTATATGATACTGGATGGGCAACAGCAAAGATCTTTCGGGCCCGGGTGACGAGACTTCAAGCTCATAATCCTGATTGCTCCGGTCCAATCGTGATTCAATGAACCTGCTTACTTCCGCACAATCATCAATCGTAACCCCTTTCATACTGTCAATATAAACCGTAATTTTACCGGCGGGTGTAACAACCGTCTCAACCGGGAAGAAGTTGCTGTCCCGCAGTGCCTCATTTATGATTGACTTTATGTTTTCCGGTTTTATCATAAGCAATGATTCGTGAACAAAATAGGGGACATAATCTGTCCCCTATAACCAAAAGCAAATGCAAAGATAAAAATAATATAACAAACTGCAAAATTTTCGTCAAATACTTTAATTACAGATAATTAAGGATCATGTATAAATGGATGCCATGGTTGCCTGCTATAAATTATAATTGCTTTTGTGCAATTAATGCATTAATTTGCTGTTTATTTTAAGACCCGATTAACATGTCAATTGTCCGCACCTGTGAATAAACGAAAAATCGTAAATGATCCGGTTCACGGATTTATAAAGATACCTACTGATTTTATTTTTGACCTGCTTGAACATCCTCATATACAACGCCTGAGAAGAATAAAACAGCTCGGACTGACCAGTTTTGTGTATCCGGGCGCAACCCACAGCCGTTTTCAACATGCTTTGGGAACTGTACACCTTATGGACATGGCAATTGATATCCTCAGGCAAAAGGACATCACAATTACCGACGAAGAAGCTGAATCTTCCCTTGCTGCCATACTGCTGCACGATATCGGCCATGGCCCTTTCTCTCATGCACTCGAAGAAAGTATCATACAACACCTAACCCATGTCGATCTTTCAAAAATGCTGATCAAAAGACTCAATGTTGATTTTTCAGGCAAGCTTAATATGGCCATGGATATTTTCAACAACAAGTACCCGAAAAAATTTCTCCACCAGCTCATCTCGGGACAACTGGATATGGACAGAATGGATTACCTGATGCGTGACAGCTTTTATACAGGAGTGGCAGAAGGAATAATTGGTACCGAACGGATCATTAAAATGCTCAATGTAATTGATGATCAGCTTGTAGTTGAATCAAAGGGCATCTATTCCATCGAAAAGTTTTTAATTGCCAGGCGGATCATGTATTGGCAGGTTTACTTTCATAAAACTGTCATTGCAGCTGAAAATCTCCTGGTAAAATTGTTACAGCGTGCCAAATACATCGCTGCCGCTGACCACAGCCTTTTTGCAACGGAAGCCTTTGATTATTTCCTCAGGAACAGGATCAGTAAAGAAAATATTGATGAAAACGAAGACCGGATCCTTGACCATTTTACCAGTCTTGATGATGAAGACATCACGGTTTCAGCAAAGGCATGGCAGAAACACTCCGATAAACTGCTGTCACTGATGTCCCGCAACCTGATCCAGCGCGTACTCCCCAGGGTCAATATTCAGGATTCCCCGTTCCAGGATGAAGCGGTCAGTCAACACATTCAGCAGGTCCGTGAGCATTACGGACTGGACGATGTTGAGGCAGGGTATCTGGTTTTTGCGGGTGTTATCTCCAATAAGGCATACAGTGGTCAGACCGAAACCATAAAGATCCTTTACAACACAGGCGAAATAAAAGACCTGTCTGATGCTTCCGATTTGTTCGGAACCTCAAACCTCACAGAGAACATCAACAAATATTTTTTATGCCATCCGAAAGAATATGCCTTAAATTATTAATTTTGTTGTGAACACAAGATATGTCAGATATTCCGGTTCGCTTACGGAAGGACATTTGAGGGAATAATTTGTATTGTATTGCGAAAAAACAGAAAATATCTCATCCATGAATTTTACAGCAAAAAGAATTGCCGAGTTTACAAATGGTGAAATAGTAGGGAATCCTGATGAAATCGTACATGACATTTCCAGGATCGAAGAAGGGAAAAAAGGGACTCTTGCCTTTCTTGCCAATCCCAAATACGAAAAATACCTTTACGACACCAAGGCATCAATAATACTCGTCAACCGGGAACTTGTAATCAACGGCAGCATTAAATCCACCCTGATCCGGGTTGAAAACGCGTACAACGCATTTACCTCCCTTCTCGAATTGTATGCGGGCTCCCTGCATGAAAAAACCGGGATCGAGCAGCCTTCTTTCATCGACCCCACTGCAAAAATCGGAAATAACGTTTATATCGGGGCTTTCGCATATATTGGGCCCAAAGCTGTAATTGGCAATAATGTTAAAATCTATCCTCAATCCTATGTTGGTGAAGGCACTGAAATAAGAGACCATACAATCCTTTACTCGGGTGTCAAGATCTATCACGACTGCATTATCGGTTCCCATTGTATCTTTCATTCCGGTTCTGTAATCGGTGGTGACGGCTTTGGGTTTGTTCAGCAGGACGATATGCAACAAAGAAAAATTCCACAGCTTGGTAATGTTATCATTGAGGATCATGTTGAAGCAGGTTCAAATGTAACCATCGACAGGGCAACAATCGGATCGACCATCATACGGAAAGGCGTCAAGCTGGATAATCTGATCCAGATCGGCCATAATGTTGAGGTAGGTGAAAATACCGTGATTGTCGCCCAGGCGGGAATTGCCGGTTCCACTAAAGTCGGGGAAAACTGTATGATTGGAGGACAAGCGGGTCTCGCCGGACATTTAAAAATAGGAGATAGTGTCAAAATCGGAGCACAATCAGGTGTAACCAACAGTATAAAAGCTAACGAGACGGTTCTAGGTTCGCCGGCCATGAATGCTTCGAAACAGGTGAAGGCAATGGTGATTTACAAAAGTCTGCCTGAAATGTATCAAAGAATCACAGATCTTGAAAAAGAAATTGCGTTGTTGCGCAAGGAAAAGGAATAACCGGACCTGTAAAGACTTTTAAATGAATCATAAAATACCGACAATCCCATAAATCCACTATGGAATTGTTCACAGTTCCTCCGTAAATGAACCGGAAATAAACGATCCTGCCGTGCAAAACTCCATCCCGGCAGTCTTTTAACAAATCCGTGTCAGTCAATATATCTGAAGGAGAACTTGCGTTTTCATATTTTTTTATAATTTCGTCATTATTTTTTAATTCTTTATGTCTGAAAAGCAGAGAACCATAGCCGGTAAGGCAAGGTTAAGCGGAAGGGGACTGCATACCGGAGCTGAAGTGGAAGTGATCATCTGCCCGGCTCCCGAAAATCAAGGCTATCAGTTTATAAGAAAAGATCTTGAAGGCTCACCTTCAATCCGCGCACTGGCAGAAAATGTAAAAGTAACGGACCGGAGCACAACACTTTTTGAGAACAACGCCTCCATGTCCACGGTGGAACATTTGTTGGCAGCATTATATGGCCTTGGTATTGACAATGCATCAATCGAGGTTAACGGACCGGAAATACCCATCATCGACGGGAGCTCCAGGCCTTTTGTGGAAGCCATACTCAATGCAGGGATCAAAGAACAGGAAGCAGACCGGCATTATTACCCTATTAAGGAAAAAATCACCTTCAGGGATGACAAACAGCAGATAGAGATTGTAGCCTATCCCGATGATCATTTCAGTGTTGATGTCCACATCCAGTACGATTCCAATGTGATTGGCCACCAATATGCCACTTTAAGGAATCTGGATCAGTTCGAGAAGGACTTCTCTGCATGCAGAACTTTTGTGTTCCTTTATGAGCTTGAATATCTCCTAAAGAACAACCTAATCAAAGGTGGTGATCTTGAAAACGCCATTGTCATATCTGACCGTCCTGTCAGCCAGCAGGAATTTGACAGGCTTGCCAACCTGCTGGGTAAACCTTCCGTCAAAGCAAAAACTGACGGGATCCTGAATGATAAGGATCTTGTATTTCCAAACGAACCTGCCCGCCATAAGCTTCTTGATGTAATCGGGGACCTGGCCCTGTGCGGTGTGCGGCTTAAAGGAAAAATCATTGCGACTCGTCCCGGTCATCACGCCAACGTGGAATTTGCCAAAATCCTCAGGAAACACATCAAACAAGCTTTGCACAAACATGTGCCTCCTGAATATGATCCGGAAAAGGAACCCCATTTCAACATTAACCAGATCCAGAAAATGTTGCCGCACCGGTACCCGTTCCTGCTGGTTGACAAAATCACGTATATGGACGCCTGGGTCGTGTGCGGTATTAAAAATGTCACCATGAACGAGTCCTTTTTCGAAGGACATTTCCCTGATGAGCCCATTATGCCCGGCGTATTGCAAATCGAAGCCCTTGCCCAGGTTGGTGGCATTCTGCTTTTAAGCAGTGTACCCGATCCTGAAAACCATTTGTTGTATTTCCTCCGTATTGATTCCGTTAAATTTAAACGTAAAGTTGTGCCCGGAGACACACTGAACATCAAAATGGAACTCAAGGAGCCGATCAAGCGGGGAATTGCTCTTTGCAAAGGCGAAGGATTTGTGGGCAATAATCTTGTCATCGAAGCAGAATTTATGGCTCAACTGGCAAAAAAGCCAGATTTATAAAGTTTTCACAAAAAAAAGTATAATTGTTTTTTCAATGAGCAAAGAAACGCTTAATGTAATCCATCCCGAAGCCAGGATCGGTAAAAATGTAGAAATCGGACCATTTACTACCATTTACGGAGATACCCGGATTGGTGACAATACCTGGATTGGTCCCAACGTGACCATCATGGATGGTGCACGCATCGGTATGAACTGCAGAATCTTTCCGGGTGCCGTAATCGCCGGAATTCCGCAGGACCTGAAATTTGCAGGAGAAATAACTACCGCTGAAATCGGGGATGGTACAACCATACGTGAATATGTTACCGTTAACCGGGGAACGAAATCCAAGGGAAAGACCCTTGTCGGAAGTGACTGTCTGCTTCAGTCCTATGTGCACATTGCACATGATTGCTTTATTGGCAATCACTGTATCTTATCGGGATACACCGGACTCGGGGGAGAAGTGATCATTCAGGACTGGGCAATTCTGGGCGGAGGCAGCCTCATTCATCAGTTTGTCAAGATCGGTCAGCATGTGATGATACAGGGAGGCAGCAAGGTACAAAAGGATGTTCCCCCATACATAATGGCAGGACGTGATCCTCTGGTTTACGCAGGGCTGAATCTTGTCGGGCTCCGCAGGCGCAATTATTCTCAGGAGAAGATCCAGGAGATACAGGAAATATACCGTACCATATATCAGAAAGGCCTGAATACCTCTGACGCCTTGCGAAATATTGAAGCGAGTTTTCCCCCTTCCTTTGAACGTGAATATATTATTCAATTCGTCAGGGAATCGGAAAGGGGGATTATTAAAGGACTGCTTGAGGAAGACTGAAAGACCAGTCCGGTCCGTACCCTCCCTGAGCATTTCATTCAAACGCTGTCCGGGATTCTGTAATCATTCAAGACGCAGATCAGGTCATGTTCATGCGCACATTGGGGTAAACAATCGCATCAATAAGCCCATACCCCGATAACCGTATATGAAACGATCCTTCCGGCAGGCGATGAAGCCGTACCACTTCCCGCAAGGTCAGCTCCGTAATAATCACATACCCGCTTAATGCAGGAATTCATCTCCTCAGTCATTTCAACGGTAAACTCAGCATAGAGCGCAACCGAAACAATTATCAGTATAAATTGAACTAGATTTATTATATTTGCGATTATTTAGAATAATTCTAAATACGATTGTACCGGCTTCGGCTGTAGCATCCTTGCTCTCCTGCCGGATATCAATCGTGCTTCAAGGCGATCAGGACATCAATCCGGATTTGCTGATGGTTCAGGATGCGCCGACCTTCACAGGTAAAAACAGGATATTGAGAATGAATGCATCACAGGATAAATTACTGGCTAAGGTTACACAGGCTGATTATAAATATGGTTTTTATACAGACATAGAAACGGATGCCTTTGCAAAAGGACTGAATGAGGATGTTGTACGGCAGATCTCCGGAAAGAAGAATGAGCCCGGGTTCATGCTCGATTTCCGTCTCAAAGCATACAGCCACTGGAAAACTATGAAAATGCCTGAATGGGCGCATCTTACAATCCCTGAAATTGATTACCAGGACATCATATATTATGCTGCACCCCTGCAAAAACCCACACTCGGCAGCCTCGATGAAGTAGATCCCGAGTTGCTCAGAACATTCGAAAAACTGGGCATTCCCCTCGAGGAACAGAAACTGCTTTCAGGTGTTGCAGTGGATGCGGTAATGGACAGCATCTCTGTCAAGACCACTTTTAAAGAAACCCTGGCAGAGCTGGGTGTCATCTTTTGTCCAATGAGTGAAGCCATCCGGGAGTATCCCGATCTCGCAAAAAAATACATCGGAAGTGTTGTTCCCTATACCGACAATTTTTTCGCAGCACTCAATTCGGCTGTTTTCAGTGACGGATCATTCTGCTATATACCCAAAGGGGTAAGGTGTCCCATGGAATTGTCGACCTACTTCAGGATCAATATGGCCAATACCGGACAGTTTGAGAGAACCCTGATCATAGCCGAAGATGACAGTTATGTCAGTTATCTTGAAGGATGCACCGCACCCGTGCGTGATAACAATCAACTGCATGCCGCTGTTGTTGAGATCGTTGTTCTGGATAATGCGGAAGTGAAGTATTCTACCGTTCAGAACTGGTATCCTGGCGATAAAAACGGGAAAGGCGGCATATACAATTTCGTTACAAAAAGGGGGCTTTGTAAAGGTGATCATTCAAAGATCTCCTGGAACCAGGTAGAAACCGGCTCAGCAATTACATGGAAATATCCCAGCTGTATTCTTAAAGGAAACCATACCACGGGTGAATTTTATTCGGTTGCCATTACCAACAACTACCAGCAGGCAGATACAGGTACCAAAATGATACACATCGGGAAAAACAGCCGCAGTACGATCATTTCAAAGGGTATTTCTGCAGGTCACGGACAAAACAGTTTCCGGAGCCTGGTCAAGGTACTGAAAACAGCAGATAACGTCCGCAATTTCACGCAATGTGATTCCCTTCTGATGGGAGATCAGTGCGGCGCGCACACATTCCCCTATATTGAAGTGGAAAATGATTCCGCAGTCCTCGAGCATGAAGCCACAACCTCCAGGATCGGGGAAGACCAGATTTTCTACTGTAACCAGCGTGGTATTGATACGGAAAATGCCATCGGACTGATCATAAACGGATATGCACGGGAAGTGCTGAACAAATTGCCCATGGAATTTGCCGTCGAAGCACAAAAGCTCCTTCAGATCAGTCTGGAAGGCAGCGTAGGGTAAACAACAAATGGAACGGTCATCTGTTCGCAACAAGTCGGATAGGGTGACTCAAAAGAACAGATTCTTGAAACCAAAAAAGTGTATATGCTTGAAATTAAAAATTTGCATGTAAACATTGAAGGAAAAGAAATATTGAAAGGTATCGATCTGCATGTCAGGGCAGGCGAGATACATGCCATTATGGGCCCCAACGGTTCGGGTAAAAGTACGCTCGCCTCCGCCATTGCGGGAAAGGATATTGTCGAGATCACAGAAGGAGAGATCAACTATATGGGAGAAAATCTGAAGGATATGAATCCGGAAGACAGGGCCCGAAAGGGTTTGTTTCTCGGATTTCAATACCCGGTCGAGATCCCCGGAGTTTCACTGGTAAACTTCATGAAGACGGCAATCAACGAAAACCGTAAATTTAAGGGACTGGAACCCATTTCTGCCTCGGAATTCCTGAAAATGATGAACGAAAAACAGGAGCTGGTGGGTTTGCATGCAAAGCTCACAAGCCGGTCTGTCAACGAAGGCTTTTCCGGCGGTGAGAAAAAACGCAACGAAATCTTCCAGATGGCGATGCTTGAACCCTTGCTTGCCATTCTTGACGAGACGGATTCGGGACTTGATATCGATGCAATGAAAATCGTCGCCAATGGTGTAAACAAACTGAAGCGAAGTTACAATGCGACGATACTCATTACGCATTACCAGCGTCTGCTGGATTATGTCATCCCCGATTTTGTGCATGTTCTGTACAAAGGCAGAATTGTCAGGTCAGGCGAAAAAGAACTTGCCCAGGAGCTTGAAGAGAAAGGTTATGAGTGGATTGAGGAAGAAGTATAATAATATTTTAAACAATTGGTTGTGATAAAATGAATCTGTTGACATCCGTTACCGAAATCAAACAGCAAATCATCGAACAGTTTGAAAAACACGCAGATGAATTATATAACGGCACAGGCAACCGGATAAACCGGTTTCGCAAACAGGCACTGGATGATTTCAACCGCCTCGGAATCCCGACAGCCAAAAACGAAAACTACCGTTACACACCCGTTGACAGGTTCCTGCAGGGCAGTTATGACCTGGATCTTAAGGCCAATCCTTTCAGGATCGAACCGGAAGATGTTTTTAAATGCAACATTCCGGAACTGGATACTGATGTGCTGCTTTTTTTGAACGGATTCTATTATGGTTCAGGAAGACCCCTGAATGTACCTGACGGAGTCGTCATCTGCAGCCTGAATGAAGCATCGGAAAGGCATCCTGATATTTTTCAGGCCCATTATTCGAAGTATGCCAGCACCTCAGAGGACGGTCTTGTAGCCATGAACACTCTTTTCGCCCGCGACGGGATCTTTATATATCTTCCTGATGACGCAGTACTCAGACGTCCTCTGCAAATTATCAATCTCAGCCATTCATTCAACAACCTCCGGATCACCCGGCGAAACCTTGTTGTTGCCGGCAAAAACACGGCAGCCAGTCTTGTGATCTGCGACCATACACTATGTGAACAGAGCTATCACATCAATTCACTTACCGAAATAGTCCTGGACGACCATTCCCACATTGACTACACCAGGATTCAGAATGAAAACAACCTTTCGGCACAGATTAACAATGTATTTGTCAACCAGCAGTCAGGCAGCCTTTTTAACAGCCATATCATTACATTGCACGCCGGTCTGAGCAGAAACAATTTTTATGTAAATCTCATGGCACCTTTTTGTGAAAGCAATCTTTACGGATTGTTTCTTTGTGACAGGAAACAGCATGTGGCAAATTACACCCTGATGAATCATGACAGTCCGGATTGTCTTAGCAATCAATTGTTTAAGGGTATACTCGACGATGAAGCGACAGGAACCTTCAACGGCAAGATCCATGTCCGTAAGGATGCCCAAAAAACACGGGCATATCAGAGAAACAATAACATTTTGCTTTCATCAGCCTCAAAAATGAACTCAAAGCCTCATCTTGAAATATATGCGGACGATGTAAAATGCAGTCACGGTGCCACAACAGGCCAACTCGACAATGAAGCCCTGTTTTACGCCCGTACACGAGGTATCAGTGAGAAAGAAGCCAGGCATTTGCTGATGTATGCTTTTGCAAATGAAATCGTTTCAGAGATCTCAGTTGATATTCTCAGGGAACGCATCATTGAGATGATTGACAAAAGACTCAGGGGTGAATTGTCAAGATGCAACAATTGTGACATTCACTGCACCTCCTAATCAGAATATTTATGGAGTATAATGTTGATTCGATCCGGAAAGATTTTCCGATGCTCAAACAGGAAGTCTACGGCAGACCGTTGGTTTATCTCGATAACGGGGCCACCACCCAGAAGCCGCTTCCAGTCATAGAATGCATCCGTAATTTTCATTCCTTCAAAAACAGCAGCATCCACAGAGGCATCCATTTTTACAGTGAGCGGGCGACCGAGGAATTTGAAAATGCCCGCAAGACCGTGCAACAGTTTATTCATGCTGAAAAGTCCAGTGAGATTATTTTTACAAGCGGAACTACCAGCTCGGTGAACGGCCTGGCCTGGTCTTTCGGTGAACGGTTCATCCGCCCTGGAGATGAAATCATCATCTCCGAAATGGAACATCACTCCAATATTGTACCCTGGCAAATGCTATGTGAAAGGAAAGGATCCGTCCTGAAGGTCCTTCCTTTCAACGACGACGGCATACTTGAAATTGACAGGCTTGATGCCCTGATTAACAACAGGACCCGCCTCATCTCTGTCATGCATATTTCCAACACCCTGGGTACCATAAATCCGATACGCACCATCATTGAGAAAGCTCATGAAAATGATATTCCGGTGCTGATCGACGCTGCACAGTCGGTTCAGCACATTGCAATTGATGTGCAGCAACTGGATTGTGACTTTCTCGTTTTTTCGGGCCATAAAATATATGGGCCCACCGGTATCGGAGTTCTTTATGCCAAGGAAAAATGGCTTCATGAGCTGCCCCCATTCCAGGGAGGTGGCGAAATGGTTGACGTGGTCACTTTTCAGAAGACCACCTACACCGAACCCCCTGTGAAATTTGAGGCGGGCACTCCCAACTATATTGGTGCGATCGGACTGGCAGAAGCGTTGAAATACGTTACATCAACCGGATTGTCCGGGATTCTTCAGCATGAAAACGCACTGCTGGATTACGGGTTCCAGCAACTGTCCCAACTGGATTTTGTAAAACTCTATGGTCAGGCGTCCGATAAGAGTTCAATCTTGTCCTTCAATCTCAGGGACATTCATTACTATGATGCCGGTATGATCATTGATAAAATGGGCATTGCCGTGCGTACAGGGACCCACTGTGCGCAACCCGTAATGCAGCATTATGGTATCAGTGGGACCATTAGGGCATCTCTCGGAATGTACAATACAAAGGAAGAAATTGACAATCTGGTCGGTGCCATTAAAAAGGTCCGTGATATGTTTGTCTGATATTGAAATCGAACATATTAATTTCTAATTTGTTATATTTAAAAAGTGAAAAGCATCATTGAAATCCAGCAGGAAATATCAGGAGAATTTGAAATGTACGACGACTGGATGGATAAATACAATTATTTAATTGAACTTGGTAAAGATCTTGCCGTTATTGACACGAAACACAAAGTGAAAGAAAACCTGATCAATGGTTGCCAGTCGAGGGTCTGGCTGCACGCAGAATATGAGGAGGGTCTGATTCACTTCACGGCCGACAGCGATTCCATCATTACAAAAGGGATCATTGCTTTGCTGGTGCGCGTTCTTTCCGGACGGAAACCGGAAGAGATCCTGAACACTGATCTCTTCTTTATCGACCGTATCGGTCTGAGGCAAAATCTTTCACCCACGCGGTCAAACGGACTGCTTTCCATGATCAGGCAGATGAAACTGTATGCATTGGCATACCATGCAAAAGCAAAAGGCTCATAAACCGGAATCCCGAACCACAGGTATGAAATCCCAAAAGAAAGCTTTGTAAATAAATACCAAAGAAAAGAAGCATATGTTGTCACTGGAGACTGAAATCGTAAACATTCTCAGAGATATTTATGATCCCGAGATTCCCGTGAACATTTATGACCTTGGCCTGATCTATGATATCAACATCGAAGACCGGAATAAAGTCCGGATCACCATGACTTTAACCGCGCCCAATTGTCCGGTTGCTGACCTTCTGCCAAACGAAATCAAGGAAAAAATAGAAAGGCTTCCTGAAGTGTCTTCCGCTCAGGTCGATCTGGTTTTTGATCCCCCCTGGAACCAGTCCATGATGTCGGATGAAGCCAAATTTGATCTCGGGATGCTCTGAACATTGCCTCTGCACTTTATCTGTTCCTCTCTGTCAGATCCATCATATTCACAATCATTTACTTCCGAACAATCCAATGACAAATTTCAAACTGTTATTAACTTTATCATTTTTTTAACGTAAACAGAACGGATGGAATAGTTTTTGTTCATAAATTTGTTCCGAGAAATTGCCTATGAAAAAACTTCTACTCCTATCAGCTGTCCTTTTGTTGCTTTGTGTTCATGATGCTGCGGATGCTGCAGGAAACATGAATACATTCAACTCAGATGTCAGCTTTTTGTTTTTTCAGGAAAACCCCGGACCGAAGGTTGAAATATATCCAAATCCCCTGTCTGAGGGGAGACTTACCATTGAAGCCAATGATCAGATTCTGAACGTTCAGGTTCTCAATATTACCGGCGAAATGGTGTTCAACAGGGAATATCAACCCGGGACCTACTCGGTCGTTGTGGAATTAAATCAGGCAGAAAAAGGATTGTATCTAGTCAGGGTCAGCTTTAACCATAAGGTGATACACACTGAAAAAATCATGGTGAAATAGCGCGGGACTCTGTTGTATTGATCCGCCGCTTAATCTGAGTATTACAAGGTGATTGTAACTCCCAGCGAAATGTTGGACGGATAGATATCAAATCCAAAACTGCTTATAATGTTTTTGTTATCATCCTCGTCGGTCAGGGTTTCAATTTCAAAACCCATCCAGCCAATTTTTGCCTCAAGCGCCAGACGTTCTGTCAGGTAATAATAAACTCCCGGGATAATGCCGGCGGAGAACTGTGTTACTGTGTATTCGAAAGAACCTCCGGTGAAATGAATTTTTGCATTGCCAAAAGAGCTCTTAAACGAAGCTTCGGCAAATATTCCTCCCTGACCTGAAATCAAATAATACCGAAGGAAGGGATTCACAATATAAAGCAATCCTGTATATTTTTCAGGATCACCAACCATTGGTTCCGGATATTTTGTGATCTCGGCATTCACCCCCAGATATGCACCGACAGCCAGTCTGTCGCCCGGAAAATATCCGGCGCCCGGCAGGATGCTGATCATCGTGGTGATTTCATTATCCTGTGTTGTTGCGTCAATCCTGCTTTTATCCTTCATGGAGTAAACAGAGATATTTCCTCCCAGGAAAAGTTTTCCGGATGCAGGCTGCGCCAGCATTTTCCCGCCTAACAGCAACATAATAATGACGATGGGTATGTGTTTCATTTGAATAGATATAAAATTTCAGGATTAAAAATACACAAACTTGTGATGAATTTCATTCCCGTATGATAAAATCATGAAAAATCGAATTGAGGCGGATTGAAAACCAAGTAAACGTGAACCGTGTATGACATAGTTTCAGATGCACTTTTTATGCTTGGATTCAAAAAAAATTAATGAAATGCTTTTGTAAATAAGAATAAAAAATATATAAATTTACCGCAATCGTAAAAGCATATAAAACTATCGCAAAATCGTGGGTAAACAAAGGATTTTAAAAGCATATGAGCAACTTCCGGAGCATCTCGTTGTAAAGCTGAAAGAACGGTATCCTGATGGATTTGACGATCATATAATCACTTTTACAAATTCAAAGGGTGAAATCGAGGTGGCAATTCCCTTTGATACCGAAGAAGTATATTACCTGGTTAAACTTCCGCGTACAAGTGCTGCTGAAGAGGAAGAAGACGTTGAATCTTCACAGTACAATGAATTTGACAATTTTGAGAGCCTTGACATTGCCGATGATGTTACCGAAGATGAAGAATAGAAATCCCTCATTTCCGGTTCCTCATTCCTGGTTCCTCATTCCCGGTTCCTCATTCCCGGTTGACCTAAAGACTCCAGTCTATTTCATTCAGTCCGTGCCTGCGAAGAATTTCATTTGTCTTTGAGAAATGCCGGCACCCGAAAAATCCGTTATATGCCGAAAACGGGGAAGGATGCGCTGCTTTCAGGACATAGTGTTTTTTGGTGTCGATCAATTGTTCTTTGTCCTGCGCATATTTGCCCCAAAGCAGGAAAACCAGACCGACCCTTTTATCTGACAATTTGCGGATCACCGAATCTGTAAAGAGCTCCCACCCTTTTTTCTGGTGTGATCCGGCCTGATTGGCCCTTACCGTAAGTGTCGCATTCAAAAGCAACACGCCCTGTCTTGCCCATTTTTCCAGATTTCCGTGTTTGGGTAAAGGGTTTCCGAGATCCGAGTGAATTTCCCTGAAGATGTTTACCAGGGAAGGCGGAGGAACAACCTTTCCGGGCACCGAGAAACACAATCCGTGTGCCTGTCCCTTTCCGTGATAAGGATCCTGTCCCAGAATTACCACCCTTACCTGATCAAAAGGAGTCAGCTGAAATGCATTGAAAATGAGCGATCCGGGAGGATAAACCGTGTGCCTGAGTTTTTCAGCAACAAGAAACTCTTTTAATTCCTGAAAATATTGTGCATTAAATTCTTCATTCAGGATGCTCTTCCAGGTATGTTCGATCTGAGGATCAATCCGTGCCATACCAAATTTTCATGGCCAAATGTAAAAAATAAAATCAAATTCTGATTGTTGGTAAATCCATTATCAGGCCTTTGATATATTTCCTAATTTTGAGAATCTAACAAATGAATACCGGAACGGCCTATGAGTAAATGGAATGTGCTGCCATTTATCCTGATCGCGGGACTGATCGCCATCATTGTCGCTTTGATCCTGACCGTTAAGCCGGGAGCAACAAGTGAGCCCCTGAAAGCTATACCGGTCGACGCTTCTGTAATTATTAAAGTAAATGACTTTCAGAATTTTGTTCAGGAATCCCTGGTCAGAAGCAGCACATGGGAAGAATTGAAAGCCATACCTGAATTTGACAGGCTGAACAGACAAATTCAGTTCCTCGATTCACTGTACAGGAACATGCCCGAAGCCAGAGATCTGCTGCAGGCAAAACCATCCTATATTTCAGCCCACTTCACCGGTAAAGACCGCATCAGCTTTATGCACGTTTTCAAGCTGCCCGGAAAGCTTAATGAAAAGAGAATCAATGATCTGATACACGGATTGATCATTGATCAAGGGACCGTCAACAGCAGAAAATATGAGGGTGTCAATATTTACGAAGTGAACCTGCTCAGCCAGGAGTACATCGGTAATTTCTCCTATGCCGTCACAAACGGTAATTTTCTGCTGAGTTTTTCTTCAATTGTTCTTGAAGATGCTATAAGACAATTGGTTTCAGATGGATCCGTAATCAGACAGGAAGGTTTTCAGGAGATGTTCACCGCCGCGCTTAAAAATGCCAGCGTGGATGCCAACATTTTTATGAACTTTCGTGAACTGCCCCGCAGCATTTCCACTCTGGTCAAACCCGAATTCAAAGCTGAGGTTCGTTCATTCGACACATTTTCCGACTGGGGTGAGCTTGATGTGAACACCATGCCTGATGCATTGCTGTTGAATGGTTTCGTGCACAATTCCGATTCTGTTGTCTCAGCAGCATCCTTATTTGTGAATCAGAATCCACAGCGAATTACTTCCGATGAAGTTCTTCCTGCAACCGTTTCTGTATTTCTGACGTTGTCATTTTCCGATGTCAACCGCTATTTTGAAGATTATCATGAATACCTGCGTGAACTCGGCAGGTATACCAATTACTGCAATACACTCCGTTCCCTGGACAACACCTATGACCTGGATTTTCTTGGTGCGTTCAAAGAGATCCTGGACCAGGAAGTTACATTGGCCTTTGATGCAGGAAATGCAGAAAATGATGCCATCGGGACACTCTTCCTGATGCGTGTGAAAAGCCGGGCTCTGGCTGAAGAAAAAATGAACGGAATCCTTAACAGCATCGCATCTTCGGAATCGAAAACACCGGACTCATATACACACCGGTACAGATTTGACAGTGAACTGTCGTTTGCCATTCATCACCTGCCGATAAAGAAGCTTTCAGGTAAGCTTTTTGGGAGTTTGTTTGCCGGACTGGATGAGCATTTCTATGTGTTTCTGGACAACTATCTGATATTTGCATCCTCAAGAGAGGCGCTGGAAGATCTGATAACAAGTTACATTCTGAACAGGACACTTGTATCTGTACCCTCATACAAGGATTTTAAGAACAGCATTTCTTCCCGTTCCAATATCTGTTTCTATTGCAAACTAAATGAGGGATACCGCACTTTTGCAAGATACCTGAATCCCGAACTTGTAAAAAAATGGGAGGCTCATAAACAGGTATTTGATAAAGTGCAGGTTCTGGGCTTTCAGCTCTATTCCCACAACGGCATGTTGTACAACAATCTGCTGGTCAAACACCTGGCATCATCGGGCACAGCCTCACCCACCCTGTGGGAAAGCAAACTGGATACGGTAACCGATTTCAAACCGACATTTGTACTCAACCACAATACCCATCAGAAGGAAATATTTGTCCAGGATATCAGCAATAATATTTACCTGATCAATCAGGTGGGCAGAATACTCTGGAAAGTCCCCCTTAATGAAAAAATCAACAGTGAGGTATACCAGATCGATTTTTACAGCAACGGTAAGCTCCAACTATTGTTCAGCACGGCAAATCATCTTTATCTTCTGGATCGCAACGGGAATTATGTTGAAAAATATCCTGTTGAACTCCGTTCTCCTGCCACCTGCGGTATGTCGCTTATTGATTATGACAACAACGGGAATTATCGCATTTTCATTCCGTGCGAGGACAGGCAGGTCTATGTGTATGACAAAGAAGGCAGTCTGTTAAGCGGCTGGGAGTTCGGCACGACCGAAAACATTGTAACACAGCCCGTGCAGCATTTTAAGGTGCTGGATAAAGATTACATCGTCTTCGGAGACAGGTTCAGAACTTATATCCTCGACCGCAGGGGAAACATCAGGACCAATGTAACGACCTATTTTCAGAAGTCAACCGGTAACAGGTATTTTCTTGATGTGCCCGGACGGACCGCTGATGCACGTCTGATCACGACCGATACGGCAGGTATGGTATATTTCATTTATCTTGACGGAAGAGTGAATACGCTTGAGCTGGCAACATGCTCGAACGGTCATTATTTTGAATGTCATGATCTGAACGGAGACGGCACCAGAGAATATATATTTCTGGAAAACAACATCCTGACCGTTTACCGAAATGACAGGAGCAAAATGTTTGAAATTGAATTCAGGGAAGCGATCAACGACAGGCCTGTTTGCTACGAATTCTCTTCAACAGACCGGAAAATCGGGATTGTCGCGCGCAATGACAACCTCATTTATCTGATCAGCAACAACGGCAGCATTCACCGCAATTTTCCGCTTCAGGGCAATACCCTGTTCAGTATCGGCTATCTTGACAATGCAGGAACATCGTTCAATTTACTAGTCGGCAGCAGGAATCATTTTCTTTACAATTATCAGCTGAACTGAATGTCTTTTATTCATAACTTCCAGGATGGTTCAAGTGTAAATAAATATTCTAACTTTGCAAAAAAAGGAAGATGGCTTTACTCAGAACCATATTAATACTGATTATAATCTACTATGTCGTTCAGATTTTTACACGTTATATATTCCCTGCTCTGTTTTACAACCATATGGAAGATAAGGTGAATGAATTCTCCAAAAACCAGAAAAAACAGCAAAAAAAGGCAGCAAAGCGTGAAGGCGAAATTACCATCGACTACATCCCGGAGAAACATTCCGGGGAAAAACAGGGAGAAGGAGAATACGTTGACTACGAAGAAGTGAAAGAATAATCAGGAATCTTTTGAGGTGAGCGACTTGATCTTCTTGGCAAAATTGGAGGCAAAAACGAAATCATTCAGGTGCTCATTATCGCTGTCCAGGATCTCTTCCCTCGTGCCCTCCCAGCATTTGAAGCCCTGATGAATAAAAATTACCTTCTGTCCGATTTCCATTACTGAGTTCATATCATGTGTGTTCACGACTGTTGTTATGCTGTAATCGTGTGTAATCTCGCTGATCAGGTCATCAATAACAAGTGCCGTTTTCGGATCCAGACCGGAATTCGGCTCATCACAGAACAGGTATCTCGGATTCTGTACAATAGCCCTGGCTATGGCCACCCTCTTTTTCATGCCCCCGCTCAGTTCACCGGGGAATAATTTATTGACATTGTCCAGATTCACCCTTTTCAGACATACATTGGCCCTCTCCCTCTTCTCATCCCATGGCATTTGCGTGAACATACTGAGCGGGAATATAACGTTTTCCTCAACAGTAAGCGAATCAAACAGTGCCCCTCCCTGAAACATCATGCC
The DNA here is from genome assembly GCA_016926205.1 of Bacteroidales bacterium. Classification (GTDB taxonomy): domain Bacteria; phylum Bacteroidota; class Bacteroidia; order Bacteroidales; family UBA10428; genus UBA5072. The sequence continues at coordinate 36,506 of JAFGPB010000087.1, forward strand.
TATTTCCTTCCGCAATTCTTTTCTGCCGGTGAAGTTCATCCCCACAAAATTGCGGTTGTCAAAAATTACCGCACCCTGGTCTGCTTCATGCAATCCCACGATGCATTTCATCAGGACCGTCTTTCCCGATCCGCTTCTGCCGATGATCAGGTTCGTCTTGCCCCTTTCGAAGGTTACAGATATATCCTCAAGCACAGGCACACCTGCAAAGGATTTGTAAAGATGTTCCACTTCAATCATCAGGCGAGCATTAATTGGGTAAGGATCACATCTGCCAGCAATATCAGAATACTGCTGTATACCACTCCCCGGGTACTGCAACGGCCCACTTCCAGTGCGCCTCCCTGAACATAGTAACCGTGAAAAGCGGTTACCGATGTGATAATAAAGGCATAAACCACTGTTTTTACCAGTGCATAAGTGATGTAAAAAGGAATGAACCAGTATTGAATGCCATATATGTAATCGGAGGAAGAAAGTGCACCGGTCACGATACACGCCATCCATCCCCCGAAGATTCCCACAACCATGCTGATGATTGTAAGTACGGGATTGAATACCATGGTGGCAAGGATTTTCGGCAGTATGAGATAGCTTGCTGAATTGATCCCCATCATTTCCAGTGCATCAATTTGCTCGGTGATGCGCATATGACCGATTTCAGAAGCTATATTTGATCCCACCTTGCCTGCCAGAATCAGTCCCACCATGGTTGACGAAAACTCAAGCAGGATCGTGTCCCTGGCGGTAAGACCAATCAAATACAGGGGTATCCAGGAGCTCTCAAGATTATAACGGGTTTGCAACGTGATGACCGCACCAATGAATATGGAAATGACAATCACAATGCCGATTGAATTGATCCCCAGGCTGTCAATTTCCCTGATGGTCTGTTGAAGGTAAATTTTTGTCTTCTCCGGCCGGGAAAATACCCGTGTGACAAAGATGATGTATTTACCGAAAGCTGATATGGTTTTCATCCGCAAATACTTTAAATACAATAGTCAATTTAAATGTCCAGTTCAGCTGCTCATTAGGTCACTGCATCAAATTTAATTGATTCATGAAAACGATTTTATTAAATTCGCTGAAAGTTATTCAAAAAACCAATATTGACATCTGATGAACAGACATCATTACTGCGTGATCATGGCAGGTGGTATCGGAAGCCGCTTCTGGCCATTGAGCAAGACCAAAAAACCAAAGCAGTTTCTTGACATTCTGGGTACAGGCAGAACATTGATCCAACAGACATTTGACCGTTTGACCCGTGTATTTCTGCCTGAAAACATCTACATCGTCACCAACGAGGACTACAAAGACCTGGTTATTGCACAGCTGCCTGCAATCCGACCGGAGCAGCTGCTTCTTGAACCTCTGAGGCGCAATACAGCACCGTGTATTGCCTATGCCAATCAGAAAATCGCATTCCGGGATCCCGGGGCCCTGATACTGGTAGCACCTTCAGACCATCTGATCCTGAAAGAAGGAGAATTTCTGGAGGTTGTGAAAAAGGGACTTGCTTTTGTGAGCGAAAACGATCACATACTCACACTGGGCATTCAGCCTGACAGGCCTGAAACTGGTTACGGCTACATTCAGGTAAATGGCGACAAAACGCAGATCGAACTCAACAAAAGCTTCCGTAAAGTAAAGACCTTCACGGAGAAACCCGATATCAAAATGGCTGAGATATTCATCAACAGTGGTGACTTTTTCTGGAATTCCGGTATGTTTTTCTGGTCTCTGAAAACCATTAACCGTGCCTTTGATATATATCTTCCTGAAATAACCCGTTTGTTTAAGGAGGGAGCCAAATATTATAATACACCCCAGGAGGCCGAATTCATAGGCAAAGTTTATCCGAACTGCAGAAATATATCCATTGATTACGGCATCATGGAGAAAACTGATAATGTATATGTGCTGTGTTCCGATTTTGGCTGGTCCGACCTGGGTACCTGGGGCTCACTGTATGATATGATGACCAAGAACGAAGATCAAAGCACCGTTACCGGCAAACATGTATATACATACAATACCCGCAACTGCATCATCAACCTCCCTGAAAACAAGCTTGCCGTGATTCAGGGACTCGACGGTTACATTGTCGTTGAATCAGACAATATCCTGCTGATCTGCCGGAGAGAAGATGAGCAGAAGATCAAGAATTTTGTAAATGATGTAAAGATAGAGGAAGGAGAGTCGTTTGTGTAAAAAAATCCGCATCCTGCCGGGCACACAATGAAAAGGGCGGCTTGCGGCCACCCCTTTCTTTTTCAAAGATCTTTTTCAATATTCCCACATATCGTGTTCGATGTTGAAAAGCCATTCCTTGACCTGTTCAGCCTCCAGCAGGGCATCCATACCTACTGAATAGGAATTGATTGCCCTGTTTGCGTAAACGTTTGATTCCGCGAAAATATAGCTTGAGAACCTTCGTTGCATAAAAAAGTCGTCAAAGGAAATACGCTGTGCATCATTGTTGTTGTTAAAAATCTCATGATTTGCCAGCAACGGTCTGATCTCCGGGAAATATATCCAGAATGTCTGCCTTTTCCTGATGACATCCGTCGGGAGGCCATCTTCATCAGGCTGGTTGTATACCCGTATCGGGCACAATCCAATAATTCTGACATTCATGACCGAATTGTTGCGGTCGAAGAACCACTTTTCCTTTACCAGGATCTGTTTTACCTCATCAAGCCTTCTTTCGTTATGAATGGTCGTGTCCCTCGGCAATCCTGTATCCAGATCTATGATTCTAATGGTTTCCGTACCCGCACCCATTTCTGCATCAATCCTGCTGCGGTCAAGTGGCAGGGTAAACTCATTGTTCGGATCATCGGTGGAATACGCACGGATGCCCATGTTATCGATTCCCCAGAGAATGAGGGAAGTCAGACTGAAACGGTCCCCGATGGGTTCTGTCGGATAATACAAAGGAAGGTTCTGAAGCTGTGTCAGATCTATGATCCTGTAAATGTCCTTCGCCCATAGTACATCGGCTTCACGCACCCATGTATAGGGTATAGGATCCTTATTGGGAATGTGTTCACGTGTATACACCTCTGTCAGTATATCCTGGGTAAAAGACCTTTGCCCGGTAACTCCAACAATTGCCAGTACCACGAAAATGAATGCTGCTCGTCTCATCTCAACTCAATTTTGTTGTTAATTCAATTTCAAACTTATGGGTGACAGAGGTCTTACTCCTCCATCCGGTCCCACTGCCCTGATGTCTTCTATATATACGGAGGCCCCTCTGCTGAGGCCGTTGATCAGATTCCGCACTTCCTGGTTGAACTGATTGCCGGTAACTTTCACATCATTGACAAAACCACCAATGATCGCCACAACAGTAAATTCCGTAACCCTGAATGTCAGGTCAAACTCAAAATCCTCCGGCATGGCAGCCACAACACCGGGCTGTGCCAGCAATACGCTTTTCGTAATGGCTCCGCTTCTCTGGTTGGCAACCATTGCAACAGGATCCGGTACGGTTTTCACCCGGAAAGGTTTAGATCCCACCTGAGTCCAGTTGCCGTTCAGCTGTGCTGAAACGGTCACTACACAATTGCCCTGCCGCATAGGGTTCATAATCCATCCGTCACCCGATCTTTTCATGGTACCGTTCGAGGCCGACGCCTGAACCTGATTGGCAGGAACTCCAGGTACTGATATCTCAACCGGATTGTCGACCCCAAGATAAAAAACATTCATCTTGGTGGGTGAAACCACGACGCTTCCTTCCGCTACCTGGTATTCCTCATAGAAAGGCCTGCGAATGGCTCCTCCGGGTCCCTGGAATTCAAGAATCCCTCCCCATTGCTTAATGCCTGCAGTACTGCCCGACCTTTCAAAGATTCCTTTACCGGTCTGCAGATCCACTTCAATTTGCTGATAGTTCAGTCCTTCCCTCAGCTCATATTCGACCTGTCCGGTCTCCTCATTCAAACGCTCTTCCCATGGCTGGCTTACGCCTTCCACAACATAAATGCTGGGTGCCTGGGTAGTATCGCGGGCTGCCAGAAATATCTCAGCCTGGTAAGGATTACCCCTGATGATATAATTGGAATTGGGTATGACCACGGCTTCCAGTTCGTTGAATTTTACTTCACCCGCACTGATCTGCGCATATAAATAATTGATCATCTCCGATTCAGCGTTGCGCAAATCGATCTGCATGGATGACATGATGGCAAGAAATCCCATAAGCGGAGAATGTCCGAATTTGTGGATCTCCCAGACACTTTTTTCACGATTCCTCAACGCTCCCTCCTGAGCAGGAGCTTCGGTATTCAGACTCGCTTTGATTGTTTCCCTGAGCTGTTCCGGAAGATTTTCCTCACTGCCTTCAATATTCAGCAGGAATTCCCTGAATTCTTCAATATTGTTCTTGAGCAGCCTTGCCTCGCTTTTTTCGGTCAGTTCATTCCCGATCATGATGCGGTTGGGTGTATCATAATCAGTGGTTGCCTTGATGTTATCCTGAATGATCTCGCCATCCACCACGATGTCTTCAATATTTCCCCGTTCCGCCTCGCTGAGTACTCTGATCTTCAGTCTCTGGATATAGGTATTCAGGCTGTCAGCCCTGCTTTTCACCTCAAAAGCTTTGTTGTACCATGCTGCCGTTTTGCTCTCGTTTAATAGCAATGCCTGCTCAAACTCGGAATAGATATCGCTGTTTTTTATTTCAATGGTATTCCCGGTCTTTTGAAGGCCCTCATCAATGATCTTAAAGGCATCGAGCACATCGGTTGATACATTCAGCGCCAACAATGCCGTCAGCACCAAATACATCATGCCGATCATTTTTTGTCTCGGTGTTTCCTTACCGTGTGCCATAAAACGCAGAGATTACTTAATTATTTGTTAATGATTACATTCATAGCCGACAACATATTTCCGTATATGCTGTTCAGTGATGTAAGGTTATCTCGAAGTTTCACGATTTCTTCCTTATACTTGCCTGTTTCATCGATGGATTCCCTGAGCCTTTTGATCATATCCTCAATGCCCGAGTAAACCTCCTGTGTCCCTTTAAGATGATCGCTACCTTCTTTGATCTGCAGCTCATATACCGCATTCAAGGCGGAAAGATTCTTGTTCAGGGCTTCGAGGTGTTGTTCATGGACACTGCCGCTCTGTGAAATGTTCTCATGTTCATTCTTAATGGTCTCTGCAATGCGCAGATAAGAATCTGATATCTCTGAACCCGATTTTGCAACCTTCTCTGCAGAATTAAGATAAGCGCTGGCCAGACTGTCAGCCGAGCTTTTTATTGCCTCTGCAGTAGTATTGTATGTCTCATTTACCGTGCCGATTGAACTGGCAGCCGACTGCATGTTGGCAAGGAACTCTTTTGTTGCCACAGATGCTGCCGAAATATCTGCAATACTGCTTGCTGCAATGTTCAAACGCTGCAAGCCTTCACCGATGTTCTTTAATGTACTCTCATCTATATAGGTTTCACCAAGCAGATTTTCAATTTTTTCAAGGGGTCTGCCACCAAAACCCTGGCCCAGTTCCTTCATTTCCCCCATCTCCTCTTCGTCTGACATGCCCGCCAGTTCGGGATAGACAAGTGTCCAGTCAAGCTCTTCATGAAGCGGCTCAAATGCTGAGAAAAAGAATATGATTGCTTCAGTGCAAAGTCCCAGAGTCAGGAAGAGACCTGAACCTTTCCAGTGCTGGATCTTGAACAAGGCCCCGATGATAACAACCGATGCTCCCCAGCCGTAAAGCTTAGCCATAAACTTCTTCCAACCGGAACTTTCAACTATTTGTGCCAAACTAGCCATAGTCTTTAAACTTTAGATTAATGAACTCTTGTTATTTTTTCAGTTGCTGCCCATATATGAACGTACGCATCTGAATCCGATATAGGATTTAGCGGTATCCTGATATTCATATGTCCTGCTTCCGTTCTGCAGAAAATACGCGATGTCCTTCCATGATCCGCCGCGGATCACTTTCCTTTTCATGACCGGCAGGTCGTCCGGTTTTGCATTGTAGCGGTAATCCGGATTCAGGTCATTGGTGAACAAATATGCCGATTCGTCATATGCACTGGATGTCCATTCCGCAACATTTCCCGCCATATCATAAAGGCCATACTCATTGGGTTGGTATGAACCGACTGCGACTGTGGTGATGCCGCCATCATCCACATATCTGCCCCTCATGGGCTTAAAATTGGCCAGGAAACATCCGTCCATGTTGCGTGAGTAATAACCTCCCCACGGGTACATGGAATTATCCAGGCCACCTCTTGCAGCATATTCCCATTCCGATTCGATAGGAAGCCTGTAATCGGGAACTCCGGGATGTCCGGTCGACCTCAGTGAAGCATTCAGGTACATAGACCTCCATATGCAAAAAGCATTCGCCTGTTTCCAGGTCACACCCACAACCGGGTAGTTGTCATAGGAAGGATGCCAGAAATAACTGGTCGTGTAAGGTTCATTGAATGAATAGGTAAAGTCGGCGATCCAGACCAGTGTATCGGGATACACATTTACCATGTCCCTGATTACAAATGAGGAGCGGTCCATTATCTCCACCTGTTCACCCTGACTGTTGACAATGTATCCCTCATATTCACCGGTTTCATAATTATAACGGTTCGATTTGCTGGCAGCCTGCTTCAGGTCTATCCACCAGTATTCATAATTCAGTTTCCGGGTATCAATTTCCTTTTTGTAGAAAAACCTTTCCTGCTGATTCAGATACAGATCACTCAATATTTCATTGATCTCCTCATCTCTCATATCAATTCTTGTTTCCCAGTTAATGGCAGGAGGATCAATCAGATTGCCATATTCATCTTCTGTGATGAGAAAATCATCAAGCTGTTCACCCAGCATTCTTCTCATGATTGAATCCCTGACCCAGAATACGAACTGCCTGTACTCATTATTGGTTATTTCGGTCTCATCCATCCAGAATGCACCGGTCGTAACGGTTTTGGTCAATGATGACTGTGCCCAGGCTGCATCCTGATCATTGGGCCCCATATTGTAAGAACCTTGTGGAATGAAAACCATACCATAAGGATCGGGCTCATAGAACTTGGATCTGTTATCAACACCAGTCAGTTCTCCTCCCTGATAGCTGCCGGAGCAACCGCTGATCACAGCCAGTAACAGAACAAAACCTGCACAAATTAGCTTTTTCATAATCCAATAGATTTTACCATTAAAACAAGCTCTTCAATACTTTTTTACCATTAAAACAAGCTCTTCAATACTTTAACAACTCATACAATTTTATAAAAACCTGATACTCTTATATTTTTCCGGAACTCTTTCGATTCCGATAATAAAATCATAGCCAATCATGACTTCATGTGAACCTTTTGAATAATTCGACAAGGCCGATGTATCAAAATCATAGGAATAACCGATTTTTACGCCGTTCAGGATGTTCACGCCTGCCATCCCTACAACAGCCGAGCCAACTCTATAGGTAACGCCGGCCCATAACTTTTTATTGTACATGAAAACCGTGTTTAAATCAATTTTTGTAGCGCGGGTATCCGACTGAATGAAAACCGAAGGCTGTAACTCGAATGCAGGATTGGACAACTGCAGGGTATAACCTGCAGTCAGATAAAAATGCCTGATTACCTTTTCTTTCGCTTCCGAAAGGGAAGATGAAACACCTTCAGTCTGATATACAAATTCATCCTGCATGATGTGAGTGGATGACAATCCTACATAAAGTTCGTCGGTCTGGTAAAATACCCCGGCACCTATATCAAAGACAAACTCGTTTTGTTTTCCTGTCGGTATTGCGGCATCCTGATCGGGTGAGATGTGTATGGGGGATGAAGGGATGCTCCATACCGGATCAAGTTTACGGTTCAGAAAACTGCCGCTGATACCCAGACCAAGCCTGCCGGTTCCCAGGGTAAACTGATATGCATAGGACAGTGAAAGATTTATATCCTGGTTGAATCCGATCTCATCATAATAAATGGAAAGACCTGCACCGTGGTTGGCTCCAAACAGCCTGAACGGAGCACTCAGGTTCAGGATGACATCCCTCGGGGCTCCCTCTATTCCTACCCATTGCTGCCTCATTATTGCATGCGTTGAGATCATGTCACTGCTTCCAGCGAAACCGGGATTTATGGATATATGATCGTACATATAATGACTTACCTGTCTTTCCTGTTGTGCTTCGGCAGATATAAAAACTGTCAAAGCAAAAAATACCAAGATTGATTTTTTCATATTTTTACTATCCTACTTTAATTGCTTTTATCAGATAGTGCCTGATTGAGCCTATAATATAAAGTAAAATAAGCAAAAATATTGTTTACCAACAAATCAAAATTAACAGCCTCCTGTTAATAAACTTCAAATTGAAAACGTCTTATTATACTGATTTGTTAAAAGAATGTTACCTCTGCATCATTTTTTTTCCAAAAAAAAACAAATCAGCATTTTCGGGCCGGTAAAAGCCAAATGTGAACACAACAGATGATATAGGGCAGCAAAATACCGTTAACGGAATGTGCAGTTTACAAACGGCAGTTTACAAACGGTCAATTGATTCTCTGGTATACTTTCCACCAAAGGTCGGGGATCTCATGCTTTCCGGCCTGCTGATATTCCTCACAGGAACATGATACCATAACAGTCCGGCCTGATCCGATATCCGGCACTTCCATCCACCAGCGGTTGGTGATCATACTCTTATAAAATGTAAGTTCATGTTCCATATCCTGATGGCCGATGATAAACACTTTAAAATCGGGATTTTCCGGACCCGGATTTTCAGATCTGCGTTGCACAAAACCATCAATGAAATACCAGATTATCTGGGCTCCCAGGTGTGTAGTTTGGTCGTGGCGGTCAAAAAGGGGATTGGCTTCAAAGATCCCGAAACAGGAAACACGATCGCTTAATCCGGCATAACGTGCCAGCCGGCAGGCTTCATCAGCAACAAAGCCATTGGGCGAAGGAAACATCGTGCCCGGTGAATCCGATTGCTTGATGGCAGCGACATCAAAACTGACAATGTGAGCGTCACGCAGGTAAGGTTCGCTCATCCCAAGGTTGTCGCGCAGCATTCCAAGACGCACAGCTTCAAAGGAATGTTTTTCAAAACGTTCAAGCAGTTCATTGTCCACCAGATATTGCTGGTGACCCAGGTTTGTATACTGGAAAAGCTTCGGACTCTTCATGATTTCCTCCATCCATCTGATGTCACCGCTTTCTCCTTCAGTCAGGTCCAGCCGCGGATCAACACTCACCACATTTACGGTTTCCTTCATTCTTTCAAGAGCCATGTAGGCACCATACGTTATGTCCTGCGTGCCCCCCATCACGATCACCACCAGCTGGTTGCCCAGCAGTTCCAGCAGAACATCCCGCACACCGAAATAAGTATCACTCAACGAACCGGTACTTTTAAGGTTGCCCAGATCGATTATCCTTACTTTTTCGTTCATCCTGTAAAGCTGATAAAGCTGATTCCGGATCTTGTCAGGTGATTCCGAAGAACCCCTGTTCAGTGAGTTGCGGTCCTCGCCGACTCCGAGCAACGCCACCTGGTAATTGCTGATCTCATCAATGGGCGTATCTGGTGTGTTGATCCTGATATTATGGCCCAGCATGGTTTTGCGGGTACTCAGGGCATGTTCGGGTTTATCAAGCGCCACAGGTTCAAAATACAGATTGAGGTCCATCTTTCCGGGTATGGTTTTATTGCTTCTTTTTCTCTTTTGTTTCTGAATCCCTGACGATCTTCAGGCAATCTTTGTAGGTAAGCTCAGCAGGATCGGCACCTATTGGTATTTTGTAATTCTTCCTTTTATAACTCAGGTATCTCCCCCACCTGCCATTTAATATGACCATATCATGGTCCTCAGTGAAGGTTTTTACAATCCTGTTTTTCTCTTTTTCCCTTTTTTCCCCAATCAGTTCCACAGCTCTTTCAAGTCCAACCGTGTAAGGATCGTCCGTTTGCTTTTTCAATGAATAGAATTTTGAATCGTGCAATATATAAGGTCCGAATCTGCCCGTTGATGCGATCACTTCCCTTCCTTCATACTTCCCAAGAACACGGGGCAGTTTGAACAACGTCAGGGCCTCTTCCAGCGTAATCGATTCCATGTTTTGTCCCTTACGCAACTGGGCATATTTAGGTTTCTTCTCACCGGAAGTCTCACCGATCTGTGCAACAACCCCAAACCTGGCCATACGGACATAAACCGGCAGTCCGGTTTCCGGATCCTTACCCAGCAGACGCTCCGGTTTTGTAAATTCCGAATTTTCCAGGACATGCTCCACCCTTTTATGAAACGGTGAATAGAACCTGCCGATCATCTCGGTCCAGTTCAGCTTCCCAACCGAGATCTCATCAAACTCTTTTTCAACCGATGCGGTAAAATTAAAATCAAGGATCTCCCCGAAATGCTCAACGAGGAAATCATTCACCAGTATGCCGATGTTATCGGGGAACAATTTCATTTTTTCAGCTCCTGTGGTCTCCACCCCGACAGTTTCCTGAATGCGGTCACCTTCAAGTGTGACCACATTGAACTTACGTTCTTTCCCGGGGCGTTCTTCCTTTATTACATAACCCCGCTGCTGGATCGTCGAAATGATCGGCGCATATGTTGACGGTCTGCCAATTCCCAGTTCTTCGAGCTTTTTAACCAGACTGGCCTCGGTATACCTTGGAGGATGATGTGTAAATCTTTCGGTTGCGTTCATCGTGCTGCAGCTTAATTCCATCCCGGCCGATACAAACGGCAGCAACTGGTTTGCCTTTTCTTCGGCCTCCTCATCGGGAGATTCAAGATATACCTTCAGAAAACCTTCAAATTTCAATACCTCTCCTTCAGCAAGAAATTTTTCAGGTCTGTTTGAAAGATCGATCGTTATTGTGGTTTTCTCCAGAAGGGCATCCGCCATCTGTGAAGCGACCGTCCTTTTCCAGATCAGTTCGTACAATTTTTTTTCCGTATTGCTGCCGTGAATTTCCTGGTTGCTCGGGTAAGTGGGTCGTATGGCTTCATGGGCTTCCTGGGCTCCTTTGCTTTTGGTTTTGTATTTCCTGATATTTACGTATTCCCGGCCATACAATTTTGCAATGATCTCCTCTGCCGAGGACAATGCCTGGGATGAAAGATTGACGGAATCGGTTCTCATATAGGTAATCAGTCCTGCTTCATACAATTTTTGCGCAACAACCATGGTTTGTGCGACCGAGAAACCGAGTTTGCGGCTCGCCTCCTGCTGCAGTGTCGACGTGGTAAAAGGAGGTGAAGGTGACTTTTTTGAAGGTTTCTTGACTGCAGCACTGACCTTGAACTCAGCTTTGATGCAATCCTCCAGGAATTTCCGCGCATCCTTCTTTGTCGAAAATCGCCTGTCAAGATCAGCTTTTATGGTATTTGTCCTTCCTTCTTTTTCAGGTACTTCAAAAACCGCAGTAACTTTATAACTGGATGTGCTTTTAAAATTGATGATCTCCCGCTCCCGTTCCACGATCAGCCGGACTGCGACAGACTGGACACGTCCCGCCGACAGCGACGGTCTCACCTTCCTCCAAAGGATCGGGGATATCTCAAAACCCACCAGACGGTCGAGCACCCTTCTGGCCTGCTGTGCATCAACAAGATTCCGGTCAATTTCCCGGTAGTTTTCAACGGCATGCCATATGGCTTCCTTTGTGATCTCGTGAAATACGATCCTTTTGCTGTTCACTTTGTCCAGCTTAAGCTCCTCACAAAGATGCCATGCGATTGCTTCACCTTCCCGGTCCTCATCAGAAGCGAGCCATACCGTTTTAACCTGCCTGACCAGGCTTTTTAATTCGGAAACGATCTTTTTCTTCTCCTGGGGGACAATATATCTTGGACTGAAGTTGTTCTCTATATCAATCCCCAGGTCTCCCTTGGACAAATCACGTATATGGCCCATGCTCGACTTTACCTGAAAATCCCTGCCAAGAAACTTTTGTATGGTTTTGGCCTTGGCGGGAGATTCAACAATTACCAGATTACTGATCATTCAGCTAACGTTTTGTTTAAAGTTGCAAATAAATCAATTATGCCACTAAGTTCAAAATTTTAATCTAATAATTATTATTTTTACCCGTCATGGTACCGTATTTCTCTATGGGCAGATTTAAAATCAACCGTAAAAAATTCAACAGATATTTTTGGATTATTTTTGCCGTTCCCTTTGCTATACTGGCCATATTGCTTGTACTGGCTGCTCTTGGGGGCCTGGGTTACATGCCCGATATCGAGACACTTGAAAATCCACAAATCAGCCTTGCCTCCCAGGTGATCTCGGAGGACGGTGAAATTCTGGGCTCATTTTACTATCAGAATCAGAACAGAACCTATGTGGATTACGACGAGGTACCTTCCCATGTGATCGATGCACTGATCGCAACCGAGGACATCCGTTTTTACCGCCATGCCGGTATCGACGCGAAAAGCCTGGCACGTGTCGCCATCAAAACGGTACTGCTTCAGCAGCGCAGCTCGGGTGGCGGAAGCACCATCACACAACAGCTGGCAAAGCTTCTCTTCCATGATCCCCCGAGGACCATGGTCGGCAGGATCAAACAAAAGATCAAGGAATGGATCATTGCCGTGCGCCTTGAAAAAGCCTATACAAAAGAAGAGATCATCATCATGTATTTCAACCAGTGCGACTTCCTGAACCAGGCCGTGGGGATCAAATCCGCCGCACAGGTTTATTTCAGCACGATCCCGGATTCCCTGAACATCGAACAGGGTGCCATGCTTGTCGGCATGGCAAAAAATCCTTCCTATTATAATCCCGTGGATTCGGCAAAAAAGGATCAGGTCCTGATCAGGCGCAATGTGGTGCTGAACCAGATGGAAAAATACGGTTACCTCGACGGGGAACTTAATGACTCTCTGAAACAGCTGCCCATTGAGCTTAAATTCCAGCGCATATCGCACAATCAGGGACTGGCAACTTACTTTCGTGAATTTTTGAGAAGGACCATGACGGCCGGGGAGCCCCGTCGCGGAGACTATGGCGACTACGCTGCATACCGGGAGGATTCAGCAAAGTGGGTCGATGACCCGCTTTACGGATGGTGCAACAAAAATAAGAAACCCAACGGGGAACCGTATAATTTATATACCGATGGACTGAAAATCTTTTCCACCATCAATTCAAGCATGCAACGATATGCTGAAGAGGCCATTGTTCAACACCTGAGCACAGAAATCCAGCCTGCATTTTTTGATGAGAAAAAGAACAGCAGCAGGGCACCCTTTTCATCTGACCTGACCAGCCAGCAGGTTCAGGACATCCTGTGGAGGGGAATTGTGCTTTCCGACCGCGGCAGAAAACTCCGGGATGCCGGTGCATCCCACAGCGAAATCTCCGATGAATTCAACAAGGCCGTACCCATGCGGGTGTTCAGCTGGAACGGACCGGTTGATACCATCATGACTCCCATGGACTCCATCCGGTATTATAAGCATTTCATTCATTCGGGCTTTATGGCCATGGATCCACAAACAGGAGAAGTCAGGGCTTATGTGGGCGGGATTGATTATACGGAATTCCAGTACGACCATGTTACACAGGGTAAACGACAGGTGGGATCGACATTCAAACCGTTTTTGTATATCCTTGCCATGCAGGAGGGATACAGTCCGTGTGATAAAGTACTTAACGTGGAACAATCGTTCATCGTCAACGATTCAGTTTACCGGCCGAGAAGCCTGAGCAAGCCGGAGGACCTGAACACCTGGAAGACATTGAAATGGGGACTGGCAACATCCGAGAACAACATATCTGCATGGCTTGTCAGGCAGTTCAATCCCAAACCCATAGCTGACATTGCACACAAAATGGGCATAAAAAGTTATATCGATCCCGTTCCGGCCATGATATACGGAACATCGGACGTTTCTGTGGCTGAAATGGTATCATCGTTTGCAACCTTTGCCAATAAAGGAGTTCATACCGAACCTCTTTTTATTACAAGGATCGAGGACAAAAACGGAAATGTACTGACTGAATTCATGCCCGACCGTATGGAATCGATCAGCGAAGAAACCGCCTATCTGATGCTGAACCTCCTGGAAGGCGTGACAAATTCCGGCACTGCTATCCGGCTGCGCTACAGGTATAATTTCACAGCACCGATCGCGGCAAAAACCGGCACCACACAGAACCATTCAGACGGATGGTTCATCGGTGTGACACCAAAACTGGCTGGCGGAACATGGGTCGGTGCTGAAGACCGCTCCGTCCATTTCGACAGGATGGATCTGGGACAGGGTGCAAACCTTGCCCTTCCGATATGGGCCCTGTTTATGGAAAAAGTATATGCTGACAGCGCCAATCTGAAGATTTACCAGACTGATGAATTTGAAGCTCCTCCCAACATGGCCCCGATACCCAATTGTGAGGATGTGACGTCCGAATCTTCCGTCGCCAATGATTATTACTGGGAGACCGAGTGGTAGCCCGCTCTGTCAGGGGTATGAAACGAACAAATGCTTCAAAACCTCCTCCAGCCGTCTCACCTTTACCAGCTTGATTTCTTTTTTTTCCGGAAGGTTAATCCTGCCGTGTGCTGCTGAAATCATAATTTCATCAAATCCAAGCCTTTCCGCTTCCCTGATCCGGCTTTCAATCCGGCTTACGGGGCGGATTTCTCCGGAAAGACCGACTTCAGCGCTAAAGCACTTCTTTTTCCCTGTCGGTTTGTCCCTGCTGGATGACAGAATTGCGACGATCACGGCCAGGTCGATGGCAGGATCCGTAACCCTCAGTCCCCCGGCCAGATTCAGAAAGACATCCCTTGTCGCCAGCCTGAATCCGGCCCTTCTTTCGAGCACGGCCAGCAACATGTTCAGTTTGCGCAGGTCGTAGCCGGACGAAACCCTCTGTGGAATGCCATAGGCAGCGGTACTTACAAGGGCTTGTACTTCAATAAGAAAAGGCCTGATTCCATCAATAGTGGCAGCGATTGAAATACCGCTGAGTTCCTCGTTGCTGGTGTTTATCAGGACTTCAGACGGATTCTTCACTTCCCTGAGCCCTTCATGCAGCATTTCAAATATGCCCAGTTCGGTGGTTGCTCCAAAGCGGTTCTTGGCAGCCCTGAGGATCCGGAAAAAATACTGCTGGTCCCCTTCGAACAGCAAAACGGTGTCCACAATGTGTTCAAGGATCTTCGGACCGGCAAGACTGCCATCCTTTGTAATATGACCTATCAGCAGGACAGGCGTGGCTGTTTCTTTTGCAAATTTCAGCAACCGTGCAGTACAATCCCTGATCTGTGAAATGCTTCCCGAAGAGGACTCGTTTTCATCATCCTGAAGGGTCTGTACTGAATCCACGATGACTACATCAGGTTTCAGTTTATCCAGATGGATGAAAATGTTTTCCAGCATTACCTCACTAAGGACATAACAATGGTCATTCCCTGTTTTCAGTCTGTCAGCCCGCATTCTGATCTGCTCCGTACTCTCCTCTCCGGATATGTAAAGCACTTTTGAATCCTTCATTGCCAGTGCCACCTGCAATGCAAGAGTGGACTTTCCGATGCCGGGCTCACCTCCTATCAGAACCACTGATCCTTTCACCAGTCCGCCCCCGAGAACACGATTCAGTTCACTGATCCGGGTATCCAGGCGCGGCAATCTTTCCGGACTGATTTCACTCAGCGGCAAAGGTTCAGCCATTTTGTTCCGTAAAGATCTGGTCCCCGCTGGCTTTCCTGTAAACCGTGTCTCCTCTCTGAAGGTATTCCATTGCCCGCAGGAGGGACATCTCCCGATCCATTTCGGAGTTTCGTTGCCGCAGCTGGTGCAGACAAAAACACTTCTGGTTTTACCCATCAGACCGAACCGGAATTAATTCTGTTGATTGTTTCCCGGGTTGAATGCGCTGCTGTTGAATCCAGACTGATGATCTTCCCTCCGTATTGTCTGACGACATCGCCCAAAGCACTGTCTTCAGGTTCGTGATCCGCTCTCATTACCAGCACATCAGGACGGATCTGCCGGATCAGGTTCAAAGGTGTTTCCTCATCAAACAGCACAACGACAGATACAAAACGCATTGATGCCAGGATCAGTGCCCTTGATTCCTCATCCAGATACAGGCTGATGTTTCTTTTAAGCTTTTTTACCGATGCATCGGTATTCAGGCCGACGACCAGAAAATCACCCTGTCCGGCAGCTTCAGCGAGATATTGAACATGTCCTTTATGCAGAATATCAAAAAAACCACTGGTGAATACAATCTTCTGATGCCTGAACCTCACAATCGAGAGCCATCGTTCGAGTTCAATTCCTGATCGTATCCTGCCCTTTATCAATGCAGTTCTTTCCATAAAAATCATCTGGTTTAAACCGTTTTACCTTTCACTGTTAACCGTTTGCTGCTCTTGCCGTCTAACGTTCGGCACATACCTTTATTCAAACAAGTCTGTTTGTTGCTGTATCGGGAAAGACAAATGCAGGCACAAATTCTTTGGCCTCCTCAAAATCCATCATGGCATAGGATATGATGATCAATATATCACCAACCATCGCCTTTCGGGCAGCAGGCCCATTCAAACAGATAATTCCCGAACCTCGTTTGCCTTTGATGACATAAGTGTCCAGCCGTTCACCGTTGTTGATGTTAACAACCTGCACTTTTTCATTTTCAATGATATTGGCTGCATCCATAAGATCCTCATCAATCGTTATGCTGCCAATATAATAAAGGTCCGCTTCCGTCACGGTGACCTTATGAATTTTTGATTTTACGATTTCTATTTGCATGACAATGCAAATTTACGAAGAAAAATAGACATTGTCAATAAGCCTTATCTTTCCGAGTTTTACAGCGATACAGCCAATCTTATTCCCTTTCTGACCGAAGTCTTTTACAGGCTGAAGCGTCCGGTCATCCACAATTTCAAAATAATCCGCTTCCATAAGCGGATTGCTGTTGATCCTGCTGACCACAAATTCCCTGGTTTCATCCGCTGTGTGGACCTTTGCCATATCCCTGGCTGCAAACAATATACGCGATATGGCAACGGCACTTGCACGTTGTTCGGGACTGAGCAATACGTTTCTCGAACTTAGGGCGAGTCCGTCATCTTCCCTTACGATCGGACAGGCTACAATTTCAATAGGATACTTAAGATCATCCACAACTTTCCTAATGATTGCAACCTGTTGAAAATCCTTCAAACCGAAGTAGATCCTGTGCGGAATCACAATATCCAGCAGCCGGGTCACAACCTGGGCCACTCCGTTAAAGTGACCGGGACGGCGCAGACCTTCCATAACATTGTCCAGTCCGCCAAAGTTGAACTGCCTCGTGTCCGGAACAGGATAGATTTCCTTTTCATCGGGACAAAAAGCCAGGTCGCATGAATTCTTTTCCAGCAACTCCAGATCTTTGCTCAGATTTCGCGGATAATTACATAGATCAGCGGGATCATTGAACTGTGTGGGATTCACAAAAATGCTCACAATGGAAACATCATTCTGTGCTTTGCACGCATCCAGCAGTGAGAGGTGCCCGCCGTGCAACGCACCCATGGTAGGGACAAAACCGACCGTCCTTCCCGTGTTCCTGTATGAACGGACCTTCTGTGAAAGTAAATCCGCCAGTTGAATGATTTCCATATTTTTTGACGATGCAAATATAGAAGAAATATAATTAACGAAATTTTTAGTAATTTTGTGCAAATATTCTAAAATAGCAAGCAAAGCTAAATGAAGGGTCTTAAAGTTCTTTACGTATCACAAGAAATAACTCCCTACCTCCCCGAATCTGAAATGTCTGTCATTGGGAGAAACTTACCACAAGCCATCCAGGAAAAGGGAAAAGAGATACGGACATTCATGCCAAAATACGGATGTATCAATGAAAGAAGAAATCAGCTGCATGAAGTGATCCGTCTTTCAGGCATGAATATCATCATTGATGACACGGATCATCCCCTGATTATAAAAGTAGCTTCCATACAGGCAGCGCGAATGCAGGTCTACTTTATTGACAATGAAGATTATTTCCAGCGCAGGTATCTGTTCCATGATGACGATGGGGTCTTTTTTGACGACAACGATGAACGGGCAATCTTTTTTACGAGGGGTGTCATTGAAACGGTAAAAAAATTACAATGGCCTCCGAATATTATTCATTGTCACGGCTGGTTTTCAGGATTACTGCCCCTTTATGTTAAAAAAGTATACGAAGATGACCCGGTTTTCAGAAACTCCAGGATCATCTGGTCCGTATACAATAATGAATTTAACAAAACCATGAACAAATCCTTCATGCATAAACTCGCGCAGGACGGCATTAACAGCAGTGACCTGAAGATTATTGACAATCCCGATTATCTCAATTACTGCAAGCTCATCGTTAACAATTGTGATGGAATCATCATCGGCAGTCCTTCCATACATCCTGGTCTGGCCGGCTATATCAAGAAATCAGGCAAGTCCATGCTCCCTTACCAGGAACCGGCAGATTATGTTGAAGCATATTCCGAGTTCTATAAAAAGATCCTGGACATAAAAAACTGATCGCTAATCCTGAATAAACATTACATTTCATGTGTGGTATTGTCGGATATATTGGCTACAGGGAAGTACTTCCTGTATTGTTAAATGGTCTGAAACGGCTTGAATACAGGGGTTATGATTCCGCAGGAGTTGCAGTCCTCAATAACAAAACCGGTATCTATAAATGTAAGGGCAAAGTGACGGATCTGGAAGAACACATCAAAAAAGATGACGGTCTTTCCGGGACCATAGGCATAGGCCATACACGCTGGGCAACCCATGGAGAACCCAATGATATCAATGCACATCCCCACATGTCCTACAGGGGAAAATTTGTCATCATTCATAATGGTATTATTGAAAACTATGCACCGCTAAAGGAGACACTGGTGAGCAAGGGTATAAAATTCAAAGGTGAAACAGATTCGGAGGTGCTGGTAAATCTCATTGAATACATCTATCTGAAAGGTAACATGACTGCCGAAATGGCTGCAAGACTGGCCCTAAGCAAGGTTGAAGGAGCTTATGGCATTGTACTGATGTGCACCGATGAAAAGGACAAGCTCATTGCAGCCCGCAAAGGAAGCCCTCTCGTGATCGGTGTTGGTCATGAAGAATATTTCATCGCCTCTGATGCCACACCTATTGTGGAATACACAAAGAGCGTCATTTATTTGAATGACAACGATGTTGCAGTTCTTACCAGGTCTGAACTGATTCTCAAAACCCTGAAGAACATCCGGCTTACACCACAGGTTCATCAGATCGACCTTGATGTTGATGAAATTGACAAGGGGGGTTATGCGCATTTCATGCTTAAGGAAATCTTTGAACAGCCCCGTTCCATACTCGACACTTTCCGCGGCCGTGTAATTTCAGACGGTTCAGAATTGCGTCTGGGCGGACTGTTTCATGTGATACCCCGACTGGTTGAGGCTAAGCGTATCATTATCGTTGCATGCGGCACATCCTGGCATGCCGGACTTGTGGGTGAATACCTGTTTGAAGATCTGGCCCGGGTATCCGTCGAAGTTGAATACGCTTCCGAATTCAGGTACCGCCGTCCCATCATCACCGTTGATGATGTTGTCATTGCCATCAGTCAGAGTGGAGAAACTGCCGATACGCTCGCCGCGGTAAGACTAGCAAAGGAATCAGGTGCACTTGTCCTCGGCATTTGCAATGTGGTCGGATCCAGCATTCCCCGTGAAACCGATGCCGGAGTTTATACACATGCCGGACCTGAGATCGGTGTGGCTTCAACCAAAGCATTCACCGCACAGGTCACCGTACTGGCCATGATGGCCATTTTGATCGCAAAAAAGAGAAACCTGCTGGACGACAAACAATACAGAACCTATATTAAAAATTTAGTTGAAGTCCCTGATAAAATCGGGGCTATATTGAAGGATGATGCAAAATTCAGGAATATTGCAGGTATGTATCAGCACGTGAACAACTTCCTGTACCTGGGCCGCGGATACCTTTTCCCGGTAGCGCTTGAGGGTGCTCTCAAACTCAAGGAGATTTCCTACATTCACGCCGAAGGATATCCGGCAGCAGAAATGAAGCACGGTCCGATCGCCTTGATTGACCAGAACATGCCTGTTGTCGTGCTTGCCACCAAAGACCATTCCTATGATAAAATCGTAAGCAACATCCAGGAGGTAAAAGCCCGGAAAGGAATTGTCATCGCAGTTGTAAATCAAGGTGATACTGCCATACGGAAAATGGCTGATCACATACTGGAAATCCCGTCTTCACCTTCCATTTTCACACCCCTGCTGGCGGTTATTCCGCTTCAGCTCCTGTCCTATCACATCGCCGTAATGCGCGGGTGCAATGTCGATCAACCCAGGAACCTTGCGAAGTCTGTTACAGTGGAGTAAGTTTACTTTGCAATTTTCAGTGAAGAATGCAGGCTGTGTTTTTCACTGAACATTTTTGTCGGACATCACATCCTGTTCCCGTTTCTTACTTCATGACGTATGAATGCTCACCTGTTGCCGTATTGCTTCCGGTAATAGCGCTTATACTGTCCGCTGACAACATGCTGTACCCAGGTTGTATTGTTCAGGTACCAGTCGACCGTCAGGTCCAGTCCTTTTTTGAAATCCACTAGGGGTTCCCAGCTCAGTTCGCGCCTGATTTTAGAGGAATCGATGGCATACCGAAAATCATGGCCTGCACGGTCCGTCACAAATGTGATCAATCCTGCGCTGGTCCCTTTTTTGCGTCCCAGCTTGTCATCCATGATGGAACAGAGAAACCGGATCAGATCAAGGTTTTTCCATTCATTGGTGCCTCCGATGTTGTACTTTTCCCCGATCCTTCCCCTGTGAAACAGGAGGTCAATGGCCTTTGCATGATCTTCAACATAAAGCCAGTCACGTACGTTTTCTCCCTGTCCGTAAACGGGAACAGGCCTGTTGTTTACAATGTTATGTATGGCCAGCGGTATGAGCTTCTCGGGAAACTGATTGGGGCCGTAATTGTTGGAGCAGTTGGATATGACGACCGGCAACCTGTAAGTGTTGTGATAGGCTTTGACAAAATGATCCGCACCGGCTTTTGAAGCGGAATACGGACTCCGGGGATCGTAAGAGGAAAGTTCCGTAAAAACCCCGCCTTCATCCAGCGAACCGAATACTTCATCTGTGGATATCTGATAAAACCGCTTTCCGTTCATGCCGGTCTTCCATTGTTCTTTTGCCAGATTGAGCAGATTCACGGTTCCCATGATGTTGGTCCTGATAAAGACAAGGGGACTGTCAATTGAACGGTCTACATGGGATTCGGCCGCCAGGTGTATGATGCCGTCAAAACTGTATTTGCTGAAAAGTTCCCGCAGCTGCCGCATGTTTGTAATGTCAATCCTGAAAAATTTGTAGTTGTCCTTGTTTTCGATATCTGCAAGATTTTCCAGGTTCCCGGCATAAGTCAGTTTGTCGATATTAACGATCCGATAATCCGGATGACTTTTGACCAGCAGCCGCACGACATGGGATCCAATAAAACCTGCCCCTCCGGTGATCAGAATGGTCTTTTTCATAAAAAAGTGATTTTACACGTTTGTCATTCTGTTAATCTGCTGTTCCCATTTCCAGGCTGATAAAACAACTTCCTCAAAAGGGGCAAGGGCCTTCCATCCCAGAATCTCGCCGGCTTTCGAAGCATCTGCATAAATACAGCCAATGTCACCCGGCCTCCTGGGTACTATTCTGTAGTTGACTTTCATGTCCAGAACTTTTTCAAAGGCTGCTATGATCTCCAGGACTGACAGGCCTTTTCCGGTTCCCAGGTTGAACACTTCAAACGGCTCATTACCTTTTCTTTCCTCCAGCCGTCTGATGGCTGCCACATGTGCCTTTGCCAGATCCACAACATGAATATAATCACGTATCCCGGTTCCGTCGGGAGTATTGTAATCATTGCCGAATACATGAAGTTCACTGCGCTTGCCGATCAATGTCTGTGTGATTATAGGAACCAGATTCAGCGGTGGTCCGATCGGATATTCACCGATCAAAGCGGACGCATGTGCGCCAACAGGATTGAAATACCGCAGTGAGATTGCCCGGTATCCTTCAGCGGATGCCAGGAAATCCGCAATCATCTCTTCGGAAACCTGCTTGGTGTTGCCATAGGGCGAAGCAGCTTTCTGAACAGGAGTTTCTTCAGTCACAGGCAGATTCTCAGGTTGTCCGTAAACAGTACATGATGACGAAAATACCAGACCGGGGATTCCGAAATCACGCATGGCCTTAAGCAGGTTGATCATCGAGCCCAGGTTGTTCTCATAGTACTCGAGGGGACGGGAGACTGATTCGCCCACCGCTTTCAGGGCCGCAAAATGTATGATGGCATCTATCTTTTCATATTTATTGCAGCACGCAATCAGTTTTTGCATGTCGCACAGGTCGAACTCCTCAAAAAAAGGACGAATCCCCGTGATCTCCCGGATGCCCTCCAGAACTTCTCTCCGGGAATTCATGAGATTGTCGGCTATTAAAACCTGATAACCGCTTTCGATCAGTTCAACAGCAGTGTGGGAACCGATATATCCGGTACCCCCGGTTACCAGTACGAGCTTATTCATGTGTCAGTCCTGCTTAATTTTTCTACCCGGTCATCCTTTATCCTGTAGTTTTCACCACTTTCCGGACAAACGGCAAGGCCGTTCCCGTCAAAATTCAGCCTGTGACCGTATTCACTCATCCATCCAGCATGCCGCGCCGGATTGCCAAGTACCAGTTCATAAGGTTTCACATCCCGGGTAACTACGGCACCCGCCCCGATAAATGCATATTTTCCGATCGTGATCCCGCAGATGATGGTTGCATTGGCCCCGATCGTGGAGCCTTTTTCCACCAGGGTTTTCATATACTGGTCCTTGCGCTCCACCGCACTTCTCGGATTGATGACGTTGGTGAACACCATTGAAGGACCGAGAAAGACATCATCTTCACAAATTACGCCCGTATAAATGGAAACATTGTTCTGTACCTTCACACGATCACCCAGCCTGACCTGAGGTGAAACGACAACATTCTGGCCAAGGTTGCAGTTTCTGCCAATCATGCAACCCGACATAACATGCGTGAAATGCCATATTCTGGTTCCTTCGCCAATTACACAACCGTCATCAACAACAGCCGTTTCGTGCGCGAAATACTTATTTTCCATGGTTGCTCTTTAAAAATTCCGTGATGTTGCCTGTTATATATTCAAGCTGTTCTTCATCCATTTCAGTATGCATGGGCAATGAAACCACAGTGTCACAAAGCATTTCCGCAACGGGGAAATCTCCCTTCCGGTAACCAAGATACTGATAGGCTTTCTGAAGATGCAGGGGAACAGGATAATAGATCATGGTCGGTATTCCCTTTGTTTTCATGTAGTCCCTGAATTGTTCGCGGTGGATCCCCTCCAGTCTGATCGTATACTGGTGAAAGACATGTGTGCTGTAACCGGTCCGCACCGGCAAACGAATGCCCGGAAGATCAGCCAGCATGTCATCATAATATACAGCCACCCTTTGCCTGAGTCCGGCATATTCATCCAGGTGTCTGAGCTTGATCCGCAATATCGCAGCCTGAATGCTGTCAAGCCTCGAATTCACTCCGATCAGATCCTGGTAATATTTTACACGACTGCCATGTGTTGTGATGGCAGCAAGGTCCTGTGCAAGATTGTCGTCATCCGTAAAAATAGCCCCTCCGTCACCAAAACAACCCAGGTTTTTCGACGGGAAAAATGATGTGCATCCTACATGACCGATCGTCCCTGCTTTTCTGGCAGGATGGATGCCATGGTAATCAGCGCCGATGGCCTGAGCTGCATCTTCAATCACCCACAATTCATGTTGCTTTGCCAGATTCATGATTCCTTCCATATCAGCACATTGACCAAACAGATGTACAGGTATGACGGCTTTCGTTTTCGAAGTAACCGCACTTTCCAACGATCTGAGATCCATATTGAAAGTGTCAGGATCAACATCTGCAAAGACGGGTTTCATGCCGAGCAGGGCGATCACCTCAACGGTCGCGCCAAAGGTAAAAGCAGGTGTGATCACTTCATCCCCGGGCTTCAGATCCAGTGCCATCAGACTGATCTGCAAGGCATCCGTTCCATTGCCGCATGATATTGCATTTTTGACATTCATGTATCGTGCCAGTTCCTTCTCAAAAGCTTTTACCTCAGGTCCCTTTATAAATGCAGAGCTCTCAATTACCTGCTGGATCGCCCGGTCAATTTCCGTTTGCAGCTTTTGATACTGACCATAGAGGTCAACCATTGCGATTCTGTTCATAGGGGTTTCTCTTGTTAGAACCTCACGAAGATAATCAATTGTTAAAAATTTA
>JAFGPB010000088.1 GCA_016926205.1 Bacteroidales bacterium
AGCGCCTTTGTCAAGATGCTTACCGCTTCAACGGATCCGGAAAAGGATATAAACAGCTTTATCAGGGATCTGATACGGAACTAACTCTTGTTTTTAACGGCTGTAGTGACAAGAGTAGTTACAAGAGAACCCAGTACACCTCTTACCAGACGGCGGCCTATCTCAGTGCCGATCTGACGGCTCAGACTTCGTCCGGCATATTTTGTGAGTTCGCCCAGCAGGCTGTCCGATTTGCGGGTGGATTTCTGCCGTTTTGGTTGTTGTTGTTTTTCCAGTTTCTCCAATTCTTCCCGGGCAGACTTTTCTAATGCTTCTTCCTGCTCAAATTTTTTTACCAGGATCTCATATGCTGATTCCCGGTCTACCATTCTTTCGTATATTCCATAAAGCAGGGAGTGTCTGATGATCCTGTCGCGCTCGTCAGGGGTAACCGGACCGATCTGGGATTGGGGAGGAAGGATCCTGGCCCGTTCTACGACACCTGGTATTCCCTGTTCATCAAGAAAAGATACCAGTGCTTCACCCACTCCAAGCTGTGTGATCACATCTTCGACCTGAAAGTCCGGATTTTGCCTGAAGGTTTCTGCGGCCGACCTCACTGCTTTCTGGTCCCTGGGAGTATAAGCGCGCAATGCATGCTGAATACGGTTGCCCAGTTGTCCAAGTACGGTTTCCGGTATATCAACTGGATTCTGGGTGATGAAATACACCCCTACGCCTTTTGACCGGATCAACCGCACCACCAGTTCAATCTTTTCAAGAAGCACTTCAGGTGCACCGTTAAAAAGCAGGTGTGCTTCATCAAAAAAGAATACAAGTCTGGGTTTATCGGGATCACCTTTTTCGGGGAGCTGTTCAAACAGTTCCGACAGCAGCCAGAGCAGAAATGTGGAATACAGCGTGGGATATAACATCAATTTGTCCGCAGCGATGATGTTTACAATGCCCTCTCCGTTTTGGTCCGTCTGAATGAAATCCATGATGTTCAATGCCGGCTCACCAAAGAACATATCCGCACCCTGGTCTTCGAGTGACAGCAGATTGCGCTGGATTGCCCCAACGCTGGCAGGAGAAATATTACCATAATCTGCCGTGTATTCACCTCTGTGATCCGAAACGAATTCAAGCATTTTTCTCAGGTCTTTCAGGTCGAGCAAAAGCAGCTCATGGTCATCGGCAATACGGAATACCAGTGAAAGCACACTGGTCTGGATATCATTGAGATTCAGCAGGCGGCTCAGCAGAAGGGGACCCATCTCGGAAATGGTGGTACGCATCGGATGTCCCTGTTCGCCGAATATATCCCAGAAACAAACCGGGGAGGCCTGCCGGGTATAATTTTTTATTTGCAACTCACGAACGCGATCATCGATTCCTGGATTATTGCCCATTGGGTTTGCAAGTCCTGAAACATCACCTTTCACGTCCGCAACAAATACAGGTACCCCCAGTTTGCTGAATGTTTCTGCAAGGACCTGCATGGATACGGTTTTCCCGGTTCCGGTCGCTCCGGCAATCAAACCATGCCTGTTGGCCATACGCGGGATGAGAAAGAGATCTTTGGTTGACCTGGCAATAAGCATATTTCCGTTCGTGTCGATCATGGTTAACGGATCGGTACAGAGATTTTATCAATACCTGTAATGATCTGATTTATAAGGGCCATCAACGGGATAACCAATATAATCTGCCTGTTCGTTGGTCATGCGGGTGAGTTTTACACCCAGCTGATCCAGATGCATGCGGGCAACTTCCTCATCCAGCTTTTTGGGCAGGCGGTATACACCGATTGGGTAATCGTGTGTCCAGAGATCGATCTGTGCCAGGACCTGATTTGTGAAAGAGTTACTCATGACAAAAGAAGGATGTCCGGTTGCGCAACCCAGATTAACGAGGCGCCCTTCAGCCAGAAGGAAGATGGAATGGCCGTCCGGAAAAGTATACTTGTCAACCTGCGGTTTAATGTTTGTCTTCTTTATTCCGGGAAAATCATTCAGTTTATCAACCTGTATCTCACTGTCGAAATGGCCAATGTTACAGACAATCGACTGATCCTTCATCTGTTCCATGTGCTCAACAGCAATCACGTCCCTGTTGCCTGTGGCGGTCACAAATATATTACCCTCCCTGACGGCATCTTCCATTGTGATTACCTTAAAACCTTCCATGGCAGCCTGCAAGGCACAGATGGGATCGATTTCCGTAACAAGGACGCGGGCACCATAGGCACGCATGGATCGTGCACTGCCCTTGCCGACATCACCATATCCGAGTACTACCGCGACTTTCCCTGCTATCATAACATCTGTGGCCCTTTTTATGCCGTCTGCAAGCGATTCACGGCATCCGTACAGGTTGTCAAATTTTGACTTCGTGACAGAATCGTTCACATTCATGGCGGGTACAAGCAATTCACCACGTTCCATCATCTGGTACAACCTGTGAACACCGGTGGTGGTCTCTTCCGAAACACCTTTCCAGTCCCGGGCATACATGTGCCATTTACCGGGATCTTCCTGCAATTTCCTTTTCAGTAGGTTGAGAATTACAGCTTCTTC
Organism: Bacteroidales bacterium; assembly: GCA_016926205.1. Taxonomy (GTDB): domain Bacteria; phylum Bacteroidota; class Bacteroidia; order Bacteroidales; family UBA10428; genus UBA5072. Next base: position 2,559 of record JAFGPB010000088.1, read on the forward strand.
ACGGTTTGCAGGTTTTTTATCCAGGATTGAGGGATCGTTTTCTGCTTTGTAACCCAGATGCATCAGCAACGTGGCATCGCCGCCGTCATCCACAACAAGATGAGGACCGTGATCACCCGGAAATTTAAGCGCCTGATCGGTGCACCACCAGTAATCCTCGAGTGATTCACCTTTCCATGCAAACACGGGTATTCCCGCTTCGGCAATTGCTGCTGCGGCATGATCCTGCGTAGAAAAGATGTTGCAGCTTGCCCACCTCACTTCAGCACCGAGCTCTTTCAAGGTTTCAATCAGTACAGCCGTCTGGATGGTCATGTGCAATGAACCCGTAATCCGGGCACCTTTCAGGGGCTTCTGAGATGCGTATTTATTGCGGACTGACATCAGTCCGGGCATTTCCTTCTCGGCGATTTCAATTTCCCTGCGGCCAAAACCGGCCAGACCGATATCCATCACCTTATAGGGTAAAGTGCCGGTCATCGTAACATCTTTCATCAGTTATTAATTTTATGATTGTTGCACAATTCGGGATCGTTCCCATATGATTCAAAATTACGTTAATTTGGGTTAAAATGTTTTAAAACTTCCTTTTTATCGGTCTCAAGCTGCTCTTTCAGTTCCTCCAGAGTGCTGAATTTTCTCTCGCAGCGCATCCACTCGTGAAACTGAACCTGTATCGGCTGGTCATAAATGTCAGCTTCAAAATCGAAAATATGGACTTCAATGGTCTGTTCATGTCTCTGCATGGCAATGGTCGGACGAATGCCGATGTTCAGCATTCCCCTGTAAAGCTTACCATGTATTCTGGTCGTTGCTGCATAAACACCGTTTAGGGGTATGAGTTTACCGGATTCACCGGGTTTGATATTGGCAGTAGGAAATCCAAGCTGATGACCCATCCGGTTTCCCCTTATAACGGTACCGTTAATAAAATATTTGTATCCGAGTGCTTCGTTTGCGGTTTTAATGCGGCCTTCTTCGATCATATGCCGGATTCCGGACGAGCTTACGCGGTTTTCCTGTACGATCACAGGTCCCATCCTTTCTGTCAGGAATCCGTACTTACGTGAAATTTTCTTGAGGTTTTCGTAACTTCCTTTCCGGTCCTTACCAAAATGATGATTATAACCAGTAACCAGGTGTTTCACATGGACTTTTTGTACCAGATAATCCCGGATAAAAGCATTGAAGGGCAGGTTTGACAATTCTTTTGTAAAAGGCAGTATGACCAGGTTATCCATTTCATGAGCGGCAATGAGTTCAACTTTTTCATCGAGGGTTGTCAGCAGACCGAATCTGCCGGATCCGGGATTCAGAACGGTTCTGGGATGAGGCCAAAGGGTAATTACAACCGTTTCACTGTGGTAGGTCGATGCCAGTTCTTTCAGTCTCCTGAGGATTTTAACGTGTCCTCTGTGTACTCCGTCGAATATGCCGATTGTGGCAACAGGATGATCACCCCTAAAGCCGGATATGTCGTTGTAAATTCTCAACAGAAAACGAGATCTTTCGGAAATCTGCAAATTTAATACGATTTGCTGAATGTTGAATTTATTTGGTCTTTTGTTTTTTATGGGTATTATTGTGTATATTAGGAGGAAGGTTTACATGGTCCGGCATATAACACGAATATTCAATGCAACATCACATACCGGTCATGGTTCAGGAAGATCCATGGCTTAATCCATACAAAGAGATTATATACAGAAGACAGTTGCGTGCCAGAGATAAGGAACGGGAGCTGATTCGTAAAGCAGGCTGCTTAAGCGACTTTGCGACAGGGTACCTTTTTTTTGGATTGCACAGGACAGACGCAGGATGGGTTTTGAGGGAGTGGGCTCCCAATGCAAAAGAAATATTCCTGACGGGAAGTTTTTCGGGATGGAAGGAAACGGAGCAATACCGGATGGAACGAAAGAAGCATGGCGTTTGGGAGCTGTGCTTGCCAAATGATGCGATACACCATCAGGACCTTTATAAATTATCTGTATACTGGGAAGGTGGTCATGGATACCGGATTCCTTCATATGTCAGAAGGGTTATCCAGGAAGAGGATACCAAACTTTTCAATGCACAGGTATGGGCTCCTGATCACAAATACCACTGGCACAATCCTCCACCGGATACCGCCGGACGGACACCTCTGATCTATGAGACTCATGTCGGTATGTGCACGCAGGAAGAAAAAACAGGTACTTTTAATGAATTCAGGGAAAGTATCCTGCCACGTATCAAAGACAGTGGTTACAATACGATTCAGTTGATGGCCATTCAGGAACATCCTTATTATGGATCATTCGGTTACCATGTTTCAAATTATTTTGCGGTTTCTTCCAGGTTCGGTACTCCTGAAGAATTGAAGATGCTGGTTGATTGTGCACATGGTATGGATATCGCGGTTATCATGGATATCGTCCATTCCCATGCGGTTAAAAATGAACTGGAAGGATTGGGAAATTTTGACGGGACGACATATCAGTATTTCCATACGGGAGCAAGAAGGGAACATGTTGCATGGGATTCACTCTGTTTCAATTATGGAAAGAATGAAGTTCTGCACTTTTTATTGTCCAATTGCAAGTTCTGGCTTGAAGAATACCATTTTGACGGTTTCCGTTTTGACGGTGTGACCAGTATGCTGTACTATGATCACGGACTTTCTCGTAATTTCACAAGTTATGAAATGTATTATGACGGACAGCAGGATGAAGATGCCATTGTTTATGTGACGCTTGCCAATGCATTGATTCAGGAAGTCAATCCCCGGGCGGTCACAATTGCTGAAGAGATGAGCGGCATGCCCGGAATTTCCGTCGCCCGGGAAAAAGGAGGATACGGATTCGATTACAGAATGGCCATGGGTATACCGGATTACTGGATCAAAATCATTAAAGAACAGGCAGATGAACACTGGAATGTCTCTGAGATGTATCATGAACTGACACAGAAACGTCACGATGAAAAAACTGTATCTTATGCTGAATCTCACGACCAGGCATTGGTAGGTGATAAAACGATCATATTCAGGTTACTGGATCAGGAAATGTATTTCAACATGAGCAAAGACAGGCGGAACCTGATCATTGACAGGGGGATGGCCTTGCATAAGATGATCAGGTTCATTACCGCTGCAACAGCAGGAGGGGGTTATCTGAATTTTATGGGCAATGAATTCGGACATCCCGAATGGATTGATTTTCCCAGGGAAGGCAATGGATGGTCATATAAATATGCCCGAAGGCAATGGAATCTTGTGGATGACAGAAACCTGAACTATCATTTTCTCGGTGATTTTGACAAAGCGATGATCCGGATGATCCGGAAGGAGGATCTGCTAAAGTACGAATACTGCAGACTGCTGACCGACAACAGAACAGACCAGGTACTGGCATTTGAAAGAAAAGACATCATGTTTGTTTTCAATTTCAATCCGGTCCGCTCTTATACGGATTATGGCATTCCCGTGACTCAGGGCAAATACCGGATCATCCTGAATTCGGATCATCCCGAATTCGGTGGTTTCGGACATGTGGATGAACAAATTACTTATTTTTCAAGGTCCGGTGGCAGGGCATCCTCACCACATCATATCATGCTTTACCTGCCAAGCCGGACCGGAATTGCGCTGAAACGGCATCAGACCAGGAGGGTACACTGAAATACCCGGCCTGTCAGATGGTTAGAGAGTTATTTTAATCACTGCCTGTGGTTTCTGTAACGGAATCTCAGATTGTACCGTCCGCCAAATCTGCTCAATGTCATTGTCCCTTCAGACGTACGGTCACCAGAATCAATAGTAAATAAGCCTTTGCGGCTGTTTGTCACAGTGACCGTCCCGTCGACCCTGACCCGGTGCCTGGGGTATTCATGACAATGGATCATCATGACGGGCTCCGTGATTTCGCGTGGACTTTCCTCACCCGGTATATTTATTCCGTACGGGCATCCTGCCTTAAACAGGTCCGGAAAAGCAAATATAAAACTTCCGGAAAACATGTTTCCGGCAGCTCTATCGGGTTTTTGTCCAGATATAGTCTGTTGATCAGCCCAGATAGGCTTTCAGTAGTTTGTTCTTTGATTTCTGGCGGAGGTGTTTTATAGCCTTTTCTTTTATCTGTCGCGTACGTTCCCTGGAAATTCCGATCGTCTGTCCGATTTCCTCCAGTGACATCGGTTTGGTGCCGATACCGTAAAAAGCCCGGATCACGCTGCTTTCTTTCTCGGGAAGTGTACTTAACGTTCTTTCGATCTCTTTGGAAAGGGATTCCTCGATCAGCTTGTTATCGGTCGAAGGTGTATCTCCGCTTGGCAGTACATCCAGCAGGCTGTTTTCTTCCCCGTCCTGAAAAGGCGCGTCCACGGAAAGATGACGTCCGGACAGCTCAAGAGTTCCCGCTACCTTGCCTTCGGGAAGCTCAAGTATCTTGGCTACCTCCTCAGGCGAGGGTTCACGTTCATGTTCCTGTTCCAGCTGTGAAAAAGCCTTGTTGATCTTGTTCAGCGCCCCGATCTTGTTCAGTGGCAGCCTGACGATCCTGGACTGTTCAGCCAGTGCCTGAAGGATGCATTGTCTGATCCACCAGACTGCATAGGAAATGAATTTAAACCCCTTAGTTTCATCAAATTTCTTTGCGGCCTTGATCAATCCGAGATTGCCTTCATTGATCAGGTCAGGCAGACTGAGGCCCTGGTGCTGATATTGTTTTGCCACCGAAACAACAAACCTGAGGTTGGCCTTGGTAAGCTTTTCAAGTGCTTCCTGGTCACCCACTTTAATCCGTTTGGCAAGTTCAACTTCTTCTTCCGGTGTTATAAGATCTTCTTTACCGATATCGTGCAAATATTTTTCGAGTGAGTCACTGTTTCTGTTTGTGATGGATTTTGTGATCTTTAACTGCCTCATAATGCTCCTTGATTAAATTTCCGACAATAACGTGTTTGTAATATCATAACAAAAAAAAGTGATATTTGTTGTATTTCCAGCAAAATAAATGGTATTCCTTATAAATCTAGTATAGAAATATTTAGCCTCAATCTAATAAATATTTATCTTAAATCAAAATTTTATCTGATCTAAATAAAATCCCGGGTCGGTTATTTGTCAACAGGAACTTGTTTAAAAGGATTTACACCATCCGTACAATAATGCCTTTAATCGTTTTTTATTAAAATAATTTCTTTTTTTGCCCTTTATTTGTCAACAAAAAATATGCCATGAATGCAAAATATTCTGTGTTAACATACACCAGTGTGATCATGGCAATGGTTTGCTGGAGCCTGAGCTTCATTTGGTATAAACAGGCTTTTGTCTTTTACAAACCCATTACGGTCATATTCCTGAGGCTTCTGATCGCGGTACCGCTGCTCTTCGTCCTGTCGTGGGCAACCGGTAAGTCGGTTCTCGTTCAAAAGGGCCATCTCCCCTGGTTTTTATTGATCGGCTTCTTTGAACCCTTCCTGTATTTCATGGGAGAAAGCTATGGCGTCAGACTGCTGACTTCAACAACCGCGTCGGTGGTTATTTCAACTGTACCCCTCTTTGCGCCATTGGCCGCCGTGATCTTTTACCGGGAACGATTCACCTTAATCAATTACATCGGGCTGGTCATTTCGTTCACGGGTGTGACGATGATCCTGACTGCTGAGGGAGGATTCGTTCTGGATCAGATCACCGGGGTTCTGCTGATGCTTGTGGCCGTGTTTTCTGCAATCGCTTATTCGGTTTTTGTAAAAAGACTGATGGGACTTTACAGTGCATTGACAATTGTGGCTTATCAGAGCCTTTTCGGACTTCTCCTTTTTCTGCCATTCTTTCTGTTCTCCGATTTGTCACATTTTCTTAAGGTACAGAACAGCATGGAAAGCTGGCTCCCGATTTTAAAACTTGGTGTTTTTGCATCTTCCATTGCTTTTATCCTTTTTGTGTTTTCCATTAAAAACCTGGGAATTGCGAGAACCAACGTTTTTGTCAATCTCATTCCTGTTCTGACTGCGATGTTTTCCTTCTTGTTTCTTCATGAAAATTTTCCTTTCATCAAAATCATCGGCATCATCATTGTAGTAACCGGATTGATATTCTCACAGATTTATAGGCAGGATGCCGGGTTACTGGAAAAAAGAAAATGAAGCAATCAGGTATATCGAAGCATTGTCTGAACAGGGAGAGTTCCCGCGCGTTGTCTGTCCTGAACATTGTGATCAAAATGACGGGGGTGAACAGGGGAGACGGACAGCATGTTCCTGCAGTCAAGCTTTCAGATGATCCGGAAATACAGACAGGGCTGCCACATGAAATCCGGATTTGCAAACAATTGCTGAATATCCCCTGATGATCTTATAAATCACAGGAATCCCGGCATTTTTTCTATCTTTGACAGACCGTGACACATGATTTGTCTGAAAAGCATTCAATTTTCGATTCACCGTACTTTAAATCGCTGGAATATTGATACCCCTGAAAGATACCATCCCGTCAAATTCCTACCCGGTCGTGAACTGGTTGCTTATTCTCATTAATGCCGGAATATTTCTGTTTGAGATCTTCTTTTTGAGCACAGAGCAATCGGAAGCATTTATATACCGGTACGGACTGATTCCGGATGCCATCCGGCTTTCGGAGGCAGGAAATATCAATGAACTTCGAATCAATGTGATCAGGCCCTTTTTTACCAACATGTTTCTTCATGGGGGATGGGGTCATATCATTTCTAACATGTGGATCCTGTATATTTTTGGAGATAACGTGGAAGACCGCATGGGAAAGATCAGGTACTTCCTTTTTTATATACTTTGTGGACTGCTCGCAAGCCTTACGCATTTCCTGCTTTACCGCAATTCAGCAGTCCCGGCCATCGGTGCATCAGGAGCCATCTCAGGGGTGATGGCCGCTTACATGCTCATGTTTCCAAAAAGCACCATCATTTCATTTGTGCCAATTTTCATCATACCATTGCTTTTACCGATCCCTGCACTGGTATACATCGGAATATGGTTCATCGGTCAGCTCCTCAGCGGAACGACCGTTCTCATGCTTTCAGACAATGCAACAGGAATTGCATTCTGGGCACACATTGGCGGATTTGCCGGAGGACTCTTTTTGTACAGATATTTTGATTCCAGGAAGAGAAAGATTATGTATACCTGATACATCCTGTCAGTTCACACGACCGGGAATGGCTTTGGCATATATATTGTTTCGATAATAACAGGGGAGATTTGAATATGAACTACCGTGAGCTTAAGGAACAGTACCTGAAGGTTATTGATTGCATTGACAGAAAGCAGGTAAAAGATGCACTGGATGCACTGGGAGTGCTCTGCAATTTTTGCATGAACAGGGATCTGCGGACACAACTTGACAATCATACCGAAACTTATGCGAACATCCTGAAATATGCTTTTGAGCTTGGAACCGACCCTGACAAGGAAAAGGTATATATGCGGCTGGTCAAATCCATCCTTGGTCTGGCCGATGATGCGAAGGAAGACATCATCCGGTCGGAAAATCTGTTGCGTTATTACGACCAGAATGTCATACCCGACCAGGAATCGGATCAGATCGTTGCGGAGTTGGTTAAAAGCGTTGACCGCATTGCCCTTGAGCAGGAAGCAGGGATAGATGAGGAGAACGGTGAAGGCAACCGGGATACATCCGGCGATACTTACGTGAATAGTAATATTCCTTTGATGTTCAGGATCATATTGCTTTCTGACAAACTTAAGGAAAATGAAATACGGTTGCTTGAAACGGTCAGCAAGCCCGGGAACCTGAAATGGTATGACAAAAGCATACTGGTCAGCGCCCTTACACTTTCCCTGATAAGACATTTTGACATCAGCAAGGTCAACCTGCTTTTTGGATTTTACGAGTCGGGTGAAAACCAGATTTGGCAAAGGGCATTGACGGGACTGGTACTGGCACTTGCTTATTATGACAAAAGAATTGAATTTTATCCTGAAGTGTTGCAGCGTTTAAAGGCCACACAGGGTTTACAGAAATCCGGCAAAAGCGTGGAGCAAATCATCATACAGTTTATTAAGGCAAGAGAAACTGAAAAGATCACAAAAAAGATCCAGAATGAAATCATTCCCGAAATGATTAAAATGAAGTCAAAACTTGAAGAAAAACTGGATCTTGAGAATCTTCTGTCACAATCCAACCTTGAGCAAAAAAATCCGGAATGGGAAACATTCTTTAAAGAATCGCCGGATGTTTACAATAAACTCGAAGAATTTTCGAATCTGCAGATGGAAGGAGCAGATGTTTTTCTGGGTGCTTTTGCCATGTTGAAACAATTCGAGTTTTTCAGGGAAATCAGCAACTGGTTCCTGCCCTTTTATAAGGAAAATGAACATGTGTCTTCCGTATTCAGGGAAAGTGGTGAAGGTTTCGATCTGAAGGAGCTGGCACTGGGGATTGAAAGAAGCAGTTTCCTGTGCAACAGTGACAAATATTCTTTTTGTCTCAACGTTAAGCAATTACCTTCTTTTCAGAAATCGACCGTGATGGAACTTTTCAATATGGAATTAAAAGCCATGAATGAGCTTTCCATGGATGATGAGCTTATTCATTCCACATCACGCGATAAAACCAACATTACCCAGTATTTCCAGGACCTTTACCGGTTTTATAAGCTGCACCCGCTTCATTCCGAATTTGATGATGTATTTAAACTTAGCAATTCATTATATGATACCCGGTTTTTCAAATTATGGATTAATGACATCAATATACTGAGAAATATCGGTGAGTTCCTTTTTGAAAAAGATTATTATCAGGATGCCCTTTTGGTCTTTTCGCAGATTGTTGAAAAGACTCAGGATTATGAACTATTTGAAAAAATGGCATATTGCTATCAGCAATTGGAAAATTTTACCCTTGCCCTGAACTATTACCATAAGGCAGAGCTTTATGGTAAAAACAAACTCTGGTTGCTGAACAGGATCGCATATTGTTACAGGAAAAAAGGTGCATATGAGAACTCGGTGAAATATTATCTTGAAGCCGAAAAGCTTGAGCCGGACAACCTTGAGGTTCAGGCATTCCTGGGTCAGACCTTGATGGAAATGGAAAATTTTGAGGAAGCGCTTAAATATTATTTTAAGGTCGAATATCTGCAACCTGACAATTACAAGGTATACCGACCCATTTCATGGTGTTCTTTTATGCTGGACAAATTTGAACTCGCCGGAAAATATCTGGTAAAATCGATTCAGCGCAATGCGACCAGACACGATTATATGAATATGGGGCATATTTTCTGGTGTCAGGAGAATAAGCATGAAGCGATAAAATACTATGTCATGAGCCTGCGTGCCGCAAACAGGGATTTTGAATGGTTTTCAAACGTGTTGCTTGAAGACAGCAAATACCTGACGGCAAAAGGCATACAACAGTTCGATATATCCTTGATGATCGACTACATCAAGCTGACAGAAAAATCCTGAATCCCGGATATGCAAAATCAAATTCAGGATTCGTATACAATTTTTCTGTTTTCATAGTTGAAATTCGTTTATTTGTATATTTTTCTTTTCGCTGACAGGTTGTCATGCTATATTTATAAAAGATTCAATTCCGGTTTTGTCATTCCTGATGGATTAGGACCAAACCGGAGTTTGCTGTTCCGTATCATTTAGAAATTAGATTTATATTGGCAGGATGAATGCGATCCGGTTCCGTTTAAAGGGTACAGAATGGTATTGTGGCATGAATAAACCTTTTACGCGGCTTACCACAACCTTTGTTCTTGTTGTGTTGTTTCTGCAGCCTGTAATTTCACAGCAGACAGATACGCTGTACATCTCAGGATCTTATGCACAGGCAGATCTGCTATCCTTTTTCAGATCCCTGGAATCCCGGTATCCTGTCAAATTCTATTACCTTCCTCAGTGGTTTGCCGGCGAAACGATCACGCTGGATTTTACTGAGAAACCGGTCAGGGAGGTTGTGCAGCTGGTTCTGACTGGAAAGCCTTATACCTGTAAAGTCATTCAGGGCAATCAGTTTGTTTTTCTCCCGAAACAGGATTTTATAGAGCTCACGGGACAACTGACGGATTATTCCAACCGGTCGTTATCCTCTGAAACATACAGAATCGTCGGTGACCTGGATGAGGCAGGAAGCTTCAGGAATGTTGACATCACCGGCCTGATAACGGACGGGGAGACAGGTGAACCCATTATCGGTGCCACGGTCCAGATCGAAAACATGCTGCAGGGAGCGGTTTCAAATACCGAGGGAGTTTATAAGCTCACTTTATCACCCGGACTCTATACGCTGATCATCACCAGCGTGGGCTATGAGAACACTGTACAGCAAGTCAGGGTTGTCAGCAGCGGAATGCTAAATGTGGAATTGTTTGACAAGTCAATTGCAATTGAGGATGTGATCATTTACGGAGAAAGACTTGACAGGAACGTGACAGGTCATCAGATGAGCCTGCTGGAACTTGATGTCAAGTCAATCCACCAACTGCCTGTCATTTCGGGAGGCAAGGATATTATTAAAGGGCTGACCCTGATGCCCGGCATAAAATCAGTCGGTGAATTCAGTTCCGGGATCAATGTCAGGGGCGGCGGTGAAGATCAAAATCTGTATCTGATTAATGGAGCACCATTGTTTAATACTTCGCATGTCTTCGGCCTGTTTTCGGTCGTGAATCCTGATATGGTTGACAAACTCACCCTTTATAAAGGACATATACCCGCTGATTATGGTGAAAGAGTATCTTCGGTGATCGACATCCGCACACGGGAGACAATACCTGAAAGCCGGAAAGTGAAGGGTGGAATTGGCCTGTATGACAGCAAACTGATGATGGAACTGCCGGTTGTTAAAGATAAGGCTTTTCTGAACCTGGGTGGTAGATCAAGTTATTCAAACTGGATTTTGAAGAACATCAATGATGCTGACCTAAGCAACAGCAATGCTTTTTTTTATGATCTGAACGGTACACTGAACGTCAATCTGAATAAAAACCGATTTATGATCTCGGCATATTCAAGTTACGACGATTTTACCTTCAACAATGAAATTCGTTATGCTTATGGCAGCAATGCAGGTTCAGCAGCATGGAATTATATCATAGGCACGAACCTTGCTTCTTATTTCACCTTAATTTACAGCAGGTATAATGTACTGAAAGACGATCTCACCAGTGACTTTTCCAAAAACCGTATCCGTTCCGGAACCTCATACACCGGGCTGCGCTACAGACTGAAATACAGTGGCATATCAAAAAATGTCCTGGATATCGGATTCAACGCCATCAGATATTCCATCCTGCCCGGAAAGCAAAACGCTCTCGGTGAAAAATCCCTGGTGCGACCTGCAGAGGTTGAACCGGAAAAAGGAGTGGAAGGAGCTGTTTATATCAACGATGAAATTACCCTGTCCAGTTTTCTTACCATGAATGCAGGCATTAGGGCTTCGGGTTATGCATATCTTGGACCGAAGACGGTGCTGACATACCTGCCGGATATGTCCAGGGACTCGTCCTCTGTATCCGGACAGATCAATTATGGCCATAATGAAATTATCCATACTTATTTTGCACTGGAACCCCGTGTTTCCGTTAAAATACAGTTCAACCATACCAGTTCACTCAAGCTGAGTTTTGACCGCAACCTGCAGTATTTGTCATTGATATCCAATTCATCGGTATCCACCCCGGGCGATGTCTGGAAATTGTCAGATGCCTATATCAGACCACTTATTGCCAATCAGTTTGCTATAGGCTATTATCGCAATTTCATGAACAATACCATAGAAATGTCGGCAGAGGTCTATTATAAAAACCTGAACAACGTAATTGAATATAAAAACGGAGTTGAACTTGAGATGATCGATCATATTGAAAGTCAGTTGATCAATGCCAAAGGCAGAAATTACGGTGTTGAATTGCTTCTGAAAAAAAATACAGGAACATTTGAAGGCTGGATCACATATACATTTTCCAGGTCCCTGAGGAAAACCACAGGAAGTTATCCGGAAGAAAATATCAACAACGGGCGATACTTTCCCTCTTCTTATGACAAGCCGCATGATTTCACGGTAGTTGCCAATTATCATATGAACAAGCGCCTAAGTTTATCCGCCAATTTTACCTACACGACCGGTAGACCTGTTACCCTGCCTGAATACAAGTATGTTTCCAGGAATGAATATGTCGTTTTCTTTTCCGATAAGAACAAGTACCGAATACCTTCCTATCACCGGCTTGATATCACGCTGCGGTATGATGAAAGCCTGAGGATCAGAAAAAAATGGAAAGGCAGCTGGAGTTTCTCCATACTCAATGTTTACGGAAGGAAGAATGCTTATACTGTATTTTACAAGGAAGAAACCCCGTCGGGACAGAATGACTACAACCGGTTCAGCCTGTACAAGCTTTATTTGATCGGAAGGCCTGTACCGACGATCACCTATAATTTTATATTTTAGAGTACTTTCAAAATGAACCTGAGGGCCATAAAACTAATATTCCTGCTGATCATCCCGTTGGTCATGTCCTGCAAGGAGGTCTTCTATCCGGATGAGATCATATCCACCGAGAACATTCCAGTGATTCAGGGAATTATACTTGAGGGTATGGCTCCTGAAATAAAACTTTCCTGGGCAATGCAATACAAGGAAAATTCGACGTCTGCCATCAGCGGTGCCGTTGTCCGGATTACGGATGATGCCGGGAACAGCAAAACCCTCGGAGAGACGGTCCCGGGAATGTATACGGATGTCAGCGGCAATTATAAGGGTACAAGGGGAAGGACATATACTCTTCACGTTGAAATCCCTTCCGGCCTGGTTTATGAATCTACTCCCGAGCGAATTCTTTCACCTCCTGAACTCGACAGTATGTTTGCAATACCTCTGCAAAAGAAATTCACTACAGTCAGTTCCCTTGGCGACCTGATCACTACAGAGAAGAACGGTCTGGATTTAAAGGTAAGTCTTGGTGTTCATTCCGATTCAATTCGTTTTTTCAGATTTCAAACCGATATTTTGACCCAGATCACCTATGTTCTGAATCCCTATTCCATGCGTCCGACGTACGTGTATGAGTGGAGATCATCAATACTGGATGCTGTTTACAGTGTGGATTATTCTTTTACAAGCGGGATCAGACAGGTCGTACCTGAGCATTATGCCGGTTTTCTGGAATTTGTATATAACAGTTATCTTGCAGATGAAAGATCAACAGCGCCCTATACAGACAGCTGGATTGTTTCCATGCATGTATATGCCATTTCAGGCAATGTCTATCAGTATTACAATTCTATTGCAGAACAGCTTAATGCCGACAATCAGATCTTTGCACCGGTACCCTCCCAGATTAAAGGCAACATCCGTTGTACAAATGATGAAGATGAAAAAGTCATCGGTGTTTTTGAAGCGGCTTCAGAATCAATATTTTATAAAGGTTTTTCCTGGGTGAACACAAAAACATATAACAGCAAGGAAATTTATGATTTTCCTGATGATCCGGGGAACGGGGTTGCGTATGACATACCTCCGTATTTCTGGGTGAGGTGGTATTAATCTGAATTTATGAAAGAAGTGTACACTTATCATCCTCCGTCATGCCGCAAAATATTCCTTGCTGCAGTGTTGGCCGTGTTTATGAACCATCCAATGAAGGCCCAGTTTGATGTAAAGTTGCTGGAAGATGTCAGGATGTCTTTTGAACGGGTGTACGTCCATCTTGACAAAATGGTATATGGTTCGGGAGGAACTGTAAAATACAGGGCATTCCTTGCAGATGCCAATTCGACGGATGAAAACATAAAAAGCAGTATTCTTTATTTTGAACTTAAAGGTACGGATCAGGTCCGGTCAGCTCTTTGGAGGGTGAACCTGAAAGCAGGATATGGTTCGGGTTCATTTGTGATTCCATATGACCTGAAAAGCGGAGTATATTCATTAAAAGTATTTACCAACCGGATGCGTAACGGTAATCCTGATTATTTATTCTCGACTGATATATTGATTGTTAATATATCTGAGGAAAACATCAGTGAAATACCGGTTGCGGTTCGTCCGGATGAACATGACGTTTTAATTGAATTCCATCCCGAGGGGGGAAATCTTGTCTGCGGCATTGAGAGCAAAGTGGGATATACGTTACACAGGACTCATAATGATCGGCTTCCGGTATACATAAACATCATGGCAAATGACAGTGTCGAGCTGACCCGGATCATTCCCGGCGGGTCAGGAACAGGATGGTTCTCCTTGCTGCCAGCCAATGGAAACATTTACCATGCATCACTGTTTTATGAGAACGGACAGATCGTCAATGTGAATCTTCCTTATGCTGAACCCTACGGAACTATCATGCAGGTATCGGATGCCGGAGAAGGACTGGCGTTAAGGATCAGTATAAGAAACGGCAACATCAGCCGGATTTCATCCATGCATCTTATGGCCGTTTCAAGGGGGAGCATTGTTCTTGACTCAGTGTTTTCTGCTTATGATGGGGAACAGATCATTTTTATTCCCGGGGAACGGCTGAGCAAGGGAGTTATCAGTTTTTACCTTTACGACAGCCGAAGGTTTTCATTATGCCGGAGGCTTTACTATTTTACTGGTTCCGGACCTGATCCTGCCATCAGGTTACAGGGTATTGGCAAGGTTTATAAACAGAATGAATTGGTAAGTCCGGAGTTATGGATTGACGGACTGGAAGAAAAAGACAGTGTTTCCATGGCTGTTTCCGTCTCCCAGTTGCAACCCTTTCAACACATATTGGACCGCTGCCATATCGACCAATATTTCTTGCTGCTTTCTGAGATCGCAGATCTGCCTGTGCCGATGAGTCACTTAGACGGGATCGACGAAGGACAGCTCTCTGATTTGCTGCTCTGTGTTGATACAGAAGATTATGCATGGAATTATTCCAATAAGAACATATCCTCCGGTTGTTTGTACAAAACAGAAAGCAATGGATTTATACTCACCGGTAATGTGAAGACCAGACAGGGAGGGGAACCTCTTGCATCAGCCGACATCCTGATCACCGTGACGGACAGCATAGCTCCAAGGATTATCTATACGAAGACGGATACTGCAGGGTATTTTAACACGGTATTAAATTCATTCTATGACAATAAGGAGATCATTTTGCAGGTCTGTAACGACATCGCAAATCAGGATCTTTCCTGGGAACTTGAAGAAAAGAGGATTCAGACAGATGTGCAGAAGGCAGCGCCATACATTTTCACTGATGCGGAAAAGGAATATGCAAACAGCAGCCGGGACATCAGGATCACCGAAGCAATATATGACAGCCCTGGTGAAGAACAGCAAAGGGAAACAGCAATGCGTTCAGAAATGGTCTTTTTGTCGCCTGATGCGGTAATATACCCTTCTGATTTCACAGAACTTGTTAATTTTAAGGAGATTGCCGACAACATACTGCCTTCCGTGCGGTTCACCACAAGGAACCGGCAATACATTACGGGGGTTTTTAACCGGCCATATGAATACTGGCTTATGAATGACAAGGTTATGCTTAATGGGGTTTTATTCAAAGATCTCGCATACATTGCAGCCCTTGGTTCCAAGGATATTGAGAGAATTGAAATCTACAATACCAACCTGTTGTGCGGACCTCTGACAATTCCGGGATTGATATCCGTATATACTTACGACAGGGAGATCCCGGAAAATTATCTGAGGGACCACACATTTGCATTTTACAATGAAGTGATACCGGGGGATCAAAAACGGCAAAACCTTACTTTTCATGGAAAACCTTACAATAATCCTGAGTATCCCGATTTCAGGCAAACATTGTTCTGGAATCCTGACATTGAAATTTCGGGTTCGGATAAAATGGTGTTTGAATTCCGGACTTCACAGTTGCGGGGTTTGTTTGAGATCAATATTCAGGGTATTTCCAAAAGCGGCATCCCCATGCATGCAAATTTCTATTTTAGGGTTGAATGACAGATCTGGCTGATATGAAAAGAATTTTCCTTTTTCTGACTGCGGCATGCTTTTGTGTCTGTCTGTTTTCCCAGCAGTTTGAATGCGACTGCAGTGAAACGGACGGTTCATATAATGAATTCTTGCAAAACCTTCTCATATCGCGTGAATATCACAATCCCATACAGCATGTCCGGGGCGATCAGTTTTTTAACACCTGGAACCCCGGTGACATATCGCTCGTTAACGGTGATACGGTGAGGGAAATGCAGCTAAGATATGACAGGTACCAGGATGAGGTTATATGGCTCAGGCAAACTGATTTTAAGATGGGTGTGATCAACAAATCACTTGTTGCCGGATTTGACTTGTATAATGGGGATCATCAACTGACCGGATCTTTTGTCAAGAAAAAGATCAGTGTTCCCGGGATGGCTTCTGTAGAGGCTTATTTGCAGATCCTTACCGAAGGTCACACAAGTCTTTACGTTTACAGAAAAGTTGTACTGGCAGTCAGTGTCAGCAGGACGGTTGACAATACAATTTATTATCTGTGTACCGGTTCTAAATGCAGTTCCGTTGCATTGCGCAGAAAGAGCCTCCTGAGATCACCAGGTGTGGATAAAGATCTCATGAAAGATATCATCCGTTCAAACCGGCTTACCCTGCATAAGGATGAAGCCGATTTCACGAAAGCGGTTGTTCTTTACAATGAGTTTCAGTAGCAATAGATTGTTCCGGCCGGCAATATCGCTGAAGTTTTATAATTCCTTTTGCTGTGCCTGGTCACATAACAATTCGGAGCAATCAGATTTATTGGAGATGGCAAAGGGATTGTTCTCAGGGACAGCAGGCAGTCATCCACAACTCGGATTCCGTCGGATTTGAAACACTGGATGGCAAATTCCGTAAACATTCAAAAAGAGCCGGCAAAAATGCACAGACGGCGTATCCGGTTTGTCGTATTGTCTTAGTTGTATGAATATGAAAAGAATCATCTTCTTTGTCTGGATCATGATGATGGTGGTCTCCTGCGGATCACAGTCGCAAATTTTCAGGGAACTGCAGGACACCTATGGTCTGGAACCCGGTCTGTCAGAACAGGATGCCGCAGCAGGGATAAAGGAAGCCCTGATCAAAGGGACCAATCTCGGTGTTGATCTGGTTTCTGTGACCGATGGCTATTTTGGGAATGAGGAGATCAGAATCCCTTTTCCCCCTGATGCCCGGGAAATTGAATCAACACTCAGGAACATCGGTCTGGATAAAAAAGTGGATGAAGTGATCCGCTCCATTAACCGGGCTGCTGAAATGGCTGCCGGTGAGGCACGTCCCGTATTTATTTCAGCCATCACCGGAATGACCGTGACAGATGCTCTGGAGATTGTCAGGGGTGCCGACAATGCAGCCACCCTTTATCTTCAGCGTTCGACCTCTGCTCAGCTTATAGAAGCATTTCATCCGATCATTAGCAGTGCGCTGGAACGGGTTGATGCAACACGCTACTGGGATGATGTCGTAAACACATACAACATGCTTCCTTTTATCAAAAAGATGAATCCTGACCTGGCAGGATATGTTACGGATAAGGCGATTGAAGGATTGTTTTCAATAATCGCAAAAGAGGAGCTAAAAATCCGGCACGACCCGCTGGCGAGAACCACAGAACTGCTGAAAAAGGTGTTTGGAAGCCATCAGTGAACCTGAGTTCAGTTCCGCAGGCCGGTCAGTTCAGAGAATCCCGCCAGGGTGTGATGAAGAAACCGGCAATCTTATCTGCTTTGTTCAAAACGACACGAACCTCTATTTTCTGCGTGGTTTTGTCGAAAACGGAGGAAAAACGGATGATATTTAATTCCGGGTTTCCCGACTGAGCCCAGGTTTCGGCATATTCCAGTGATACAAAATCCCCCAGATTCGTTTTGAGCTGATTGTAGATATTCTGCTGATATTCTGCTGTCAGCTGGCTTTTCACTTCTTTTGTGGCTTCATCACCGAACTGGTAAGAAGAACCGTTTTTAAGGGCAGCAAAGTATTCAGATGCGAACTTTTCTGCCATCGTGATTTTTGACTGTTCGGTTTCCTGGTCAGTCAGTTTCCGTAAATCCTGGCCTGTCGAGACTGCAGATAACAATATGCACTGACTTGCAAGCAGGAAATGCAGTATTTTCATAGCTTATTATGTTTAGGTGTACAGATATGTTACAAATATCACAAAAATAAGGCAGATATATAGGGAAATTCATGTAAATTTTTTTTGACGTTTTTGTTTTTGATAAAAAAACATCTACCTTTGCAAGCCAATTTTTACAACATAACCCATAAACGAATCAATGCCAACGATACAACAATTAGTAAGAAAGGGAAGAGTAACCTTGGCAGAAAAGAGCAAAGCCCCAGCTTTGAATGCCTGTCCGCAGAAACGCGGGGTTTGTACCCGTGTGTACACCACAACACCGAAGAAACCAAATTCGGCTATGCGTAAGGTGGCCAGAGTCAGGCTACAGCATGGAATTGAGGTCACTGCATATATTCCGGGAGAAGGTCACAATCTGCAGGAACATTCCATTGTTATGATACGCGGAGGAAGGGTTAAGGA
The DNA here is from genome assembly GCA_016926205.1 of Bacteroidales bacterium. Lineage (GTDB taxonomy): Bacteria > Bacteroidota > Bacteroidia > Bacteroidales > UBA10428 > UBA5072. The sequence goes on from JAFGPB010000088.1 coordinate 21,086, forward strand.
TTTACCGGGGGTGCGATATCATATCATAAGAGGGGCATTGGACACTTCCGGAGTTGAAGGAAGGAATCAGCGCCGGTCAAAATACGGAACAAAAAAACCGAAAAAGTAGTTTTATGATCAGGTAAGAAAATGAGAAAGACAAAACCCAGAAAAAGAATATTGATGCCGGATCCCAGGTATAATGATACCTTGGTGACCCGTTTTGTGAACAACCTGATGATAAAAGGCAAAAAGAATGTTGCTTATGAGGTATTTTACGATGCGTTGGAACTTATAGAAAAACGCGCAAAGGATATTGAAGAGTCTCCGCTTGATATATGGAAGAAAGCACTGGAAAATATAACGCCACAGGTTGAAGTTAAAAGTCGCCGTGTTGGAGGTGCCACATTTCAGGTTCCCACAGAAATCAGGCCGGATCGCAAGATTTCGATAAGCATGAAGAATATGATCATGTTTGCCAATAAAAGGACAGGACACTCCATGAGCGATAAGCTTGCTGCAGAGATTCTTGCTGCTTATAAGGAAGAAGGTGGAGCATTTAAGAAAAAAGAAGATACACACAGAATGGCGGAAGCAAACAAGGCATTTGCACACTTCAGGTTCTAAAGATATTTGACATTGAGGATGAATTGCCTATAGTTACACTAGCTGATAATTAGTGCGTGATGAATTTGAATCTGAGAAATACCAGGAATATTGGCATTATGGCCCATATCGATGCCGGTAAGACCACAACTACCGAGCGCATCCTGTTTTATACCGGAATGCTTCACAGGATGGGAGAGGTTCATGAAGGTACTGCCACGATGGACTGGATGGTGCAGGAACAGGAGCGGGGCATCACAATCACTTCAGCAGCAACAACCACTTTATGGAACTACAACGACCAGAATTACAAGATCAATATCATTGATACACCGGGACATGTCGACTTCACGGTAGAGGTTGAACGTTCCCTTCGCGTACTGGATGGCGCCATTGCAGTTTTTTGTGCGGTCGGAGGCGTTCAGCCACAATCTGAGACCGTATGGAGGCAGGCCGACAAATATCATGTGCCGAGGATTGCTTTCGTGAATAAAATGGACCGTGTGGGTGCTGACTATTTCAGAGTGGTCAGGCAGATTAAAGAAAGGCTCGGTTCCACTCCCGTTCCCATGCAGATTCCGATTGGTGCAGAGGATCAGTTCATCGGTCTGGTTGACCTTATTGAACGTAAGGCCATCGTATGGAAGGAAGATGAACATCTGGGCACCCGTTATGAATATTGCGAAATTCCCAGTGATATGGTCGATCAGGTGGAAGAATGGCGTGAGATGCTCATTGAGTCCGTATGTGAACTCGATGATGATCTGCTTGAGCGGTTCCTGGAGGACCGTACTTCCATAACGGTTGAGGAATTCATGGAACATACCCGGAAAGCAGTAATAAACCATCGGATTGTACCTGTATTGTGCGGTGCGGCATTTAAAAATAAGGGTATCCAACGCCTGTTGGATACGATTTGTGCCCTTTTACCAAGCCCTTTGGATATAGGAGCTGTTAAAGGACAAAATCCCTATACAAATAAGACTGAAGAGCGAAGTCCGGATGATGAGGATCCACTGGCTGCCCTTGCTTTTAAGATCGCCACGGATCCTTATGTGGGCCGGCTGACTTATTTGCGTGTTTATTCCGGTGTGATTGAATCGGGCATGGCGGTGCTGAATCCCCGCACAGGGAAGAAAGAACGCATCAACCGGCTTTACCAGATGCATGCAAACAAACAGAATCCAAGAGAGCGGATCGAAGCAGGTGATATCTGCGGTGTCGTCGGACTGAAAGAGGTTGCCACAGGTGATACGCTTTGCGAAATAAAACATCCTTTGTACCTGGAATCCATGACATTTCCTGAGCCCGTGATCGGTGTGGCAGTAGAGCCTAAAACCCAGGCTGATGTTGATAAACTGGGCAATGCATTAAACAAACTGGCTGAAGAAGACCCGACGTTTAAGGTCAAGGTGGATGCGGATTCAAACCAGACCATCATCAGCGGGATGGGTGAACTGCATCTTGAAGTACTCATTGACAGATTAAGGCGTGAATTTAAAGTGGAATGCAATACGGGCGTGCCTCAGGTTGCTTATAAAGAAGCTCTGCTGACCGCTGTGAAGCACAGGGAGTTATTCAGAAAGCAAACCGGTGGCAGGGGTAAATATGCTGAAATTGTTTTTGAGGCATTTCCGGCGGATGAGGGGATAAAGGGTCTTCAATTCATAAATGAGGTCAAGGGAGGTAATGTTCCTCGTGAATATATCCCTTCAGTGGAAAAAGGTTTTCGTGATGCCATGCGAAACGGAGTCCTTGCGGGATTTCCCCTGGAAAGCCTGAAGATCGTTTTGCTTGACGGATCCTTCCATCCTGTGGATTCCGATTCACTTTCTTTTGAAATAGCAGCAAGGCAGGGATTCAAACATGCACTTAAAAAGGGAAAGATCGGCCTGCTTGAACCGATCATGAAACTTGAAGTGGTCACACCGGAAGAATACATGGGGGATGTGACAGCTGATTTCAACCGGCGCAGAGGCCAGATTACCGGTATGGAAACCCGTTCATCATCGCGGGTGATCCTTGCCCATGTGCCGCTTGCCGAGATGTTCGGCTATGTGACCGTATTGAGGACATTGACTTCAGGACGCGCAACTTCAACTATGGAGTTCTCACATTTTGAAGTTGTTCCTCCTGACATCTCAGGTGAAGTAATTGAAAAAGTAACCGGAACAAAAGCATTTGTTTAAACGATTATAAGATAAAATAAATGAGCCAGAAAATCAGAATTAAACTTAAATCATACGATCATAATCTGGTAGATAAGTCAGCCGAAAAGATTGTAAAAACTGTAAAATCTACCGGTGCAGTGGTAAGCGGACCCATTCCGCTTCCTACGCATAAGAGGATATTCACGGTTTTGCGTTCACCTTTTGTAAATAAAAAATCGAGGGAGCAGTTTCAACTGTCATCACATAAAAGGTTGCTGGATATTTACAGTTCCACACCAAAGACAATCGACGCGCTTATGAAGCTTGAGTTGCCCAGTGGAGTGGAAGTTGAAATCAAAGTTTGAAAAAGATAATTTGTTGAGAAATGCCAGGACTAATTGGAAAAAAGATCGGAATGACTTCAGTATTTGATGAGGGGATAAATGTTCCCTGCACCATACTGCAAGCCGGCCCGTGTGTTGTAACACAGATCAGGACCCTTGAAAAGGAAGGTTATGAATCTGTCCAGATTGCTTTTGATGATATGAAAGAAAAAAATACCACAAAAGCAATGGCGGGCCATTTTAAAAAGGCAAATACAGCACCCAAGAGAAAAGTGGTTGAATTGCGCGGTTTCATCCACAAGTGGAAGGTTGGAGACCAGATTACTGTCGACTACTTTAAGAATGATGTCTGGCTTGATGTCACAGCCGTTTCCAAGGGCAAGGGATTCCAGGGAGTGGTGAAAAGACACGGATTCAGCGGAGTAGGTGACAATACACACGGACAGCACAACAGGCAGAGGGCACCCGGATCACTCGGAGGATCATCATGGCCTTCAAGGGTGCTTAAAGGGGTCCGTATGGCAGGCCGTATGGGTGGTAAGAAAGTCAAGGTTCTCAATCTAAAGGTGGTAAAGATCATTCCGGAGAACGATCTGTTGTTGTTAAAAGGATCTGTACCCGGGGCAAAAGGTTCATATGTGATCATTGAAAGTCCCGACAGGATTTAAAATCAGTTTGCAATGGAATTAATAGTATACAATACATCAGGAGGAGAAACAGGCCGGAAGGTGCAGCTCAGCGATTCGGTATTCGGCATTCAGCCGAATGACCATGCCATTTATCTGGATGTGAAACAGCATCTTGCCAACAGGCGTCAGGGAACACACAAAACCAGGGAGCGAAATGAAGTTTCGGGCAGTACACGCAAACTGAAACGGCAAAAAGGCACGGGAACCGCCCGCGCAGGGAGCATCAAGAATCCCCTGTTTAACGGAGGAGGCAGGATATTCGGACCACAACCAAGAGATTATCACTTCAAGCTGAACAGAAAGGTGAAGCAGCTGGCACGGAAGTCGGCCCTGACCTATAAGGCAAAGGATAACCAGATCCTTGTGATTGAGGATTTCAATTTGAATGAACCAAAGACAAAAGAATATTTATCCATCATCAGCAACCTGAAAGTTGACGGTGAAAAATCGCTTCTGGTAGTGAAGGAGCCGGATAAAAACATCTATTTGTCGTCACGTAATTTAAATCAGGCCAGAGTTGTGACCTGTTCGGAATTGTCAACATATGATATTATGAATAGTAAGTCGATAGTTTTCATGGAAAGTTCGATCGATAACATTCAGAAAATTCTGTAACCTACAATAAGTGAACAGTGATGAATATAATTATAAAACCTATTGTAACTGAAAAAATAAATGCACAGGCCGATAGACTGAGAAAATACGGCTTCGTGGTGAACAGAAAGGCGAACAAGGTTCAGATCAGGAAAGCCGTGGAAAATCTATACGGAGTTACAGTGGAATCGGTGGATACGATGAATTATGGCGGGAAGCAGAAATCGAGATATACACGAACAGGACTTATATCCGGCAAACAGGCTGCTTTTAAAAAGGCTGTTGTTACATTGCGGGAAGGTGATATAATTGATTTTTATAGCAATATCTAATTTATTATTATGGCTGTAAGAAAACTTAAACCT
>JAFGPB010000089.1 GCA_016926205.1 Bacteroidales bacterium
AATCGACCATTTAAATGTATCCACTCCCATTGAACCTGATGGATTGATTGCAGTTGCGAAAGGTGAGCAGCCCGCAAGATTATCCACTCCAAAATGAGCTTTTATGTAAGGATGAACTGTTACCGGATAGTTAGCCGTATCCAAACAGCCGAATTTGCTGTATACTATCAGCTTAACATCATAGATCGTATCCTTGTCGCTCATATTTTCAAAGGTGAAGGATGGACCGGGTTCATAGGTTTGCTGATAATTGATGAAATCCCAGTAGCTGTTGAGCGTATCGATTACACCCCGGGAAGTGTCGCTGAAATGCACGGGAAGCGGATTACAGCCAATGTTTTGGTCGGCCGTAAAGCCTGCATTTACAGAAGGCTTGACTTTGATGACCTTCTCACGCTGATTCGGACACATGCCAAATTCGCCTTTCACGGTCAGCCGCACCTTATATTCCTGAATGGAATCGGTGAGGTTTTCGGGAAATGACCACTCGAAAGGATTGGACAGATCACTTTGATGAACGATGGTGTTGTAACGGGTATCGAAATTCCAGTAGTTCTCGACGGCCAAATTGGTATCGGAAAGGTTTGTGAAGACCGGACTGAAAGGGGAACATCCTGTTGCCTGATCTACTTCAAACATGGCTACCGGACCGGCCACAACATAGATGTTCATGACCAGGGCTGTATCTCCGTAACATTCTCTTTCGACGTTTACCCTGAATTTATAAAAACCGCTGACCTGAGGGGAAAAATACGGATCCGCCAGGGTAGTGGAACTTAGATATACCGTATCATCCGGATTCGACTGGCAGGTCCATTTATAACTGAGTCCTCCGCTTGCCACCAGGTGGATGGGATCAAATGAGCAGTATGTCTTTTGCTTGATGGCATTTGCGCCGCCGATTCCTGCATTTGCATAATCTGACTGGTAATCGGAAAAATATCCGTATTTACATCCGGTGTTTGTGCCACCATTGATCACACCCAGATGAAAACGTGCTACGGGATTGTCAATACGGGCCTCATTTCCGGGAAGTATCTTGCTGGCGACGAATGAATTTACCTCTGCAGTTTTTTTCAATACAACCCAAGTGGAGTCAAGGATGTAATCGAAATAATTTTCAGGTATGGAATTGGTGACACCGCCGCTTGTGATCGTAAAGTTCTTTGCACTTTGGTTCTTTCTTGAGCTTGTCATGCTCGTATCATTCCTTACCATAAGATTCATGAAGAAGGCATCGTTCGTGTTCGGTGTACGTGTGAAAGTAACATTGTATGAACCGGTGCAGCCGTCAATAGTAGGCAGGACAGCCCCTCCCAACTCACCTCCGAACCCCGTAATGTGGTTGACGTAGATGGGCTGCGATCCTTCCAAATGCACATAATTGTTATGGATCTCATAGCTGTACAAAGTTCCCACATCCGGAATTGTTGTTACCGGTATGCCGTCGATGTATAGGGTGGTATTGGGCCGCGTGGTGGTGATGAATATCCGTTCTCCTCCGTCAAAAGTAGTTTGGGTTACCTGTCCTTTCATCACGATGTATTCATGTCCGATGAGCCCGACCGGTATGGTTTGGTCGCCAAATGTATCAAAGCTGAGTGCAGTACCAGCATCATTTCTTGATTTACGCATGGAATCATCATATAAGGTGAGGACAATATTCTTATCTGATTTTACCCGTGCGCCTTTGATGTGTCTGTCGGCTGCCATGGACTCTGCTCTGAATGTGAATGTTTCTCCTTCATTTAAATAAAATACAATGGAATCACCGGGACTGGTATTGAAATAAAGCCAATCGTCCGTAGGATAAACGACAATACGGGTGTTGTTTTCAGTTGCAGCAATGACAAATCCGCTCCAGGTGGTATTGCTGTACCTCGGACCGTCACCCGGAAAGTGATTCTGTGTGGATACATAGAAATCCTGGCCAAAGGCATTTCGTCCTTTCAGAGGAAATATATCACGGTTATAGAAATTATCCAGTTCATAATAAACAGTAATGTCACCCGGGTCGGAAGTGATCTTAAAAGCTTTTTTTTGCAGGTTGGAAGGTGGTTGAGGCAGGCTCTGGGGATAGTTTTCAATCTGGTCGATTCCCATCAGGGCATCCAGGCGTATGGTACGGTGCTCCATTTCTTCAAGGTCAAAAATTATGGGCGTGAAACCGGGATTGGCAGGCTGACTCACCGTGACCGTGGTAGCGACGGTTGCAGTGATATGAAGGTATATAGGTGCACCATTTTGCGGAGCGGTTCCATGAACACTTGAAATGTCAGGGGCGGCGAACCAGAAAAGATTATCTGTCTGGGCTTTTCCAAGGGAAGCGGTGATAAAAAAAATCAATAACAAGAATCGGTATCGCATCGGGACCATTTTAGCGCTGTTACTGAATCATGGATACATCTGATAAAGAAATGGGTAATAGCCTGAACATTACAAATACCATAACTTTCTTCCTGGATATACGTAAAAATCACATGATAAGTTATAATCTTTTAAAAGAAACCCGCAATGCGATTAACAGTAAAACTGATCCTGATCGGCATGTTGTTCAGCGTATGGGAACTTGATGCTCAGATCGACACGATCCGCTATCTTGAATCATACTTTGAAACGCTGGATGACCAGCAACAGTGGACGAGCTTACCCTCGGACAATGAAAAGAAATGGATTTTTCAGAAAGGGGGAGTGGATCATTTTAATCCGGATACTGCGTATTCAGGGGAAAAGAATGCCTTGTATTACTGGAGCGATCAGGTTCCTTATTCACACAGGCTGGTGTCCAATCCTATTGATCTCAGCGATGCCAGCAGACCCGAACTTTCGTTTGGCTATGCCATGCTTCCTGATTTTTTTGGCTTGCATCAATTATCCTTGCTTTTTAAGGCGGGGGCTTCAGCGCCCTGGGATACCATTGTATCATATACTACTCAGGCCGACTGGACGCTCAGAACCTTTAACATCAGGGATTACGGTTTAAAATACCTGTGTGAGGATTTTCAGATCGCGTTTCTTGGAACATCGGGCGGTGGACACGGAGTTTGCGTTGATCAGGTTGTCATCGAAGAGAAAGATGCCATTTTACGGTATGTAAAATCGGTTCATGCCAGTCATGTTCATCATGATGTGGTGCCATCGGGTGTCTCTGACATCCCGGTTATGCGGGTGGATGTTGTGATTGTTGGGAATACCGGCCAGACGGTAATGGATTCCATTACATTCAGTTCAGTGAATGCTGATGATGATCTTTTTGCCACCAGTGCTTTTGAACTTGTGGCGACTTTCGACAGCATATACAGACCGGTGTCTAAAAGTGGTTCACTAAAGATCGGAACCGCTGTAAGTGTTGTTGATGGTAACATTTTATTTGACAATCTGAATTATGAATTGCTAACCTGTTTAAATTCGATATGGCTGGTTGCAGACATTAAAACGACAGCACCGCATAACAGTACGCTGGATTTTAAGCTGCAAAGCCATACGGTTAAAATTAATGAATCAACATATCCTTCCGTTGAACAGTCTCCACCTGGTTTTAATAGGATTGAACATTCTGTATTGCTTGAAAGTTTTGAAAGTGCCAATTCCTGGGTTATTGAAAACGACTTTGAAATGGCGGCACCGAAGGGTTTCGTGACTCACATCACCAGTGATCCTGACTTTGCATACAGCGGGAGCAAAATCCTGGGTACCGATCTCACGGTTGATGGTAAATATTTGCTGAACATCAGCTCCGGGAATGAATATTATGCTGAAACACCGGCGATCAATCTGAAATATTATGACGACGTCAAACTTACCTTTAAAAAATGGATCGCTTTTGAAGGCAATGATCATGCAGTGATTGAAGTCAGTACGGATACAGGAACCACCTGGCAAAGGCTGTGGGACAGTAAAGTTGATGCTTTAACGCCTGATTATCAATGGTCTGATTTAACTCTTGGACAGGAATTTGACGAGATTGCTTCCCGGAAACCCTGGGTCAAAATCCGTTTTGGAGTAATTGAATCCGATAACAGTTTTGCTTATGCAGGGTTTAATATTGACAATTTTGCGGTAACAGGAAAATTTCTTACCAATGACGTCGGTATTGTAAACATCATCACGCCTGTTGATGATTGCCACAATCCAGGAATGGATTCGGTTGAAGTTGTGGTACGCAATTATGCGGATCGTGAAACGGCTGCCTTGATACCGGTTTTTTTTTCAATGGACGGAAGTGACCAGCAAAAAATCTATGATGCAATACCTGGACCGATCCCCAAAGATGGAAGTGTTACATTCCGTTTCAGTCACCCGGTAACATTTCCGGAAGCAGGTATGTACGACGATTTCACTGTCGGACTGGAAGCAGAAGGAGATGAAGATCCGGATAATGATGTGGTTGTGAGAAGTGTTTTTATACAGGAAAGCATTAATCCGCCTTATGTGCAGTCATTCGAGACAGGGGACGGTTACTGGAAAATTTACGGGACAGATCCGACATGGTTGTGTAAAACTCCGGAAGGGAGCATTCCTCCATTACCCGGCAGTCAGAAGACATGGATCCTTTCACCTTTTGGGAATTATCTTTCGAGCGATACTTCTTTTGCGGAAAGTTCATGCTATGATATGACTTCACTGGGAAGATCTGTCCTTGAAATGAACCTGTGGATGGATTCAGAACCCGGGAAAGACGGCGCCTGTATTGAACTGAGCACGGACGGCGGTGAAAACTGGGTTTTCCTGGATACGAATGCATATGGATGGGACTGGAACTGGTACAATACGACCGTTACTGCTCTCGGGACAATGGGTTGGTCGGAAATTAATATGGACGGTTGGAAGTCTGTACGCCAAATATTGCCGGAGTCACTTGTTTATGAGCCTAAAGTTAAGTTCAGGGTGAAATGGGCTTCGGATGAGGATAACAGTTACAGGGGAATGGCATTCGACAATTTTAAGGTATATTCTGCCCCGCCCGATATCGGAGTGGTGGCAGTCGATTCCTTTGCCGACCG
>JAFGPB010000090.1 GCA_016926205.1 Bacteroidales bacterium
GAGGCGTGATGAATCACAGCCTAAAACTTTGAACATGTGGGTTGTATCAGACAACCTCCGAAAGGGTGCCGCCACCAATGCCATACAAATAGCTGAACATTTGCTAGACAATGGACTTATTCAGTAAAGGAAAGTGTCGTATGGATATCTGGTGATATGAATTTCCTTTACCATATCATATAGCAGCTTATGTAATTCCTCAAGATTTTCTTTCCGCAGTGCAGAAATGAAAATACAGGGACTGTGATTCTTAGCCATCCAGCTTTTTTTCAATTCGCTCAGGCTCAAATTCATTTTGTTTTGCGGCGTAAGATCGTCTTCATCCTTTTCTGTATAAGTATATGCATCAATTTTATTGAAAACGATCAACACAGGTTTATTGGAAGCGTCAATCTCAATCAAGGTTTCATTCACTACGGCAATCTGTTCTTCAAAACCACTGTGGGATATATCCACAACATGAAGTAAGAGATCGGCTTCCCTGATTTCATCGAGAGTCGATTTGAATGACTCAACAAGATGATGGGGGAGCTTTCGGATAAAACCAACTGTATCTGATAACAGGAAAGGAAGATTGTCAATTACAACTTTTCGTACAGTAGTATCAAGGGTAGCAAAGAGCTTGTTCTCGGAAAAAATATCCGATTTGCTGATCAGATTCATGATGGTCGATTTGCCCACATTTGTATAACCCACAAATGAAACCCGTACCAACTTCTTCCTGTTTTTCCGCTGGGTGATCATTTGTTTGTCGATCTTTTGCAGATGATTCTTCAGGCTTGCAATTTTCGTACGGATGATACGGCGGTCGGTTTCAATTTCGGTCTCACCAGGTCCCCTCAAACCGATTCCGCCGCGTTGCCTTTCAAGATGCGTCCACATACCAGCGAGTCGGGGCAACAGGTATTCATATTGTGCCAGTTCAACCTGGGTTTTGGCATAAGCAGTTTTTGCCCTGCCGGCAAAAATATCGAGGATCAGGTTGGTTCGGTCAATTACCCTGATTTCCAGTTCGTTCTCAATATTTCTGATCTGACTTGGAGACAATTCATCATCGAAAATAGCCAGATCTATACTTTTGTTCATGATGAAATCACGAATCTCTTCAAGTTTTCCTTTACCGATAAAAGTCCGGGGATTCAAGGTTACAACCCTCTGTATGAATTTCCTGACCGGAATCCCGCCCGCGGTTACCGCTAACAATTCCAATTCGTTCAGATTGTCCTCTATTTGTGAAATGGATTGATCTTCAACAGCTACTCCAATCAAAACAGCCCTTTCCGGCAAGATGTCCACAAGTTTTAAATTTCCTTTGTCTGTATGGTTATGTTCGGTCGTAATATAAGGACAAATCTAGAAAATAATTTGCATTATTATCTGCCGTATTCACAAGGGAAGACTCCTTATCTCAGGAGGCTGCGGTTAAACCGTATTGCATCATGGATCGATCTTTTCAGAGCTTCCGTACAATCCACGATTATTTGTATGTCATCAGGGAAAGGAACCGGTTCTGTGTCAACCAGAATTTTCTTTTCCGGAGAAAGGGCAGCCGTATCACCAATTGCCCGTGCCGACTCGTGCTTAAAATGTGTACCTGCTGCAACAGGTTGCTTTTTCAGAAGAGTTCTCGGATTCGCAGAGGTGAACTCAATTTCTCCGGCAATGTTGCAGTCCTTTTCTTGAAGCTGCTCAACGACTGCACATTGAATATCCTTATACTTCTTGATTTTTACATCATTCCCGGCAGTGTCTTTCACTACATTTCCCCTGTCATCCAGCACGTATTCAAACCCGTCTTCAATAGTCTTTTTTTCGATATAATCCGTATTCTTGACCAGATCCGGGGATACATTGATTGCCAGGAGGATGATATCGACATAATAATCGTAATTCAGGTTTTCATCAAAGTTGCGGGTGTAATATTCAACCCATTGACTGTTCAGTTCACTTGCATTGACAGCAATCAGTTCGTTTGAAAATTCCTGAGGCAGGTTGATGATGGTACGGTTTACAATGCTGATACGGACCCTGCTCATTCCTTTGTACCGGCATTCATCAATCAGGCGGTCAAGATCCAGATAGGATCCGCCGGTATATTCACTGGCCTTTGTCAATTCTTCATAGGCCTGGCGGTAAGATTCCTTGTCATTGTTTTCCATCAGCTTTTTGCCGTGTGCGTAATAATATTCGGAAGCATTCCTTTTGGCTGCAATGATTTCTGCATCATAATCTACAAAATCATATTCAATTGTCCGGCCATTGATATTCAATGGCAATACTTTCCTCACATTTGTCTGCCGGTTCTTCATTCTGTTATACAGGTTGAATATTTCATCCCAGGTGTCCGGATTGCCTTCCAGTTTAAGATACCTGACCCTCTCCTGATCTCTTTCATTGGCGAGGTTATATGCCTTGTCAAGCATTTCGGCATCTCCTTCACTACCGGGATTTTTAACCAGGTTTTTTACGGACCTGTCGATAAGAGAATCATAGTCACCACGCTGTAACATTTTTTTTGATGATGCGCAGCCGGACAGAATTATTAAAGTTAAAAGAAATGAATACCATCTCATGACAATATTGTTTAGTTAATTTAGCAATAAAACCTTTGATTAAATAAGTTATTAGGATATTCGGATGATTTTCAAAAAGGTTACAAAATCTCGTATAAATATATTCCGGAACGAGATAAAAACATAAAACTGCCAGCATTGGGATTCAGTTTAAAACAAAATTAATGGGAAAATTAAACTGAACCTTTACCGGTCTTCCGCGTTGGCGGCCTGGTGTCCATAAACCATTTGAAGACTGTATAACGCGAATGACCTCTTCATCGAGTTCAGGAGTGAGCCCTTTCAGTATTTTTACATTTACGACCTCACCAGTTGAACTGATCTCGAAATAAACCTGAATCCTGCCACCGATGCGGTTCTGGACCGCATTTTGCGGATACATCATATTACGCTGTATCCAGCTGCTGAAAGTATTGGCATCTCTTCCCATAAACTTGGGCATTTCCTCGACAAGAAAAAAAACTTCTTCAGTGACACTTTCCACAGGCAATACGGAAAGGTCGGAAAAATCATATTCCTGATTTATATGTGCCTCAACATTATCAAATTCAGGTTGTACGTCGAGTATTGTTTCATCGTCAACAATATTAAGCTCAAAAAGGTCAATTGGTGGTGGAGGCGGCGGTTCCTCCCTTTGCTGCCGGGTAATGGGAATTTGTTCCTCGTCAATATAATCACTGGTTCTTCCGTAAAACAGGGTTGTTTCGGACGGACGGCTTTTCCATTCAAAAGCCAGCAAGGTCAGTAAAAGGGCAACGATCAGTCCGATTTCAAAAAATATGAACCTCTTGTGTTCGAGATCTGCCTTTTTTGATTTTTTGGATTCCATTTTATACGCTCTGAGAATACAAAATTATTGAAAACCTGAAAATATTTCGATACTTTTACCGGCATTATTTACATGCACAAATCTCAATGCACACACCCTTTCACACCCACACTCACACCCACGGGCCTGCACAAATCTCAATGCACACACCCTTTCACACCCACACTCACACCCACACCCACACCCAATCGGGGAATTAGCTCAGCTGGCTAGAGCGATTGCATGGCATGCAATAGGTCAGGGGTTCGACTCCCCTATTCTCCACTATTTTTTTACACTCACTCCTGATTGCCGGACCTTCAGCATGTATTACCAATTGTTTTCAAATAAAAATGGATTATTTTTGGAAAGAATTGGCCTTCACAGTTTGGGGATTAAGTAACGGGCAGCTAAATCATGAACTATCAAAGATGACAATCACTTGCCCCTGGCAGATAACAGTCTCTTGCCCCTAGCTTGTGTAAAAGGGTCTTTTCCAGGGTCGGTTCAAAGGATTCAGTTTATAGCAAATCAAAATGAAGCCGGATTCCCTAAAATCGGAAACGTATGTCAGGAAACTGATACTTTCAGGGGAGGGACAACAACTTGATTTTAAATTTGAAATCAGTGATGCAAAAAAGATTGCCCGGACATTTTCGGCTTTTTCCAATACCCATGGAGGCAAATTATTGATTGGGGTTAAGGATAACGGCAAGATCAGCGGTATACAGAGTGATGAGGAAGCCTACATGGTTGAATCGGCTGCAAGGCTCTATTGCAGACCGGAGGTTTTGTTCCATATCAAGAGATGGTTTGTGGAGGGCAAATGGATTCTTGAAGTTGAAATACCTCCAAGTTCATTAAGACCACACTTTGCTCAGGATGAAAAAGGCAAATGGGTTGCATATATGCGTGTTGGGGATCAGAATATGCAGGCTGACAGGGTAATGGTGACCGTGTGGAAGAACAAAAATAAGAGAAGAGGAGCTTTTTTAAGTTATCAAAAAGAAGAGAAAGCACTCGTTGATTATCTGGAAGATCATGATGAAATCTCTTTTTTAAAATTCATGAAAATCACCAGGACCAGCCGGGAACATGCAGAACATATTCTGGTAAACCTCATTTTAATGGATGTCATTGAGATGGTCGTGACCGGACAATCTGTCAGTTATAGGAAAAAGAGCGGTTAATGATGCATTGGCTTCATTCCGGTAAAGTATATGAACTGTAATCAGCAGAATAAATCTTACAGGAAATAACCAGTTTACTATAATGGCATGATAATTGAATATATCTAATAAAATAGATATTTAAATATATAAAAAAATATCTTTTTAAGATGCGATCTCATTTATATTATTCGTTAATTTACAGACATTAATCAGGAATCATTTCATTAAGGAACCATGAATAAAACATTTATTATTGTTTCGGGCATTGCGCTTGCTGTTTTACAGGGATGTAAAGGACAAGCTGATGAGCAGAAAACTCAGGATCCCGCTCACAACTCTGCTCAGGCAGTTGCACTGACGGAGAATACAAAAGATGATCTGAATGCTGTTCCGATCCATATAACCAAAGCCGAATTTCTGGAACTCGTCATGAACTATGAAAAGAACCAGGAAGAATGGGTCTATGAAGGCGAACTGCCCTGCATCGTGGATTTCTACGCCGACTGGTGCGCTCCCTGCCGCATATCTGATCCGATACTGGAAGAGCTTGCAGCCGATTATGCCGGGAGGATCAACATTTATAAGGTTGATGTAGATGTGGAACAGGAGCTTGCAGCGGTTTTCGGCATTCAAAGCATACCTTCATTTTTATTTTGTCCAGTTGAGGGTAATCCAACACTATCTTCCGGAATAGCACAAACTCCTGAAGAAACAAAGTCATTATTTATCAGACAAATAGAAGAAATATTGTTTAAAACTGCTTTATCGGCATTGTAATTCTGACAGGACTTCCCTGTGAAAAGATTAATTTTCCTTTTTTATTAACATTTTATCTAACATATACTTCACTGCCTTATTTTTACAGTACAATGGCAGAGGCTACCTGCATTAATTAAATAACTGTACCATAGTTTCTTGTCTGATTTCAACCCGTGAAAGATATGTTTCTGATTATTGATACTGAAACTACAGGTTTACCAGGCATCTATAACGCACCTGTGACAGATGTAAATAACTGGCCTCGACTGGTTCAGATTGCCTGGATGTGTTACGATCATCGGGGTACCTTCCTCAAAACAGAAAACCACATCATAAAACCTGAGGGCTATACCATTCCGTTTGCTGCTGAAAGAATACATGGTATTTCCACGGAAAGGGCGCTGAAAGAGGGGAAGGAATTGAAAACAGTTCTGGAATATTTTACGGAAGACCTGAATGAAGCTTCGCTCATAGTCGGCCATAATATAGAATTTGATTTGAAAATTATTGGCGCTGAGTTCATCCGCACTTCGATTCCCACAAAATTATTTGATGTGCCATCCTTTTGCACAAAGGAAGGATCAACAGATTATTGTGCAATTCCGGGCGGAAAAGGCGGAAAATTCAAATGGCCTACACTATCAGAATTATATACCAGATTATTCAATGAGAATTTTGAGGAAGTACATAACGCTGTTGCCGATGTGGCAGCAACTGCCCGTTGCTTTCTTGAAATGGTAAGGTTGGATATGATATCTGGAAAGGATTTGCACATGAATTCCGAAGCGTTGTATCAGTTTCAACAGAATTTTACTGGAGAATCACCTTCAGTTGTGATTACTGACAAAAATATTCCCGTCGACGAAACTTCAGCAGTAACAAAGAAAAATGAGGCAGGATTCAGAAAACCGGAAGCAGAAACGGACCGGTCTGCTTTTACGCATCTGCATGTCCATACGCAATACTCAATACTTGATGGTGCTTCGGAAATCAGAACGTTACTGCAAAAGGCCAAAGCTGATAAGATGACGGCAGTGGCCATTACTGATCATGGGAACATGTTCGGTGTCAAGGAATTCCATAATGAAGCGACCAGAATGGGCATAAAACCGATTCTGGGTTGTGAAGTGTATGTTGCAAGAAGATCCAGGCATGATAAAACGGATAAACTGGACGGAAGTGGTTTTCATCTGGTATTGCTGGCGAAGAACAGGCAGGGCTATTTAAATCTGATTAAGCTTGTATCCTACGGATGGACGGAAGGTTACTATTACAAACCACGGATCGATAAAGAATTATTGAAGCGATATAAAGACGGACTCATCGTATTAACTGCCTGTCTTCATGGTGAAATACCCTGGCTATTACTTCATGAAGGAGTTGATGCGGCCCGTAAAGCTGCGAACAACTTTAAAAAGGTATTCGGGGAGGACTTTTATTTTGAACTTCAGCGTCATCCTTCGGGTGATCCGGAAATGGACCGGGAAGTCTATGAAAACCAGGTTTTCGTAAATAAAAGCTTGCTGGAATTATCCATTGAAACAGGCATCAAATGCGTGGCTACGAATGATGTTCATTTTATAAACAGGGAGGATGCGCCGGCACACGACCGTTTGCTGTGTATCAGTACGGGAAAGGATATGGATGATCCTTCCAGAATGCGGTATACGCACCAGGAATGGCTGAAGACACAGCAGGAGATGAATGAACTGTTTTATGATGTGCCTGAAGCCATTGTGAATACCCGTGAGGTGGAGGAAAAAATTGAGTATTATGAGCTGAACAGTGATCCCATTATGCCTGACTTTCCAATACCGGAAGGATTTAAAGATGCACATGAATACCTGCATTTTCTCACCTATCAGGGCGCATCGGTCCGCTATCCTGAGATGAATGAAAGGATCAGGGAAAGAATCGATTTTGAGCTTGAAACGATCGGCAATATGGGCTACCCGGGTTATTTTCTGATTGTATGGGATGTGATCAGGGCAGCGCGCGAAATGGGTGTTTCTGTCGGTCCCGGCCGAGGTTCAGCTGCCGGTTCTGTAGTAGCGTATTGTTTGAAGATCACGGATATAGATCCGATCCGGTATGATCTTCTGTTTGAACGTTTCTTAAATCCTGACCGCATCTCGATGCCGGATATCGATATTGACTTTGATGAAGACGGACGTGAAAAAGTACTTCAGTATGTGGTACAAAAGTATGGCGCTGAACGGGTGGCGCATGTTATTACGTTTGGTACCATGGCTCCTAAAATGGCCATCCGGGATGTTGCGCGTGTACAGAAGCTGGATCTGTCTGAAGCTGATAGACTTGCAAAACTGGTGCCAGACACACTCGGAACTTCTTTCAGCGATGCATACAAGAAAGTTCCGGCTTTAATGGAAGAAAAGGCATCATCAAATGAACTTATTGCAAGCACACTCAAGTATGCTGAAGTGCTTGAGGGCTCTGTACGTCAGACGGGTGTGCATGCGTGTGGTATTATTATCGGCAGGGACAATCTCGAGGAATATATTCCGATTTGCCGGAGCAAAGATGCAGAATTGAACGTAACACAATATGAAGGGACACATATTGAATCCGTAGGAATGCTGAAGATGGATTTCCTGGGTCTGAAAACGCTGTCCATTATCAAGGATACACTGGAAAATATCAGGATTTCAAAGAATATTGAGATTGACATCAATGAAGTCTCCCTGGAAGATGAGGAGACCTATGAGCTATATAGCAGAGGCGAGACGACAGGTCTGTTCCAGTTTGAAAGCGAAGGCATGAAAAAGTACTTAAAGTCTCTGAAACCCAACCGTTTTGAAGACTTAATAGCAATGAATGCCTTGTACCGGCCCGGGCCGATGGTTTACATTCCGAGTTACATTAACAGGAAGCACGGCAAAGAAGAGATTACCTACGACATACCTGATATGGAAGCCTATCTTAAGGACACCTATGGCATTACCGTTTATCAGGAGCAGGTCATGCTGCTGTCCCAGTTGCTTGCTGGATTTAGCAAAGGCAGAGCTGATTCGCTGCGCAAAGCCATGGGGAAAAAGGTCGTTTCCATGATGGATGAGTTGCGGTTGGAATTTGAAGAAGGTTGCGTTCAGAATGGACATGATCCGAATACTGTAAGGAAGATATGGAAAGACTGGGAATCTTTTGCACATTATGCTTTCAACAAATCGCATTCAACATGTTATGCCTATATTTCCTATCAGACAGCGTATCTGAAAGCACATTATCCTGCAGAATTCATGGCAGCGGTATTGAGCCGTAACATAAACGATATCAAGAAGATCGGGTTATTCATGGATGAATGCAAGCGAATGGAACTTAACGTGCTTGTACCGGATGTGAATGAAAGCTATGCAAGATTTACCGTAAATCCAGATGGTCACATACGTTTTGGGCTTGCAGCAATTAAAGGTGTGGGTGAATCTGCGGTCGAGCATATCATTAAAGTAAGGCTGAAAGGGGGACTGTTTAAAGACATATACGACCTTGTCGAAAGGGTAAATCTCACCATTGTAAACAAGCGTTGCCTTGAAGCGCTCGCCATGAGCGGAGGTTTCGACAGTTTTCATGATTTTCATCGTTGGCAGTATCTTGACGGACAGGAAAACGGATCAAACTTCATTGAACAACTGATCCGTTACGGGAACAAAGTACAAAGCCAGAATGATTCCACACCAACACTTTTCGGGGATCTGAATGCGATTGAAGTACTCAAGCCGAAACCTGCTGCGACGGAAGAATGGTCCCCGCTGGTTACGCTGAATCAGGAAAAAGAAGTGATCGGAATATACCTGTCGGCTCATCCCCTGGATCATTTTAAAATTGAAATGCAGCAGTTCTGCGATGTATCACTCGCTGACCTGCGTGACCTTGGACCGTTGAGGGACAAGGAATTAAAAATTGCAGGTATGGTTACCAAAGTAAAGCATGCAGTGACGAAAAACGGGAAACCTTACGGATCTTTTACAATTGAAGATTATACCGATTATTACTCTTTTACTTTGTTTAACAAAGATTACGAAAACTTAAGGAAATTCATGTATGAAGGCTATTCACTGCTGCTAAAAGGGGTAATTCAGGAGAATACATGGAAAAAACCCATTGAACTGGAATTCAAAATAAAGGAAATTTTCATGCTGAGTTCAGTCAGGGAGGAACTCATCCATAACATACAGATCAAGATACCCCTGGACAGGTTAACCGAAGAATTGGTATCGGAGATCAATGAATTCATCAGTAAAGAAAAGGGGAACACAAGCATGAAAGTTCTGGTGTATGACCAGTCTGAGAGCGTCAGTGTGGAAATGTTCAGCCGGTACAGGAAAATTGCCCTTACAGATGAATTGCTTGATTACCTGACTGAGAGCGGGGAACTGGAGTACAGGTTATATTAGAATTTAGCTGATGATGAATGCGAAATGAAACGGAAACATCAATCTTTTATAATACTTTAAAATTAACTACTATGGAAATCGAATTAACCGACGAAAATTTCGAGGAAATTGTCCTGAAAGCTGATAAACCCGTAATCGTTGATTTTTGGGCTGAATGGTGCGGGCCCTGCAGGGTCATCGGGCCCATTGTTAATGAAATTGGTGAAGATTACGGGGATCAGATAATTGTTGGCAAGATGGATGTTGATAACAATCCCTCCACTCCGGCAAGATTTGGCATTCGAAACATTCCGACTGTGCTTTTCTTTAAAGATGGCAATTTGGCTGATAAACAAGTGGGAGCAGTTCCCAAATCCAATCTTGTCAACAAGCTGGAGGGGCTGTTATAGTGCCGGGGATACCTTGTTGAGTAATCAGAAACAGGTCCATGTTGCTTAAATATTTCAACAGCAATCGGCTCAGTGGAATTGCATTAATTCCCATACTTGTCATATTGTTCTGGTTGCCTGAGTTTTTCAGTCCGCTGGATACATCAGCAGCTGAATATGCTTCTTCGGGGGTATTCGGTAAATATATCATTTCTCTGAATGAAGATTTTACGGTGCTGGCTGCGATAAGCGCTATGATCATTTTGATAATCAATGGTTTTATGCTGTTACAGTTAAATGGGATCTATTTCTTTATCAATTCACGAACCCAGCTTCCTGTACTGGTTTATATACTGTTATGTTCTGCATTTCCTTTACGTATAAGGTTCACACCTGCCCTGATCTCCTCATTCCTGCTCATACTGCTGTTATTCAGAGTCTTTGCCGCATATAAAAAAGAACACCTGTCTTATAATTTTTTTGATGCCGGATTGTTAATTTCACTGGCCAGTTTATTCTATATTCCTTCCATCCTGTTTTATCCCTTCCTGTTAATAACCATGTATATTTTACGGCCTTTTGTCTGGCGTGAATGGGTCTTTACGTTTGCAGGCCTGTTGCTGCCTTACCTGTTCTTTTTTTCGGCTTATATACTTACTGACGCAGATATTGCTGAAATCATAAGGGGAATGCTTGATGTTTTTACAACCGGACAGACTTCGGATCCGGGTGTGGGAATCATTGTATTTTCAGGATATATTGCATTGTTGATACTGATCAGTAGCCTACGGTTGATCCTTGTGTTTGATAATATTAAAATCCAGCACAGAAAAATCTATGTATCCTTTTTCTGGATGTTTTTGATTTCCCTTTCAATTTACTTCTCTATTCCCGCATGCGGTGTTGAGATGATTGCATTCACCGCCATACCTGTCTCATTTCTCCTGGCATTTAGTTTTGCACACTGCAGGCAGAACTGGATAAATGATCTGCTTCTGTTTAACATTTTTGCAGGCCTCATTGCATTGAAGATCATTGATAAAGTTTGAGTATGCCGTCGGTGAAAAGATAAATACAGGCATTTCTTACTGATAATCATCCGTTCAGCCATATGATCGCATCGCCCGCAGGTTAAAAGAACAGAGATCGGTAGTGTCGAATGGATTTGTTTATACCACTGACTGTTTTAATATGTGAGTAATTATCTGGATTGTAAATGATGTCAGGTCAAGGGGTCAATAAGATACTTTTTCAAAAGGAACATCAACAATATCAGCATATTCATCGCCTGCTTCTTCCATATCCTCATCATCTTCGGGGAAATGCCATCTGATCAGGACATCATTTCCTTTTTTTTGCAGCTCCTCCAGGATCACAAGAATTTCAAGAAGTTGCTTGGATGAGGCAGTATTAAAATAGGTAAGTTTAAAGTTAAATATAGTTTTATCCCCTGGATTCTCGCTGTACTTTTTCAGCCAGTTCAACGCAGGTTCATAAAATGCGGCCACATCTTCCGGCAACGAGCGCCCTGAAATCTCCATAGTTTCAGTTTCAGCATCCAGTATAATTCCTGGTGTGTCTTCAGTACCTTGAAGTTTGATTATTTCCATAGTTCTCATATTTAAATATCAGATCTTGAAATGGTTGATGTCAGGAGAAAAAACGAAGTTGCATTTGAAATAGGGAAAAAGTGATATTCCAGCTCTCTGTTGGTCTTTCTTTTAATATCGATAAATCCCAGACCGGCACCACCCTTTTCCGATAGTCTTCCTTCTTGTATCTGTCTTTTGTAAAGTTCTTTGAGATCTTCTTTCCCCAGTTTATTAACATTCCCGAGCAGATCTGTCAGGTATCCGATCCTATCATTGTCTACAGCATTTCCCGTTGTGACACAGTATTCGTTTTTGCCTTTACTTACCAGAAATATGCCTCTTCCGGAATACGAATGATCATTTGAAGTATAATTATCGGCATGTTTGCTTATGTTTTGAAGGCATTCAACCATTACATGAAATACCCTCCGCTGCACTGAACTGGGCTCCTCATCTTTCGACATGTTTGATTCAGTGAGTGATGTGAAAGCCTTTGTAATCTGATGCGTAATTTCGCCCTCATAAACCAGGGTAATTTCGTGTGCTTTCATGGTTTTATAAAACTCATAGACAAATTCAAGAAAACCATTAATATCTGTTTTTTTATCCATATCGCCTGGGTATTTAGGATGTTATTAAAATTCAATTCCTATTAGAAGCACGTCATCAATTTGTTTTCCGTCCCCTCGCCACCGCTCAAAATCATCAGAAAAAAGGCGCATATATTCTTCAACAGGAAGATCTTTGTTTTCCAGGATCATTTCACGAATGCGCCCGGGCGAGTATTTCTTACCTTCCGGTCCACCTATCTGATCAGGCAACCCATCCGAAAATAAGAAAATTTTATCACCGTTCCTGTATTTGATTGTATAATTGGTAAAATTTTCCTCTTTCTTCTTTTTGTGGAGTATACCGCCAATGGCCTTACGGTCGCCCTTGTATTCCGTAAACTCGCCATCATGCAAAAAGTAAAGAGGTCTGTGTGCTCCTGCATACTGCACTTCTTTGTCGGCATGACTGATTTTACAAAATGCGATGTCCATTCCATCACGTGCTTCAGCATCCTGACTGTCCTGTTTCAGAGTCTTTCTGACCTCGTCATGCAGCAAGTCACAGATTTCAGAGGCTGACAACTTCCGGTCATGATCCACGATGTTATTCAGAAGAAAATATCCCACAAAGGAAAGCATTGCCCCTGGTACACCATGACCGGTACAATCAACAACTGCGACATATATGTCATTGGCATGCGAGAAGAACCACGGGAAATCACCGCTGACAACATCCTTTGGTTTGTAGTAAATGAATGATTTTGGCAGAAGTTGCCGCACCTGCTTGATGTCAGGAAGTATGGAACTTTGAATGCGCCGGGCATAATTGATGGAGTCTTCAATCTTCCTGTTTTTATCCTGAATTTCGAGTTCTGTTTGTTTGGCTTCAGTGATATCATGACCCACGAAAAGAATGGTTTCCAGTTCGGTTTCATTGAATTCCGGAATGGCTGTAAATCGCATTATCCTTTCACTCTCTGCTCCGTCAACCATACCAGGTACGGTCAGTTCAGACGAGACCTTACCGGGAGAGGATTTAACGGTTTCAATAGTTTCCCTGAAATATTGAATCAGCTTTTCCTTGCCGTTAATTTCCTGCAGAGTTTTGTTTATCAATGCAGAAGGATTGATTCCGATAAAATTCTTCACAACCGGGTTTGCATAGAAGAATTGCCCCTCCATACTCAGTCGGATAATCAGATCCAGTGAGTTCTCCGAAAGAGCTTGCATTTTGCTTTTTAGCCTTTCTTCCCGCTCAGCCCTCTTGCGTTCGGTTATGTCAGTAGAATTTAATAATATGCCACAAATGGCCGGATCACGGAGCAGATTTCTCCCTGTCGATTCCAGAAATATTTTCTGTCCGTTTTTCTTCATGAATGCATACTGGATGGTAATTGTTTTTTCGGATTCTTCGATCAATTCGGCAAACATACTGCGCATACTTTCTTCCCCCTTTCTTGTGAGCCTGTCCAGATACTTTCCCTGTATCACTTCTTCAGGGGTGTATCCCAAAATATTTGCTACAGACGGACTCACATACTGAATGGACATGTGTTCATCATAAATGAATATGATTTCAGATGCATTTGCAAGCAATGAATATAATCTATTCTGAGCATTCTCAGCTTCAAATATCTTACTTTCCAACTGTTCTAAGGACTTTTGCAATTTCTCCCGGGTGGTTTCTGTCTCTTCAGCGTTCCGGCTTAATTCTCCTTCTTTCTCCTTCAATTCAATTGTCATGTATATGGGTTTATAGAATTTTTTACCGGTTACAGAGCAGCTTATCTTTCAACTTTGTCGTGGACTTTGGATAAATATTCTGACACCAAGCCAATGAGCTGATCAGTGGTATATACGAAATCCACCTTTGTATGTTGCAAAGCTGGCCGTATCATCGTTTTTACTTCTTTTTCATTGAAATACCGCAAAACCGTTGATTCTCCGTTATCTGTAATATTTTAAGTTCGAAGGTGCCGTATTTATTGCTAAAGCCTGCTTTGGGATTATACACCCGTGATTCATATGGAAGTTACTATGTGCACTCTATTTGAAAGTTTAGATGAATTCAGGTATCTCAGTTTCATTTTTGATTGAAAATATTTAATATTGAATAAAATTTACAGAGTATGGAACTCAGGTCAGCGATTGAAGCAAGGACAAGTGTAAGAGTATTTAAGGATGAGAAGGTAGATCTTCTTCACATCCGGGAAATGGTCAGATTGGCCGGACTGGCCCCCAGCGTTAATAATTTTCAGCCATGGAGGTACATTACTATTTTGAACAAAGATCTGACGAAGAATATGGCCGCTGTTGTGGCAGCAAAAATTGAGGCATTGCCTTCATCAAAATCAATTGCCGCACGAAATGTAAAAAAACAGGTTACATGGTTTTCCACGTTCTTTAAAGACGCTCCGGTTGTTCTCGCGCTTGTTGTCAAACCTTATAAAACCGTTATGGAAAGCGGAACTGAACTTACCCATGACGAAATCAACAAAATGCGTAATTACCCTGATATTCAAAGTGCAGGAGCCAGCATTCAGAATTTGCTGCTGGCTGCAGTTGATATGGGTTATGGGGCATGCTGGCTGAGCGGACCTCTGATCGCACGCGGGGAAATTGAAAAAATGCTTCACATTGAACCACCTGAGAAATTACTGGCTTTTGTTGTGGTGGGCAAACCTGCGGCAAAGGTTAAGCCGAAGCCAAAGGTCAATCTTGCTGATACAATGGAAATCATTGAATAAATATATTTTAAACCATTTAATACTATTCACAGATGAAAAAGAGTCTGTTCTTTTTGGCTCTGGTTGCTTTCTTTCTGAATGAAATCAAAGCACAGGATTGTTCCTTCATGTATTTTCCTGACAGTGAAAATGCACAGCTGGAATATAAACAATATGACAGGAATGATAACCTTTTGGGTTCGACAGTTCAGAAAATATCCGGAGTACATACCGGGTCAAACAGCAGTGAAGCTACAATTGACATTGAGACTTTTGATGCAAAGGGAAGAAGTCAGGGTTCAGCTCAGGTAAAAGCCAGATGTGAAAATGGCGTATACTATCTTGATATGAAGAATTACCTGAATCAGGAGTCCATGGATGCTTTTGAGGATATGGAAATGACGATAAAAGGTGGAAACCTGGAGTTGCCATCCAATCTTAAAGCGGGTGATGAACTGAAAGGTGGAGAAATGACCATTTCGCTTACATCGGGAGGAATGACAATTATGAACCTTACCATCAGTGTTACAGACCGGAAAGTGGAAGCTGTGGAGAATCTTACAACTCCTGCAGGCACATTTGAATGTTATAAAATCTCCTACAATGTCATTACAAAAATGATGGGGACAATCCAGACCAAAGGGGTGGAATGGTATGCTGAAAATATCGGTCTGGTTAAAAGCGAATCTTATGGTAATGACGGGAAACTTGGCGGCTATACCATACTAACGGGTGTCAACTAAAGGTTAATAGTATTCTTTTATAGAGTAGCGGTTCCGGTAAAGATCTCCGTTTTTTCAGGAATATAGGTAGGAGCCCATATTTTAAGGTTATCGATGCAGCCCGAACCCGAGAAAGCTCCAAAACCTATATAGCCCATAACCAGTTCATAATCCCTGGATTCCATTATGGGATTTGTCATGTCCTTATAAAAGACTTTAATGGTTCGTTGCACAATGTCCCTTTCAATGCGAATCTTGTACCAGGTACTTTTGTCAAAAACCGAATGGATTCCCTTGTCGGTGCTGTCACCTGTAATCTTTAAACGGTGTGATTTGTTTACAAGAAAGACACCTTGTGTATTTTCGTTGATTTTATTGGCAAGCTGTACGTAATAATATTGCAGAGAGTCCTTAATGCCCAGAAGAATGCAGATCTCACTCACTAAGCTGTCGCTGCCGAGGGGCATCAGGTCTGCTTCCATTATGAAGTCACCGAAAATATAATTGTCAAGAATACCTATGATTCCGGGCGATATCACCTTTGGTTTGTAAGACGTATCATTTCTGTATTGAAGATAATATCTGCTACCGCTTGAGGAAATATTCCATGCGTCCGGATTGCTAAAACGGAAGTCAGCAAGCGCTCTACTGTTGCTGAAATTCTGCTCATACTGAAGCATATACCCCTCCGGAATATTTTGCGCGCTGGTGTTGAATGTAACCAGGACTGTAAAAGCAATTGTTATCAGATACGGTTTCATATGTCAGCGGTTTGTTTCAGACCCCAAACTTACACAAAAATCTCGTTCATGCCGTTGATGACGATTGCTGCAAATGCACATGCCAGAAATACCTCAATCCATCCAAAACCCTTAACAAAACGTTCCAAAAGAAGCAATGGAGGATCCGTTATCATCTGAACGGTTCCGAGTATCATTGCAGTGACGAGGGCTGCTAAAACTGCAAGACGGTATTTGCTATTTGACTTTCGGAACAGCAACATGCAATTTCATGCAAGATGCCTGTTGTTTGCCGTTATTGAATGGTTAATCACAGATCGAATCCGATGTCGGGACGGTAATACTTCCTTTCAAATTCAATTATTTCAGCATTGCGGTAGCTTTTTGAAAGCGCTGCGGTAATATCTGAGCCAAAGGAGCTCAGAGCCAGAACCCGGCCGCCGTTCGTCACGACAGCACCGCCATCGGTCTTTGTTCCGGCATGAAAGACCAGGCTTTCACGGACCAGGTCAAGATTGTGTATCATTTTGCCTTTTTCGTACGTACCCGGATATCCTCCCGAGACAAGCATAACGGTGGCTACCGTACTTTTATTGATAGAGATGGTTCTTTCATCAAGCGTTTGGGTTGCCACAGATATAAAAAGATCAATGATGTCATTCTCCAGTCGCGGCAGGGTAACCTCTGACTCAGGATCTCCAAGCCGTGCGTTATATTCAATGACATATGGATTTCCCCCGCAGTTCATAAGTCCGAAAAAGATGAATCCCTTGTATTCTATGTTTTCTCTTTGAAGGCCTGCAACAGTTGGAATAATAATCTGTTCTTCCACATTTTTCATAAAAGCAGGTGTAGCGAAAGGAACCGGAGATACAGCACCCATTCCACCGGTATTCGGTCCGGTATCTCCCTTGCCAACCCTTTTATAATCCTTTGCTTCCGGCAAAATCTTATAGGATCTGCCGTCGGTTATGATGAAAACGGAGATCTCCGTCCCGGTCAGGTGTTCTTCGATCAGGACCGTTTTACTGGCATTGCCAAACTTACCCGAGAGCATCTGACTCAGTTCATTGCGTGCATCTTCAATGCTGTTCAGGATCAGAACACCCTTACCTGCGGCAAGACCATCCGCCTTCAAAACATAAGGAGCTTTCATAACGGTCAGAAAATCGAGTCCTTCAGCAATGTTTTGCGATGTTACAGATTTGTACCGGGCTGTAGGTATGTTGTGACGCATCATGAAAGCTTTGGCGAATTCCTTGCTACCTTCAAGCATGGCAGCTTTTTTTGAAGGACCGATCACAGGTATATGCTGTATGGAATGCTGTTGTGCGAAGTAGTCTGAAATGCCATTAACCAGGGGGTCTTCGGGACCGACCACAACCATATCAATGTTTTTGCCGGAGACAAATTTTCCGATCCCTGTAAAATCATCCGGCGCAAGGTTGATGTTCGTTCCCAGGGATGCTGTACCTGCATTACCGGGTGCAACGTACAACCTGGTGAGCTTTTCACTTTGACAGATCTTCCATGCAAGTGCATGTTCCCTGCCCCCGGAACCAAGCAAAAGGATATTCATAACAATATGTTTAGAGAACAAACATAATAAAAAGTGATGAAGAAGTGATGAAGTGTGAGTTCATGGAGTCATGATGTCACGAAGGGATCGAGTGATGAATTATTGCGGTGATGAAGCGATGGAGTGATGAGGTAATGAGATGATTCAGTGATGGATAGACAAAGCAATGATGCAACAAGGTAATGATATGAGGTGACGGGGTGAGACGGTAAATGGTTAATGAAAAATGCCCTACTGTCAGATCAAACTAACTATTACAAATAAGAAGAGCTCAGGAAATAATTTCCTCCCCTTCAAGGGAGGTATCCCGATGTATCGGGACAGAGGAGCATAAAAATTATTTCAGACGTCCTTGTGTGAGATATTTTGTATTAGACGCACAGAGAAAGAAACTATGGCCGGATAAAATTGTCGAAGGTGTACGAAAACAAAATTTCATGTGAACCAAAAGAATTGTTCCTCAAACCGGATATCACGAGATCATAGGCATAACCGATAAAAAGGTCCGGATTGCAGTAACCCACCTGAAAAGCTACAGCATCTGAAGTTCTGAAAGAGACGCCAAAATTCACCATTTCTTTGTATGTAACCAGGGCATTGATATCAGCCTGGAATATCCCTGCTTCTATAAATTTCAGCATAACAGAAGGTTCAAGCTTAAAATCACTTCCGGCATCAAAACGGTAACCACCGTGCAGATAATAATGCCTTACCTGTTTTTGCTGCAGGACCACATCCGATTTCAGGTCAATGTTCCTTTGGAACAGCTGGGGAACGGACAATCCCACAAAAAAATCCTCGTGATACAGGTATGTGCCAATCCCTGCATCCGGGACAAACATATGCTCATCCCCGAAAAATACCTGATCGTCAATATCTTCAATAAAAAGGTCGGATTTATTCAGATGGAACTGATACAACAAAAGAGAAAGGCCGAAAGACAGCTTCATGCCACTCTGTCCGAGTGACAAATGATAACTGTACGTTCCTTCAAGTCCGGTTTTTCTCAGTGGTCCGGCCTGGTAATTGAACAGTCTTGTCCCGACACCCATGTCCTTTGCCACGAGCATGCTGGCAGACAAATACTGAACGGAGGGAGACTGTTCAATTCCTGCCCATATTTTACGGTATGAAAGAGAAACAGGAACGCGGTCAGTGATGCCGCTTGCAGCAGGATTGACCAGATAATGGTTCATATTGTACATGCTGAAATTGGGTATCTGCTGCGTATGTCCTGCAAGATGCAAAACAGTTAAAAAGAAAGTTGCTGTGATCAACGGAATGATGTGCTGTTTGTATAAATTCACTTTCATAAGGATTTCTTTGACTGTTTATTTCACAATGGATACCGCTCCGGTAAGTATTTCGGAACCATCCCCCGGATCAATAACATAGTAATACGTGGCCGACGGAAGTTCTTTCCCTTCATAAGTTCCGTCCCATGGTGTGCCATAACCCTCAGAACTAAAAACCAATGTTCCCCATGTATTGTATATTTTGACCGTGCATGACGGGTAATTGTCAATATTCCCGATATGCCAGACTTCATTGTAACCATCGTTGTTCGGACTAATCGCATCGTAAATAACCATGCGGCAGGTTTCGGATTTTACCAGTGTAACTGGATGTGTTTCTGATTCACAATTGTTGTCATCCTTCACTTTCACATTATAATTCCCTTCTGCAAGTGCTGATATGTTCGCTTCAGGAATATAACTCAAACCATTATCAATAGAATAATATAAACTGCCCGTACCACCTGTAGCAGTAATTTCTAACGCACCGTCGGGATACCCTGAACAGGTCAGGTCGGTAGTTTCAACTGATGTTATTTTTACCGTATCGGGTTCATTAAGCGTATACTGCTCCGTGAAAATACAATTGTTATCATCGGTTATGGTCAGCGTATAGGTGCCGGCAGTGATGTTTGTATTGATCCGCTGGAAAATATTGTTTGACCAGACATAATCATAACCTCCTGTTCCACCTGTAATCCATGGAATGATTGATCCGTCCGCATCTCCTGCACATGTGGGTTCGACGTAATCGATTTGTGAAGTAACAAACGGATCGGGCGCGGTGATCAGGACCGATTCCGATTCCTTGCATCCGTTCTGATCTGTTACCGTTACAGTATAGTTTCCTGCCCCGAGATCGTATGCGGTTTCTGTCACCTGGGCACCGGGATCATCCCACAGGTATTCAAAGGAGCCCCAGCCTCCGCTTGCATCAGCCGTTGCCATGACCAGCTTGTCTTCCGGACAATAGTTTTCTCCGGACAGGTCGATGTCCAGGGCAATGGGAGGTGGTTCGTCCACTTCAGCACTGTTCTGGGCAAAACAACCATTGGCATCCGTAACTTGTACAATATACGTGTTACTGGCCACGTTAACCAGGTCTTCTCCGGTATAGCCATTGCTCCATTCAAAGCTGTAAGGCAGGGTCCCTCCCGTAACAGTAAGGTCAATCACACCGGAATTGTCCTGATAACAACGCAGGTCCTGCGGATTCAGGGTCAGGATCAGTTCACTGAAGGCCTCAAAGATCCTGACTGAATCAAGAGCTGTATTGGACAACGCATCGGTGACCACCACCTCGTATTTCCCGGGAGCCATGTTTGAGCGGAATGCATTGTAGATAACCGGTCCATCGCTCCAGCTATAGGTATAGGGTTCCTGTCCGTTATATACCGTAACCGTTGCGGTTCCGTTGTTTAGTCCGTAACAGGTCACGTCAGTCTTTGCAGTGACCTGTGCGATCATGGTGATGTTGTCGGTTACCGCAAAGCTGGTATCTGATCTACAATCCTTACTGTCCGTTATGGAAATGTAATACAAACCTGCTGATCCCAAACCTGAAATATCCTCCGTTGTGGCATTATAACCTGACGGTCCGGTCCAGTTGTACTCATACGGATCATTTCCGCCCGAAACGATGAGGTCGACAGCTCCATTATCACCGGGAGGAACGGAAATATCCGTGACAACGGAACCGGCATATATTATTTTATCTGCCTGTGGCACATAATACACTGCAGATGCAGTACAAAGATTATCGTCCCTCACTTCAAGACTGTAATTTCCCTCGGTAAGTCCGCTCTGGTTTTGATCAAGAGGTTCTATCCCCGAACCGTCCAGGGATGTCCAGAAATAATTGTAATCACTACTCACGGTCCCTCCTGTCACTGTAATGTCAATGGCTCCGTCATCCCCGTTATAACAGGAAACATCAGTGATTGTTTCAGTAATGACGATCGGATCGGGTTCCGGAACATTGGTAGAAATTTGTGCAATTTTTCCATTGTTATCGGTTACAGTGATCGAATAAGGCCCTGCAGGCAGATCATAAGCCACCGGTCCGTCCAGCCCCGGATCATGGCTCCAGTCATACGTATAAGGCGGCTTGCCAAAATAAGGTGTAACTTCCAGCATCCCGTCGCTCAGTCCGTTACACGAAACACTCCTTTCATCCGTAATCACAGCTGTGAAAGGATGCTCGTAAATTGCAAAAAAGAAATCACTCTTGTTGACGTTGTCACTGGTATAAATTTCATCCCCGATCTGTATCTGTTGGGACTTGTAATAACCAGATACGTAAGCTCTTGATGCATTATCCATATTCACCACTGTACCGGCATCATTGTAATTGCCCGTTCCAATCACGCTCACCCCTGCAATGGGATCCCCGATCTCATTGAATGCTGCCAGAAAGGCATCTTCATTCAGCGGATCATCAGTCCGCAACGTATCCTGATTAAAAACGATCTCATTGGCAAAATAACCCGTTGCATAAATCAGGTTGTTCCGGATCACAAAATCATTGTAAATGTCTTTGGCAGTGCTTCCTTTCCGCAAAAACCACTGCAACACCCCGCTCCGGTTATATTTGCCGATATAAGTATCATAACCTCCTGAGTTTCCTGTGTATGTATTAGTGACTGCAGCAGTTGAATCCACATAAATCGCGGAGCTGTTGTAATTCCCTAAAACGTACACATTATCATATTCATCTGTTGTTAATGTGCGGAAATTTTCCGTGCTCGGACCGCGAATTCGCCTCACCCATTGACCGTTGCCATTAAGATCGGTTTTATAGATAAAAGCATCATAAGTATTCGGAACATAGCTGGTAATTGTTCCAATATCTAGGTATAAATCTCCCTGAAAGTAACCTCCGAAATAATAACCGTTATTACATATGTCTAATTTGCGAAATCTGGAAAGATTATTATTTCCAAGTATGCTTTTTGACCATATATGATCACCATTCAAATTAAACGCTGCAATAAAGTTAGATGTGTTTGTATTTCCTGTTAAAGTATCCAAATCTGAAATATTATTTCCAATTATGATGGAATCTTTAAAATATCCTACCATAAGCAATTTTTGGTTTCCATCAAATTTCAGATCAAATGAAGCTTGTAGGGTTGAAGAATAGCAAACACGCTTAGTGAAAACAAGTAACCCGTCAGCATCATATTTTGCTAAAAATACATCACCGTTTCCAGTGTTAATTAAGCTGCTGTTAGGTGTGAATTTACATGTATCATAGTAGGTGCCGGTAATATAAACATTATTATTATTATCAATTGTTATCCCACCGACAAGATCAGCAATTTTGTTTCCAATTTGTTTATACCATAA
>JAFGPB010000013.1 GCA_016926205.1 Bacteroidales bacterium
ATTCACAATAAGAAAATTTACTGATATTGAAAATTACATTTAATTGTTCAATTTAACAATGATTTTCACTATGCCCTGGAGCGAATCCTTTTCCTGTACAATTTTAACCTTCCTTTACATAACATAATTATCTTTGGTTGTGTGATTTATGGACGCATTTAAATACGCCGCAATAACTGAAATACCTAATGACAATTTTGTCGGCGTCACCAGGTAAACACTTTCAACAATGTTCACAACCAGAATGGTAATAATAAGGAAATATCCAGATTTATGTCACCGGTTCTTCCATTGCGAGAATATGCAATTCCGGATTGACCTTTTCGCCGGACAATTGTGCTGATATGGTGACGTATTTCATTCTGAGTCAGCATTCCGGGCATTAACCGACAGGGCTTTCTGTCCCTGTGACATTTCCTCAACCCTGATCGTAACCACCAGCCTGCATTTGGTCTGGTAATAAAATGTTCGTCTTAAGCGGCAATAATGGACCGGCAATCCCAGATCCTTCATTTCATCAAGAATATTATACAACTGTCTTACACTAACTCCAATTCTTTTGGCAAAAGCCGGCGGATTACCGGTTCTCTCCTGACGGATCAATTGGTCGATCCATTCCAGTCGGGAAATGTTCTTAAACATTGACATAACGATACATGTATTAATTAAATAACGGATTGAATGATTTTCATCCTGCCGGACCAGGCTGCAATTCAACGAACGCTTTCCTGCTTATTGCGGCATATATTTCTGAATGCTCAATATTCCAATTTCAGATAACTTCTCGAATTTCCGGACCCACCGGAATGAACATGAATGCAAATTACAAAAAATACAATTCTTTTCAAATCTATTTATTAACTCTGTTGTCGTCATGCTCTTCGAGGCTTCTCTCAATATGTTTATTATGCTCTTCGAGGCTTTTCTCAATATGCTTGTCATGCTCTTCGAGGCTTCTCTCAATGCGTTTCCAGATCTCATCCAAATGGCAAATTGAAAACACTTTTTTAACGGGCCTTTACTGCTTTCACTCGATGATCAGGTTGCGGTTTTTCGGATATTTTACGGAATATCTGAGGTTAAAATCCTTCTGAACATTTGGTTCGAGCGTGAATTCCCATTTGATTTCACCGAATGTTGCATCATGTCTGGCGCCGGAAAGGTTCTGCACGTCAACCTCAATCTCTTCCAGTGTGGAAACAGGGACCTGATCCAGCAAATCCATGTTGATCCTTTGACTTTTGTTGTTCCTGACTGATATGATCCAGTCTCTGGTTTCTTCCTTTTTGCTGCCAATCAGTTGCCTTGTTGTGTAATCCCTTACTTTTTCCCTGTTGACGCTGACATTCTTATCACGTCCAAGAGATATATCCAGTGTATCGGACGCATATCTCACATCCAGCAATGTTTTTCCGACATAAGTATCCTCGAAAAAGACATTGGCTTCCCCTTCAAGCAGATTATACCTTTCCCAGTCAACGACCTTTGCAATCAGGAATACGTCCCTGTCAATTTTAGGGACGCAATAATACTGGAAGATCGCTTCAAGATCATAGACATCCATATCAACCGAATAACTCTTGTTGTCCGACAACACCGTATAGGGAGTCTCGATCTCAAAATCCACCGTCGTTTGTCTTTCAACCTGAACGGCAGGAATTTCCAGACCCGCAGTTCCACGAATCCTTACTGCTGCATCCTCCGGTGCTGACACTCCCGCAACCCTGCCCTGTAATTCACCTGACTTTTCAGTGTTTTTCTGAACGCCGTAACCGGAAACCACGACTTCCTCCAGGGCAGTTATTTCTTCTTCCAGCATAACATTCATGACTGAACTTGCAATGGGAAGCGTTTGGGTCTGATATCCGATGAAAGAATACGTCAGGTAGTCAGCATTGTTTGGTATGGTGATGGAATAATTGCCGTTCATATCGGTCATTGTACCGATTGTTGTGCCCTGTACTACAATATAAACACCGGGAAGGGGCTCCTGTGCAAAATTCATTACCTTCCCCGCAACGGTATTGATATTCTGCCTGTAGACCGGCGGAAGAATGTTGTAGTTTAGATAATAGGTTTGCAATTCCGGAGCCAGCCCCGATTTGTTCGGATCTGCCGAAGAGAACCGTAACTTTACATTTTTCCAGTCTTCCTTCGTGTCCTGACGTACGTTTGCTTTGTATATAACCTGAACCGGCTCGCTGATGTTCACAGCACGCACATCATAGGAAGGGAACCAACCGGCATTGTCTACCAGGTAGGAGACTGACATATTTGCCTGCATTGGTCTTTCTGCATCGATCTTGACCAGAATTTCCCCCGAAGGGTATTCGGTCCGGCTTGTCAGTGTTTTTATCTGATTCTCGATATCCTGTTGCTGAATCGTCAATTTATGCACCTTTTTATTGAGTTCAATTTCCCTCAGTTTTAAAGCCGTCAGCTGTGTGTCATAAAAAGAAGCAGTTTCCCTGAGATTCACAACACTGATCTGCTGATCCCTTCCTCCGATGTCCCTGTTTTCCTGAAGAAATGCAAGTTCTTCCAGTACAATTGAGATGTAGGTGTTCTGCAGCCTGATCTCATCTTTGATTTCCTGAAGCCGATCTTCCAGTGCAGACAATTCTGCTGATTTTTCAACTTCATTGAGAAAGTTCTGCTGATGATTTACCGCCAGTATGGTAACCGCCCCGTCAACCTTAACCTGGATGCTTTTTGCATCAATAAACGGTGACAGTCCGGTGAATTTCAGGACTGCAATTCCCCTGGCCAGGTCAACAGTCCTATTTCTCATGACCTGGGCACCTTCTATGAACACAGTAACTTCCGTGACTTCAGTTTTAACTTCTTTTTCTGCAATCTCCTGCGAAAATACAGTTCCGCAAAAGATGCATAATACCGTAATAACAAGTGTTTTCATGGCAAAAGTTTCTAATATAGGTGCATATTTAAGATAAATTCCACAAAATATCATTGGAAGAGAAACCCTGATATGTACATTCTGCCGACAAACAAGGTTTAACATGCAAGCCCGCCTGAATCAATAAGTAATGTAACATTGTTGCAAACGGTAAAAGCCATCCTTTTCAGACTGCCTGAACTTAATCAAGATCATCTTCCAGATGTTTGCGCCTTTGCTTCTCATACACTGTAAGCACCATTAAATTGGCAAGCATGATGATCAGGGATGCCATACCCGCAATTGCCATAATATACACGATGATTTTACCATAGGGAATGACGAAGAAAAGCAGGACGGCAATCAGGGACATCCAGACCCCCATGCACCAGGGACATGTGACGATGAATTTAATTGTGTTCAGGACAGCAAATTTTTCCTTTGTTCTTATAAAATCCCGGAAAAACTTAAAGATTTTTTCAAAAACCACGATCCGGGTCATCCGGTATGCAGCCAGCATGATTATTACCAGATCTTTGAAGCTTGTTTCTGTTATGTCAATGCCTTTTTTTTCAATCAGGAAACCGGACAGGATAAGCAATATAAAATAAACAAAGAGGGAAGCAAAGTTCCAGGCGTTCTGTTTTGGCTTTTCCATGTCTTATTCTGTTGGTCCGAAACTTAAAATTCGTTGGTCCGGATGTTGTCCCAAATTTAGTTGAAATTTAAAGAGGAAGAATCAGCCTTTGATGAGCTGATTCTTCCGGGAGGTTCCAAAAAATGTTA
>JAFGPB010000091.1 GCA_016926205.1 Bacteroidales bacterium
CGTCTTCAATTCGTGGCTTCTTTTAGAGATGGAGGACAGGCCCTCCTACGGCGGGTAAACTTCCCGTCCTCCTAAATCACGAAACCCTCTGAAATTGAGGGTTTCTGTATTCGTTCCTCCTGATGGCGGATTGGGTTTTAATTTTCCCATCCCTATCAATTTTACTTTAACGTAAAATAATTTGTATCTTTGTATTTCTTTTATACAAGAGTAAAATATGAACGATTACATTAAACGGGACGGATATCTGGAAAAAATCAGGCCATTCGCAGGGAAGGACCTGGTCAAGGTGCTTACGGGTCAGAGAAGGATCGGCAAAAGCTATCTGCTGTTTCAGATCATTGATGCAGTCACCGGATGGGAACCGGAAGCCAATGTGATCTACATCAACATGGAACTCCATGAATACAGTCACATCCGGGATCATGAAGATTTGATCTCCTGGGTCGCCGCGAAAACATTAAAAGGCAGGAACAATATAGTGTTAATCGATGAAATCCAGGATATATCAGGTTTCGAAAAAGCGCTCCGGCATTTTCAGGCCTCCCGGCAGGCCGAGATATACTGCACCGGCAGCAACGCCACCCTGCTGTCCGGCGAGCTGGCAACGATCCTGAGCGGAAGGTATATCGAATTCCATATTTCAGGACTCTCCTACCCTGAGTTTCTCAGGTTTCACAACCTGGAAAACAACAACGGGTCACTGTCAAGGTATATGCGATACGGAGGTCTGCCATACCTGAAGAACCTGCCCCCTGAGGAAACGGTGATCCAGGAATACATCAGGAGTGTATACCATACCATTCTGTACCGGGACATCGTCAACAGGTTCAGGATCCGGAATACGGCGCTGCTTGAGAACCTGCTGCGCTTCCTCATGGACAATGTGGGCAGCCTGTTTTCAGCCAAAAGGATCAGTGATTATCTGAAATCCCAGAAAATAAATTTGTCACCCAGGGTAATCATCGATTATATCAGGCATTTTGAGGATGCATTTCTTTTATACGGCGTAAAACGTTTGGGGCTCAGCGGCGGGAAGATATTTGAGGTCGGTGAAAAGTACTATTTCGAAGACCTGGGGATCAGGCATGCGATCGGAGGTTACAAGGTGGAGGATCTGGGCAAGATACTCGAAAACATAGTGTTCGCACATCTGAAGAGAAACAATTATGAGGTTTTTACAGGTACCCTGGGCACCCATGAGGTTGATTTTGCAGGCAGGAGGGGTTCCGATATGGTATACATCCAGGTGGCATACCGGATAGACAGCAAAAAAACACACGAGCGGGAGTTCGGCAATTTACTGAAGATCAACGACAACTACCGAAAGATCGTGGTGAGCATGGATGACTATATTGAAGGCCCATATATGGGCATTGAGCATGTGCACATCAGGGATTTCCTGATGATGGATATTTGATCTCATGCTGATGCTGAACGTTCCGGGAAAAACCGGTCAGGGAGATGGTGCGGATTTCTTTATTTAATAGGATATTGCTCATTTTATTTATGCCACGAATTCACTAATGTAAGACGAATTTTTTTTATTCATCTTCGATGAACATCTGACAACCAAAAAATCCTGTTTGCGCAAGGGCTTAAAAAAGGCATAATCATGGCTGTCAAAGGATTAAATCAAAGTTTCAAAAAGGGTTTTCAACGGATATTTGAAAAAGGATCGGAAATTCATGTGACGGCGAGCGAACTGAGAAACACCCATCTGACGGAGCAGAGCGCTGATCTTCAGAATGCATTGATTGGTTTTTCTTTCATCGTAAAAAATTCATCCGTTGCGGCAATTGAGCAGTTTCAGCATTTCTAATGGAAACCGACATTCTTTTCTCTACCCGATCCTGCACCCCTGATAAAGCATGCTTTTGTGGGATTCATTATGCTTCCTGGATCCAGTGATCGAATAATGGTTCAGTGTTGGCTCGTAATGACTATATTTGCATACATATTAAATCCTTTTAAAGTAATGAAAACATTTCTACTCTTTTGGTTCATATGCAGTATGATGATCGGCGGACCTGTTATGCCGCAAGATGATACGCATAGACAAACCAAAAAGACAGATGAAGAACGCATCAAAGAAGAAGAAACCAATGGGATCACTGCGCAGGAGAAACCGCATAGTCGTTCCGAAACTGATGCTCCTGGCCGGATTGAAGAAGAAGCACAACCTTATATCGAAGAAAAAGCCAATGGATCAGTCAACTGGACAGAACAGTATATTGAGGCAACCGGCGAAACGGCGATTGATACGATACGGTTTAAAAACAAGGCACAGGCAATAGCCATGGCCATCAGGGGTGCTGTTGTGGTTGCCCAGCGCAACCTGCTCGAGATCATCAACGGAGTAAAGGTACATGGTGAGACTACCGTGGAAAACCTGGTCACGACCAGCGATTATGTGTACACCCGGGTGGATGGCCTGGTAAGAGGGGCTGAAATGGCAGGTGATCCTGTAGAGCTCATGGGTATGATGCAGGTGACCATGCGTATACCGCTTTATGAGAAAAACGGCCTGGCCCCTGCTGTTTATGAGATCGTGCAAACAGACTCACCCTGGCAGGGGCATGTTGCGGGAAGTGATAATGGAGGGGAAACGCCCCTAAATTATGTATTCAACATGAAAGGGAACACATTTGATCCATCGTTGTTCCCTTTGATAATAGATGATGAAAACAATGTCCTTCTGGACATGACGAGGATATATAATCCTGAAACCGGCGCATTCCCCCGTATTTTACAGACGACGCGGAACATGATGCAAACCTTAGATATCCAGGAGGGTGTAGAGGTAATAGACATTATTGATTCTTTCGGAGGCAAGCTCAAGGTCAATAACCAGACAAAAAGAAAGGTCAACTGGGAAAAAGTGGCGCAGATAGTTGCCACGATCGGAAAGATTGTTCTTCTGCTTGCCTGATGAATGAGCATGAACACAAAACAGCCCAAACACTTCAGCGTGAAACGAATATCACATAATGCTTTACGACATGTGCTATTTGAATCCTGCAAAGTACCGGCACACATACAGGCTGGTGGATGAACTGGGCAGGATGACCGGTGGATGGCTGAAATCACTCAGAGACCGGCCGGTTAAAAAATGAATCCCGCGAGCGGATCGGTCTCATGCACGAGACCGATCCGCTTTTCAAAGTGTAAAAGTGTAAAAGAACAAAGGGTTATTCAGAATCCATTGCGAG
>JAFGPB010000092.1 GCA_016926205.1 Bacteroidales bacterium
GGTTTGCACTGCAGTTTTACGGGATGCTATGCGTAACCCGGCATGCTTGCTTACCAGTTCAGCCTGCTGTCAAAGCCAAGCAGCCCCGATTGCGTGTGAGTATTTGGGTGTGAGTGTGAGTGTGGGTGTGAGTGTGAAAAAAAAGATTACAGAACAGAATTAAACGGTTTTCAAGGAACGGAATACAAAGTTACTGAAAATTGAGGAAATTAACCGCTCAGAGGCCTGCGTTTTTTAACTGAAGAATTGCTTTAACCGGATCGGATGAACGGAAAACTGAGGTTCCTGCTACCAGTATATCAGCTCCAGCTTCAAAAATCATGCCTGCATTGATTTCGTCAATGCCTCCGTCGACCTCGATAAGAGCATGCGATCCCGTTTCATCAATGAGTTTACGCAATTTCTTGATTTTATCAAGGGAAGAAGGGATGAATCTCTGTCCTCCGAAGCCCGGATTGACTGACATGATGAGCACCAGGTCAAGTTCTGTGATGATTTCTTCAAGCAGTGACACGGTAGTATGCGGATTTAAAGATACCCCGGCTTTCATGCCCAACCGCTTGATTTCCTGAATGGTACGGTTAAGATGTTTTGAGGCTTCCAGATGAACCGTCAGAAAAGAAGCACCTGCACTGTGAAATGCTTCAAGATACCGTTCCGGCTTAACGATCATCAGATGGACATCAAGAGGTTTCGTACAATATTTCCTTGCAGCCTCCACAACAGGTATGCCGATGGAAAAATTCGGGACGAACAATCCGTCCATGACGTCCATATGAAGCATATCAGCTTCACTTTTGTTGACAACCGCATCGATTTCCTGCTGAAGCCTTCCAAAATCAGCAGCGAGCAATGAAGGTGCAATAAGTCTTGCCATACAATATCTGATTTGGATTGATAGACAAATATAGGATAAATTTTTATGCCGGTTCGGTACAGTGAAAGAATCCGTCAGGGATTACCGTTTGACGTAAAGCTCTTTTTTACCGGAAAGTACCGGTTGATTTAAAACTTTTTTTCGGAGGGTACAGGTTTGATAAAATTCTCCTGCCAGAGTGAGGAAGAGGTTGATCATTTTTTTCGGAGGGTACAGGTTTGTTAAAATTCTCCTGCCAGAGTAATGAAGAGGTTGATCACAAATTTTTGTCAGAAAATGAGGATTATATAAAAGTTCCTTGCCCGGAGATTATCGGTTAATCAAAATCATCCTGGCTGAATTGTTCCATTCGGCAAAATACCGTCTTCGTCAGGGGTAATGATTGATTGATGAGAAGTTTCAACCTAACCCAGATAGGCTTTTAGAAGTTTGCACCGGGTTGCGTTCTTAAGCCTTTTGATGGCTTTTTCCTTTATCTGGCGCACTCTTTCCCGGGTAAGGTTGAATTCTTCGCCGATTTCTTCCAGTGTGTACTGGTATTTGGTATTCAGTCCGAAGTACAGTCTGAGTATATTGGCTTCACGGTAAGTAAGCGTGGATAAAACCCTCTCGATCTCTTTTCTCAGGGAATCCGTAAGAAGTCCTTTATCCGGACTGGGAGAGTCCTTACTCAGCATGATGTCATACAGTGTGTTATCTTCATCCTCAATGATCGGGGCATCCATTGAGACGTGCCTTCCTGCGCTTTTCATTGCCTCTTTCACATCATCGGGTGCCATTTCAAGCATTTCAGCAATTTCCTGAAAAGAAGGCTCACGTTCAAATGATTGTTCAAGTTCCGCAAAAGCTTTGTTGATTCTGTTTATGGAACCAATTTTATTCAAGGGAAGCCTCACAATTCTGGCCTGCTCGGCCAAAGCCTGAAGGATAGATTGTCTGATCCACCATACAGCATAGGAAATGAATTTAAATCCCCTTGTTTCATCAAAACGCTGGGCGGCTTTAATCAGGCCGAGATTACCCTCATTAATAAGATCCGGTAAACTTAATCCCTGATTCTGGTATTGTTTTGAGACTGAAACGACGAACCGGAGATTTGCCTGAACTAATTTATTCATAGCCTTTTCATCACCGTTTTTAATTCTGCGTGCAAGTTCAACTTCTTCTTCTGATGAAAGGAGCTCGACCTTTCCGATTTCATGCAGGTATTTGTCAAGTGACGGTGTTTCGCGGTTTGTAACCTGCTTCACGATTTTCAGCTGTCTCATATAGATAGGGCTTTGAAATTTTTAAGATGTTTGAAAGCTCATTAGATAAAAGCCAGGTGATGATCCCCTACACTAATATATATTTGATTCAATAATACTTTATAA
The DNA here is from genome assembly GCA_016926205.1 of Bacteroidales bacterium. Classification (GTDB taxonomy): domain Bacteria; phylum Bacteroidota; class Bacteroidia; order Bacteroidales; family UBA10428; genus UBA5072. Next base: position 2,251 of record JAFGPB010000092.1, read on the forward strand.
AACAGCTAATTGATAAAGGCGAACACCCTTAAACCCCCGCCCTTAAAGAGGGCTTAAAATTATGAAAAATTTCATTAGGAACTGTTATAAAAAAATAATTTATCTTTTTTTTTGGTATTTGTTATGAATTAAGTATTATTGCAGCAGAATTCCCATTTACAGACCATCTTAAGTTAACCCAGGATTTCCAGTAAGTCGATTATTCTTTCTTACTTGCAAGCGTTTTTGGATTTTAGTTTAAGATAATACTTCAAATATTAATTCTCACAACACATATGTATGATATTTTAGAGCTTAACAAGAAATTACTGCCTGAGCTCAAAGAGATTGCCAAACAATTGAATATTAAAAGGGCTGATACCCTGAGAAAACAAGACCTTATTTATAAAATTCTTGATCAACAGGCAATACGTGCCATTGAGTCCAGGAGAGGAGAGAATAAGCCCCAGACAGAATCATCGTTTGGCAAAGAAGACAAAAGAAGGGGACGGCGGCCAAGGCGACAGGAAATCTCAGTTCCGGTAAACAGGGTAAAAAACACACCGGAGGAAGGGAAAACCGGTTCAGGTCAGGTTGAAAACAGATCAATGGAAAGGAAAGTCCCGGAAAATTACAGACGAAATGAACCCAAGGAAAGTCATAAGGAACATACCTCCTACCACAGGAAAGAAAAGCAGGCAAGAGAAGAATTTCAGGTAAAAAATAATCCGGCAGGGCATCCTGGAAGCAATAAAGTGAATGTACTTGACGACGTCATCCTTCCGGAACTTGAAGAAAATAATAATCTTAATTCCGGCACTGCATTCGCAGATACCGAAAAGGAGGCGCCTGCACCGGAAGTAAAAAGCAGACAGGAAAGCCATTACAGGATAAATTTGGAAAAGAAACCACTGACCCAGGATAAGGTCAATGAATTCGACGGGATCATTACCTGTCAGGGAGTGCTTGAAATCATGCCGGATGGTTATGGTTTCCTTCGTTCTTCAGATTACAATTATCTGAATTCTCCGGATGACATCTATGTCTCACAGTCCCAAATCAAGCTGTTTGGCCTGAAAACGGGAGATACGTTGACAGGAACCATCAGACCGCCCAAAGAGGGCGAAAAGTACTTTCCGCTGATCAAAGTGCTGGAGATAAACGGACGGAATCCTGATTTCATACGTGACAGGGTACCTTTTGATTATCTCACACCACTGTTCCCGAATGAGAAGTTTACACTTTTAAAAAGAGGTGAACGATCCAATCTTTCAGTACGGATTGTGGATATGTTCACACCCATCGGCAAGGGACAGAGGGGTCTTATCGTTGCCCAACCGAAAACCGGGAAAACCATTCTGCTTCAGGATATTGCTAATGCCATAGCTTACAACCACCCGGAAGTATACCTGATTATCCTGCTCATTGATGAAAGGCCGGAAGAAGTTACAGAAATGGCTAGGAATGTGAAAGGTGAGGTCATATCATCTACTTTTGATGAACCGGCTGAAAGGCATGTACGCGTTGCCAATATTGTCATTGAAAAAGCCAAGCGACTTGTTGAATGCGGCCATGATGTCGTAATCCTGCTGGATTCCATAACAAGACTTGCAAGGGCATTCAATACCATTGCACCTGCGTCCGGAAAGGTTTTATCGGGGGGCGTCGATTCAAACGCATTGCAAAAACCGAAGCGATTTTTTGGTGCTGCCCGTAATATTGAAAATGGCGGGTCACTTACCATTATTGCAACAGCTCTGACGGATACCGGATCAAAAATGGATGATGTGATCTTTGAAGAGTTTAAGGGTACCGGCAACATGGAATTGCAGCTTGACCGTAAACTGTCCAACAGACGTATATATCCTTCCATAGATATGACAGCATCCAGCACAAGAAGGGAAGATCTTCTGCTTGACAAGAATTTCCTGAACAAGATCTGGATCCTCAGAAAATACCTCACGGACATGAACTCCATTGAAGCTATGGAATTTCTCAGGGAACGGCTTGCCAAAACCGACTCAAATGAGGAATTTCTGATCTCCATGAATGGTGAATAATTCTGTATTGATCCCATGGTGATTTTTTTGTTCATACAACCCTGTGTGATTGTTCCAATGCTTATTTAAAATCAGAATGAATAACATATGTATGACAAATAACGTAACGGATAATCTCTGATTTATTATAATTTTGTACTTCATTTAGAAATATCTGGTAAAACATTAAAAATTAACAAGTTAATATGTCTACTAAAAAAACTTATCTGACATGTGACGGAAATTATGCTGCATCATATGTTGCATATATGTTTAGCGAAGTGGCAGCAATTTATCCGATAACACCTTCATCAACCATGGCTGAAAATATTGATGAATGGGCAGCCAACGGCAGAAAAAATATATTCAATGAGGTGGTTAAAGTGGTTGAGATGCAGTCTGAAGCTGGTGCTGCCGGAGCCCTTCACGGATCACTTCAGGCAGGATCCCTTTCTTCAACTTTCACTGCATCACAGGGCTTGCTGCTGATGATTCCCAATATGTTCAAAATATCCGGTGAGTTGTTACCGGGAGTATTTCACGTCTCGGCCCGTTCTGTTGCCACGCATGCGCTTTCGATCTTCGGTGATCACAGTGACGTGATGAGCACACGGCAGACTGGTTTTGCATTGCTTGCAACAGGAAGCGTTCAGGAAATTATGGATCTTGGCGGTGTGGCACATTTGGCTGCAATAAAATCAAGAATTCCCTTTCTCCATTTTTTTGACGGTTTCAGAACCTCTGCCGAAATACAGAAAATCGAAGCCATGGACATGTCAGATATGGCAAAACTTATTGATTACAAAGCATTAAAAGAATTCAGAGACAGGGCTTTAAATCCCGAACATCCTGTAACACGCGGAACAGCTCAGAATCCTGATATTTTCTTCCAGAATCGTGAGGCTGCAAATCCTTTTTATGATGCAGTCCCCGATATCGTTGAAGGTTATATGAAGGATATCTCAAAACTAACCGGAAGGGAATACGCACCGTTCAGGTATTACGGGGCTTCCGATGCAGAAAATATAATAATTGCCATGGGTTCAGTGACTGAGACGGCACAGGATGTTGTCGATCATCTGAATGCCGGGGGAAAGAAGGTAGGTCTGGTCATAGTACACCTTTACAGACCTTTTTCATGCAGACACCTTTTAAAAGTTTTGCCCGAAACGGTTAAAAAGATTACCGTACTGGACCGCACAAAGGAACCCGGAGCTAACGGAGAGCCTCTGTATCTTGATGTCCGCAACGTGTTTTACCGAAAACCTGATGCCCCTGTTGTACTCGGCGGACGTTACGGTCTGAGCTCCAAGGATACCACTCCTGTTCAAATTATTACAGCATTTGAAAACATGGAACTGGATGAGCCTAAAAATCTGTTTTCAATAGGCATTGATGATGATGTTACAAAACAATCCTTACCGTTAAAACCGGAAGTAAGCATATCGGATAAAGGTACCTATGAGGCAAAATTCTATGGTATTGGATCAGACGGTACTGTAACGGCCAATAAGAACTCAATTAAAATCATAGGAGATACCACGGACAAATACGTACAGGCATATTTTGCCTACGATTCCAAGAAATCCGGAGGCGCAACCGTTTCTCATCTCCGTTTTGGCGACAGGTTGATCCGCGCACCATACCTTGTGGGCACACCTGATTTTGTCGCATGTCATGTGCCTGCATATCTCGATAAATATGATATGTTAAAGGGTATTAAAAAGGAAGGGACATTCCTGCTGAACAGCATATGGGATGCTGAAGAAACCAAAGACAGGCTTCCTGACAGGATCAAAAAGACCCTGGCTGAAAACAATGTCAGCTTTTACATCATCAATGCAACAAAAATCGCGGAAGATATTGGTCTTGGCAACCGTACCAATTCAATCATGCAGTCCGCATTCTTCAAAATAGCAAAAGTCATACCCTATGAGAATGCGGTGAAAGAGATGAAAAAAGCCATTGTGAAAACATTCAGCCGCAAGGGTGAGGAAATCGTAAACATGAATCTGGCCGCCATTGACCAGGGAGGCAGTGTTGAAAAGGTTGAAGTACCTGCAGAGTGGGCAAACATCGGGATTAAACCCGTGAAAGATGACCGTAACATTCCTGCATTTATTAAAGAAGTGGCGGAACCGATGAACATGCTCAGGGGAGATGAGCTTAAGGTAAGCGCGTTTTCCGGCAGGGAGGACGGTACATTTCCTTCAGGTACAACGGTTTATGAAAAACGTGGTGTCGCGGTAAATGTCCCGGAATGGCAACCTGAAAAATGCATCCAGTGCAACCAGTGTGCCTATGTATGTCCCCATGCATGCATCAGACCCTTCCTTCTCAATGAGGAGGAAATGAAAAACGTACCGGAAGGGACGGTTACACTGAAAGCGATCGGTAAGGGACTTGAAGGTTTGCAATACCGGCTGCAGGTCAGCGTTCTGGATTGCACCGGTTGCGGATTGTGTGAGGATGTCTGTCCGTCCAAGGAAAAGTCACTGATCATGAAACCGCTTGGCACGCAGATGGCTGAAGTTGACCGTTGGGATTACATGTTTGAAGAGGTTTCATCCAAAGACCACCTGATTGAGATTGACAAATCAGTTAAAAACAGCCAGTTTGCCCAACCTCTTTTTGAATTCTCTGGTGCATGCGGCGGTTGTGGCGAGACGCCTTATATTAAACTGATCACTCAGCTGTTCGGTGACCGGATGATCGTGGCCAACGCAACAGGGTGTTCATCAATATACGGCGGTTCGGCTCCTTCCACACCGTATTGTACAAACAAGGAAGGAAAGGGACCTGCCTGGGCCAATTCACTTTTTGAGGACAACGCGGAGTACGGTTTCGGTCTCGCTCTGGGTGTGAACAAAATGAGGGAAAGAATAGCTCGCCTGATGCACGAATCCCTTGAGAACAAGAACGGATTCCCGGAACAAGTCCTTGATGTCTTTAAAGAATGGATCGAATCAAAAGAGCAGGCATCTATTACAAAAGCTGCATCGGCCAAAGTGATTGAAGTACTATCCGGAATGGACAATGCAGTGGCAAAGGAAATACTTGCCCTGCAGCAATATCTGGTTAAAAAGTCGGTGTGGGTATTCGGTGGTGACGGCTGGGCATATGATATCGGCTATGGCGGACTGGACCATGTAATTGCATCAGGTGAAGATGTGAACATTCTTGTACTGGATACGGAAGTTTATTCCAATACCGGAGGACAGGCTTCCAAAGCCACTCCGGTAGGTGCGGTGGCTAAATTTGCCGCATCGGGTAAGAAGATCAGGAAAAAGGACCTCGGTGCTATGGCTTTGACATATGGTTACGTATATGTTGCCCAGGTTGCCATGGGCGCCAGTCAGAACCAGTTTCTGAAGGCATTGCGGGAAGCAGAGGCTTATCCCGGACCTTCACTGATCATCGCCTATGCACCCTGCATTAATCATGGCTTAAGGGCTGGAATGGAAAAGTCACAGGAGGAACAAAAGCTTGCCGTTGCGGCAGGATACTGGCATCTATACCGGTACAATCCGTTGCTGGAAAAAGAAGGAAAGAATCCCTTTGAGCTTGATTCCAGGGAACCTGACTGGAGCAAATTCCAGGAGTTCCTGAATGGCGAAGTACGCTACACATCGCTTAAAAAGGCATTTCCGAAGGAAGCTGAAGTGTTGTTTGCATCCGCTGAAGAAAATGCCCGGTGGAGATACAACAGTTATAAACGACTTGCATCGATGGATTTTTCAAAGCAGGAAAACTGAATTTGTTTCGGGTAAAATCCAGAAGGCTGTCTCATCATTGCGGCAGCCTTTTATTTTATTATTTTTGCATAGAGATTTCATATTTTGGGCAGAATACTGGCAGTAGATTACGGACAAAAACGTACCGGAATAGCGGTGACCGACCCGCTGCAACTGATTGCAAACGGTCTGGTAACTGTTCCTACATCGGAAATATTTTCATTTCTGGCTGAATATTTCGGGAAAGAAGCTGTGGAGGCTGTTGTCGTGGGTTATCCCAGAGAAATGAACAATTTACCCTCTGAAGCGGTTCAATATATCGAACCTTTTGTAAGAAAACTTAAAAAGATGTATCCTGAGAAAAACATCGTGATGATGGACGAACGTTTCACATCAAAGATTGCTGTTCGTGCTATGATAGAAGGGGGTGCAAAAAAGAAAACACGGCAGAATAAAAGCATCATTGACAGGATCAGCGCAACAATAATACTTCAGTCGTACCTGGAAATGAGAAAAAGCCGAGATCAGTATTTAACAATTGATGAGTAAGAAATAATGGTATATCCGATAGTAGTATATGGTTCTCCGGTGCTCAGACAGGTTGCAAAAGAGATCGACCGGAATTATTCTGGTCTTGAACAACTCATAGCAGATATGTTCGAGACCATGTACGAATCTGATGGTATGGGTCTTGCAGCGCCACAGATCGGTAAGTCGATCAGACTGTTTATCATGGACCTGACATCGCTTGAAGAAGAAGATGCTTCATTGAAAGATTTCAGAAAAGTCTTTATCAATGCAAAGATCGTTGAATATGAAGGTGATACATGGATCATGAATGAGGGATGCCTTAGTTTTCCTTTGCTTAAAGAAGATGTGGAACGAAAAAACAGGATCAGGATCCAGTATTATGATGAAAACTGGGAATTTCATGATGAAATTATGGATGGTTACAAAGCACGCGTCGTCCAGCACGAATACGACCATATCAACGGCATCCTGTTCATCGATCTTATTCCCCCTTTAAGGAAGAAACTAATCAAAGGAAAGCTTAATGACATTACCCGTTGCAAAGTCGATGTGAGCTACCAGATCAGGCTTATGAAATAACGCAACGCCCGGACGGGCGGGACATCATCGCTGAACCAGGTCCGTCACAGGTCGTGTGTGGTGTTGATTGATGCCCTGATGGTCCATTGTGTCCGTGTGAACATTTTACAGTTCCTGAGGTAATGAAGAAAACGTGGTTTGATATCGGGATCCTCAAAATAAGACCACTCCTGCAGGATTTTGATGCCATTCCCGAATTTTTCGACTTCAGTGGCTTTCCTGATGCCAAAACTATATGAAGATCCGGCTGAAGATGCTGCACTCCGGCTCATTTTCATTTCCACCAGTTTCTTCCAGATGCCTTTTGTGTATTTTTTCTGAACCATTTCAAAAATGATAAAGGATTCGCTAAACTGATCAGAGAGCCTTCTGAACAGTTCCCTGGCGCCGTTGTCCGGCAGGTACATCAGCAATCCTTCAGCCAGAAACAGAACATTCTTATTCTGTATCCCGGCGACCCTGTCAATCCATGTAAAATCCAGTACTGAACTGTCAATGATCCTGTACTGCAACAGATCCTTCATTACCGCCCTCTTTACATCCATCACCTCCGGCAGGTCGAGTTCCACATAACTCCAGGGTTCATCCGACACCCTCCAGTAACGGGTATCAAAACCACATCCGAGACTCACCACAAGACCTTCAGGATGCTGAGTGATGAATTCACGGGTAAGGATATCATATTTTCTGGCCCGCAAAGCAATATAACGTGTCAAAGCAACGGGAAATTCACGTTCAACGACTGAGTCGTATTTTTCAGATGGAAGTCCCGGTTCAAGCCGGTTCAGACATACTTCACCCATGGGATCAATGATCACGGGTTTGTCTTTTTTTGATTCGGCAACCCGCGATTTCAGTGTGATCAATGCCGTTCTTGAAACTTCTGTCAGGTTGTTCATATCAACAATAATAGCATGGACCTATATGTTTTATGAAAACAGTCAGGCCTGAATACAATCAGCAAACACGGAAGTAAAAAGCGGACATTAAAATACAAATATTATATATGCATGAAAAAACAAGCACATAATTTAACAAAAAAAGACACATCCTGTTCCGTCCGGTTTCTGAACTATGTTCACCGGAATCATGTTTATTGATCCAGACTCGCGACTGCAAAACTGTTCTCATCAAGACCCGAGCCTGTCTGGAATTGATCGACCGCCAGAATTGATTTGCGCCCTGATTCCACATTGGACATTTCCATGTGAAACGCAAAATACTTTCCATTGCTTTGCTTTCGGTAGTCATTGAGTTGCATGACCTTGAACAGTTCACCATCACGATCATAATACTCTACCTTTAAGGTCAGGCAATCCGTCTGTTCGATCCAGGCCACTTTTTTGCTGAAACCGTTTTCGTCCTGAACCTCATCACTGATGCAGGAAGATTCTATTTTCCAGCAGGTCTCTCCGTCTATTGTTTCAGTGCCCAGCAATCTGTAAGTAAAATCTTCGATCACCGGCCGGGCCATATCCGCATTGGAAAACTCCGATCCCATGAAACTGTTTCCTTTTTCACTGCTGATGATGCGGCGGGTCCTTCTCAGGGCCGGCATATAAATCCACATATCGCTTGGATTTTCTTCATACTCGTAAATCAGCATGGAGGTCCCTTTTACATCAGCCGGTGAAAGGAACCGGATCAGCGTTTTTGTGGTTTCATTGAATTTCCTGGAGGCGTTGGCAATCCGGCGGATGCGTTCATTCCCCCGGTTGTCAATGATTCTGAGTGTTGCAGACATTTCCATGGCTGAGAACTCCACCGCATCTGATGCGTTCTCGGCAATCTGACGTGCATCCTGAGAGTGAATTCCCTGTGTGAACAGGACCATTGATGTCAAAAGACTTAGAATGATTTTCATATACTATCGATTTAAAGGTTTATACTTACATTGAATTGTTCTTCCTGTAAAGAAATTTCGGTTTGAGTACCATACATAGTGCGGGGACCAGTGTCAATGCGCATAAGAGACAAAGCAACAGGGAAAAAATGATCAGAAATGCGAATGCCTTCAAAATGGTAATACCTGACAGGAACAATACGGCAAAACCGACGATCACCGAGAATGCATTGATCGTAATACCTCGACCTGTGGTACTCAATGTGGCAACAACTGCTTCTTCGGCAGATTTTCCCTGTTGTATTTCCAGTTTGAGCCGCCAGAAAAAATGTATTGTGTAATCGACTCCGATACCAATGGCTATGGATGACAGGAGCGAAGTGCCAATGTCGAGCCTGATCCCCATCCAGCCCATGAGTCCGAAATTACATACCAGGGTGAAAAGAAGCGGGAGACTGCCAAGCAGTCCGGCTGCAAAGGACCGGAAAATGACCGCCAGCAGGATCAGAATGGCAGCAAAAGCAAAAACAAGGGAGTTCATTTGTCCCGTTATGATGGCCTCAGACATTTGTTTTTCAACCAGTGAATTGCCTGCCTGAATCCTGAAGCCGGGATCGGCAGTCACCAGGTCGCTGATCCTGCCTGTTATCCGGTTGAAGGTACGGATGTCTCTTGCTGTAAACTGGATGTTCATCAATGCTTTGGTGTAATCAAAATCCACCAGCTGTTCAAAATCATCAGGATCGCCGCTGAACATATAGAATTCAAGATATTGCGCGACGGCAGCCCGGCTGTCGGGTATGGTATCGTACATGGGATCACCCGGATCGTTCATAGCCCTGCTGATCAGTCTGATAACAGTCGCCAGTGAGGTTACATCACTGACCTCCGGCTCTTTTTCCAGTTCCCGTTCATAAGAGTACATACGTTGCAGCAAATCTGGATCTTTGATGTCACCTTCGAAAAGCAGGCTGATATAACGCGTTCCTCCGAAATGATCATCGGCAATCCTTGCGGACTTTCTTAAGTCATGTTTGCGTGGCATCATATTCTCGAAGTTGATGCTTACCTTTAACCGGGATATTCCTGCTCCAGCAAAGACAAAGAAAACGGCAAAAACCAGTATTACCAGTCTGGTCTTTCGAGTGGTTGTCTGACCTGACCACCGGAGCATCCGGCTGATAAAGCCCGCTTTGTCAGTTTTTCGGATACTTACCGGTTTGCCTTTTTGCATGCCCGACATGACTGCCGGAATGAATGTAAGGCTGAAGACAAGTGCAAATGCTATTCCTATGGCTGAAACAATGCCCATTTGTTTGGCAGGCAGCATGATGTGCGTCACCAGTCCGAGTATACCGATGATCGTGGTCAGTCCGGTTAATATTATGGGTCTGCTTAAACGCTTCAGGATCTGATCAACTATGGATTTCATCGTATGTCCGGAATCCCTGCCGTTCAATTCCTGGTAAAGGGAAATGATATGTATTCCATAGTTGTTTGCAACAGCGATCATCAGAATGGGAACCAGAATCGCAACAATACTAAAGTCCCAACCCAGCATGGGCATAAGACCCATGGCAATGACAGCGGACATGCTGACCATGGAAAGCGGAAGCAGCACACCCCGTTTTTCACCAAAGGAGATATACAGGAAGACGATCATAATCAGCAGGGCCAAAGGCAGCAAGATCAAAAGGTCGCGGATTGCGATCTTCTGGATCTCATAACGGAAGTAAGGCATACCGTTGATGTATACCTTTTCATCACCGGGAATCATTTCCAGTTGTTCCCTGATGGTCTCAAGGATTTCCGCATCCGTCAAGCCTTCCTCCGGATTCAGCAGGATCAGTGAATGACGGAAATTTTCTGATACAACAATTTTGAATGCCATTTCATTGTTCCGAAGCCTTGCCCTTAGTTCTTCTTTTTCTGCTTCTGTGCCCGGAATTCTTTCAACAGCCGGTTCAACGATCATCATCCCCGATTCACCACGGATATCCTTTACATCGAACAGTGAAATAACATAATCAAACTCCTTCATGTTCCCGAAGGCTTTGCTGAGGTCCCTGATCCTTTCCAGACTTTTTCCGGAAAGGATATCGGGAGCTTCAAAAATAAGCATCACCGGATCTGTCTTTCCGAAGGATTTTTCAATAGTATCCAGGTTTATTTTTGCCGGAATATCATCCGAAAGATACGCGTTCAGGTCAGGATTGATCCTTGCCTTTCTCAAGGGTATCAGCATGGCAAGTGTGATCACGGCCGGTACGATGATATACCAGAGGCGGTGCCGGATAATGTTGTTTCGGGGTGTCATGCCGGTTCGCTTTAAAAACTTACTTTTAGTTGCAGAAATGCGCCATTCATGAATCCTTTGGCCTTGTAAAAAACAGAACCGTCCTCTCCGTTCATGAAATTCCAGCCTGCCCGTACCGACAGGTGATCCGTGATGCTCCATGTCAGTGAAGGCCTGAACATGTATTCATCACTGGTGAAGTTGTAGTAAGCGGACAAATCAGCCTGCAACAGGTCATGTGAAAAATACCTGTTCAATGAGAGAAAAACTGCATGGTTGTATTTTTCCTGCTGATTGAAAATTTTTCTGTTGAAGAGGGCGGACTCGTAATTTATTTTTTCACCGGCGAATGCCAATACCTGCAGGGGATCTTCCGGATCCAGCAATACTGGCTTGCGGAGCCCGATGTAGTCAGGTATGAATTTTCCCGCATATTGGAAGATTGCCTTGATTCTTCCAAAGTCGTGTTCCAGACCGGCAACATAGTAGACATCGGGAAAGGGGATATGCATGTTGTTTTCATATTCCTTTGTGACTGTCAGTGCTGCCTCGGCTCTGAAGATCCACGATCCCAATGGCAGGGCAACATCGGCCCCGAAAACATTCTTTTTAAAGTAATCCGACTGGTAAACGATTTCCGGGATTTCCTGAAGCAGATCCACATCTTTGACAAAGAATCCATAAAATGGGTCATAACCCCGAAAAAATGACAAGGAGAAACCGGCAGCCGGGAATTCACAATTTATCCGGACAGCAAACGTACCGTTTCCGATCGTGGCATCAGGCTGTTCAGCATCATCGAAGCTAACTCCGGATCCCATATCAAACAGGTCATAGCGGTAGACTGAAGGTTTGTAAAATGGAACGGCAATAAGATCCAGTTCAACCGATGGTATAAACCTGTATTGAATGCGCATCATGAAATTGGGCATGATCTGGTCGTCATGCTCACCTGTCATCAGGAAGTAATCATTCGGGTTGATGTTGTTTGTGGGATTGTAACCGTCTGTACGTCCCCAGGTGACAATCTGGTTTCCAAGGAGAAAAGTAAGACGGTCACCATGATATCCGGCATAAGCCTCCTTCAACTGAAGATGAAGTGACTGCTTTCCGAATTGTATTCCTTCACGGACGCGGAAATCGGCATACAGGAATGATCTGTCCTGTTTCCATGATCCCTGCAGCGCAAGTTCACCAAACAATGTGTTCAGGTGATACGCTTCAGATCCTCCGAAAGCCGAACCCCTGACATAACCGTTCCAGTCCACGGAAGAAACCTGTTCATCCTCTTCATTGACGAGTTCAGAAAAGAGATCCTGGGATTGACCTTCCTGGAACATGGAAGTCAGTATTGCCATAAAAATAAATCTTGCCCCTCGTATCTTCATGCGATCGTATTGAATAATGGCTGAAAGTTACCATTTGCAGGGGCCGCAACGGTTCTTTGTGCGCAATCCGGACATGTAGTTCCGGTTCAGACTTTGCAACGTATTTTCCGGAGTAAATATAACCGCTTATTATTGTGGTAAATAGGAAATAATAACGAAAAATAACAATTCATGCGGAGCAAAGTTCCGGATTCTGTTATGTTTGGGTTTTTATTTTGAAGAATTGCACCGGGGTTATATAAAGCTGAATTTCGGACCTGCTATGGAATTTCACCGACATGATAAAGAAAACCTGCGCCGTGGTTTCATCATGGTTTCATGAAGCTGAATTCCAGACCTGCCTTGTGATCTCATACCCGTTGTTGTAGTAACGGTTAAATGTAAGTGATTGTGGTATTAGCCTCTGTTGTCTTTGTATTGTGAAGGGGTGTATCCGGTAATGTTTTTAAATACCGTAAAAAAAGTCGACTTGCTGTTAAAGCCGCAATCGTAACCAATGGCTTCAATTGAAAAATGCTTTTTGCGGGGATCAGCAAGTCCCTTTTTCACTTCTTCGACGCGGTATTCATTCACTAGCTGATAAAAGTTTTTATTGAGGTCGGTATTGATGACTTCAGTCAGCACATGTCTCGAAATATTAAGCATTTCAGAAAGTTTTCCCACTGTAAGCTCGGGATCAAGATAGGGTCTTTCCGTTTCAAAGCATTCATCGATCTTCTTCCTTACTTTTGCTTTATAGGAAGGCTGCAATCTGGACTTCAGATATCTTTCACTTCCGTTTTGCACGGCTGTATATTCAAAAATGGTTTGCTGCTTCAGACCATAAAATCCCAGAATATAGGTCTGCAACAAAAGCGCCGAATATGTAAAGAACGGTATCAGGCCTTCCCTTCCCGTGAAGTAATTGGCAAATCCCATTGCCAGTGCGCCGATCCAAAACAGGATGTAAAACACGAGCAGGAAGAGGATCCAGGTGATCTTCTTGTAACTGTCAATTGTGGAGAATTCATCAAGAAGATTGACCCTGTGCCGGTGGACTCTGATGATGCTGAGCAGTGAATAACTTACCCAGGATACAAATGCTCCGGAAGCAAAGAGCATGCGAAACCATAAATTGGCATCACCGGCCAGAAAGTAAGGGATTTCACGAATTTCTTTAATAAAATATGCCGTGCTTTCAAAAAAAACATAGGGCAGCAGGTGAAGCAGCTGAATATATCTCAAAGAGAATGTTTTATCCGTCAGGGAAAGAATGTACAGATAAAGTGCCGGATTGAACAGGAAAAACGGATTGGAAAGCAGGTATTCGTCACCGAAAACCAGCCTGTCAATCCCGAATGTGGCAAATTCAAAAGCCATAAGGAAAAGCCATGCGGAAAGCAGTTTATCGGAAGTGCCAATGTTTATTTTTGCACTGATCAGAATCCCTGCAAAAAGTGCTGTTGAGCATCCAATCCAGGCTATAATTTCCATAATCCCAAAAATAATAAAAAAGGCTGATCGATATAATGCTCTGCTGTGCGTGAAATTTCAGCACTTATGTCATGTGATACCCTGGTCAAGCATGGCATTTGCAACTTTCAGGAAACCTGCTATATTGGCACCTTTTACATAATCCACATAACCGTCGGAACATTTTCCGTGCAACAGACATGCATCATGAATGGCCTGTATGATCTGGTACAGGCGGGAATCTACTTCTTCTGCGGTCCAGTGCATTTTCATTGCATTCTGTGTCATTTCCAGTCCGGAAACACAAACCCCTCCCGCATTTGCTGCCTTTCCGGGCCCAAACAAAACATCGTTTTGCTGGATAATCTCCAGGGCTGCAGGTAATACAGGCATATTCGCTCCCTCGCATACGCAGATGCAGCCGTTGTTCACCAGATTCCGGGCATCTTCTGTATTGAGCTCATTTTGAGTGGCACAGGGAATGGCTATGTTGCATGGAACCTCCCAGGGATGCCTGTCTCTTACAAAGACAGCATTTTTAAACATAAGTGAATAGGGTTCGACGACATCATCGTTTGAAGCCCGCAGTTCAAGCATATAATCTATCTTATTCCCACGTATACCTTCATCATCGTATACATACCCATCAGGACCGCTGAGCGTCAAGACTTTAGCTCCCAGCTCATTGAGTTTTTTGACAGCGCCCCATGCCACATTGCCAAAGCCTGAAACAGCAACTGTTTTATTTTCCAGACTTTCCCCGCGGGTAGCAAGCATCTCCCGTGTGAAATAGACCACGCCATAACCGGTTGCTTCCGGTCTGATCAGACTGCCTCCCCAGTGCAACCCTTTTCCTGTCAGTATACCGCTGTAATGGTTCGTGATTTTTTTATACATCCCGTATAGAAAACCGATCTCACGCGTACCGACACCTATGTCTCCTGCAGGCACGTCGATCTCAGGTCCGATGATCTTCCACAACTCCAGCATGAAAGCCTGACAGAAACGCATAATCTCGGCATTTGATTTTCCTTTGGGTTGAAAATCGGATCCTCCTTTTCCGCCACCGATAGGCATGGTAGTCAGACTGTTCTTGAAGATCTGCTCGAATCCGAGAAACTTGAGGATGCTCAGGTTGACACTCGGATGGAAACGCAGTCCCCCTTTATAGGGCCCCAGGGCATTATTGAACTGGACACGGTATCCGCGGTTTACATGAACGTTGCCTTCATCGTCCAACCACGGCACCTTAAAGATCAGTATGCGGTCGGGATCAATCAGCCGTTCAACAATGCCTGCTTTTTCAAACTGGGGATTGCGGTTTACAACCTCCGATATGGAATCCAGTACTTCACGGACTGCCTGCAGGTATTCGATTTCCCCAGGATTCTTTCTTTCAAGATCCTGTATGATTTTATTTACATCCATAATGATGAATTTGATTGGTACGCTAAAGTTGATCAAAAAAAAACAACCGTACCATGATAAATTTCAATTCTTTGGATCAATCCGCGGACTGAAACCCGGCAGGATATCCGTTGGCTTGCCGTTCATTTGAAAAAACCTTGCACCTGAAAAACGAATGGATTGAAAATTGAAGGCCCGGGATCATGCAGATCAATGCGAAGTTTTCTTTCTTTTCATTATTTCCATAATCTCATCCCTGACAGGTATTGAAGAGAAACCACCCGGCCGGGATAAGGAAAGTGCACATGCCGCATTGGCAAACAGGACAGCTTCATAGAAGTTTTTACCTTCTGCAAGTCCTACGGCAAGGACACCGTTGAACACATCATTCACCGCCGAGGCATCAATTGTTTTATGTTTAAAAGCGGGTACATGCTCGGCGCCTCCGTTGTCAATCACCATAGCACCTTTTGTTCGCATGGTAATGATGACCCTGTCCAGCCCCCGTTCCAAAAGAATTCTTCCGGCCAGCTCGGCAGATCTTTCATCCGTGATGTTGATGCCGGTGAGCAGCTCAGCTTCGGCGGCATCCGGGGTAAGCACTGAAATGGACTGAAGCAGGTCATCACTGACCGGCAGGGCGGGTGAGGGATTCAGAATGATTTTCTTTTTATTCTGTTTGGCCAGCCTTGCAGCATGTTTTACGGTTTCAACAGGGATTTCGAGTTGCATCAGCAGAATATCGCTTGAAAGGATGAGTTCCTTTGCTTCATTGACATCTTCTTCCGAAATGTTCATATTTGCTCCGGGAGCCAGAGCAACAGAATTTTCACCTTTGTCTGTTACCACAATATTGGCGATTCCGGTATAATTGTGTGGATCCCTGATAACATGACTGACATCAATGTGGTCAGCTTTAAGTCCGTTTACGATATTTTCTCCGAACATGTCATTTCCAACACGGGAGACAAAACTTACGGTTCCACCGGCCCTTGCAGCTGCGACCGACTGGTTGATGCCTCTGCCCCCGATGGACATACCGTATCTGGTGCCGACAACTGTTTCAGACGCGCCCGGAATACGGGGCGTCCTGATGGTCATATCCATATTGGCACTGCCAATTACAGTGATCTTCATAATGTCAGAATTACAATTTGTTCAAAATTAGCAATTAATATGTTATTTTTAGACATTAAAATCTTACAATGTTTCATGTGTATATAATTTGATTTTTAATTGAAATATTTAAAACTTGTCCTCCTGGTACAGTTGGGTGTTTTATCCGCCGCAGCTCAGGATGTTTTATGGATAGCCGGAAATTTCAGTTTTTTTGACAACAGGGAGTATTTCAATCCATATGTGGACGATCAGACCATCTTCGGCTCAAGAGCATACGGATATGCGGGCTTCTCACTGAACGGGAACAATGACTTTGCTGTTGGAGTGGATTTCCTGTATGAATTCGGAAGCAGGGGTGAGTTGCGGCAACCCGATCTTATTTTGTATTATCATGGAGGGCTGAAAAACCTGTCCTTTAAGATCGGAGCATTTCCACGTTATCGTGAAATGTCAATGCCTCTGGGTCTTATGAGCGATACCATACAGTATTACCGGCCCAATATCGAAGGTATGTCTCTGGAATATACATCAAAACAATTCCGGCATAACGTATGGATCGACTGGACAGGCAGACAGTCTTTCACAAAAAGAGAGATGTTCAGACTCGGATTTTCAGGATATTTCAGCAAGGGTGCTTTCCTTTACCACCATCATTTTGTCATGAATCATGTGGCATTTTCCAAAAACCATGGTGCAGATGAACACCTCAGGGACAACGGCGGATATTCTGCCTTGGCCGGACTGAACCTGTCGCATCTGACGGGTCTTGACACACTGATCATTGCATCCGGCATTATGGGATCTTATGACAGACTCAGGGGAGTGTATGATTTTTCCTGGCCTCTGGGCTGGATCAGTGAAGCAGAAGTCAGTTATAAGGGATTCGGGCTGAGGGGCCTCTATTACAGAGGAGGGGAACAGATCATTGTCTCGGGCGACGGATTTTACAGATCAAGTTCCTACGGCAGGACAGACATCTATTATGCCCGGGGGGAAAGCCGCGTCATTGGTACGGTACAGTTCTCACTGCATTTTATCCCCGGCGTCGTTGACCATTCCATGTCACTTGTAATCCGTGCACAGCTGGACGGCATCATGCCCGTAAGGACAGAAAAATAAGACCGGGTCAGAAAATCATTTATGCCTTTTCCGGAGACAATTGCCGAATTTCAACTCCGAAAAAGTACGTTTCCTCCGGAAAAAAAAGTCAAATACAATGCTTCCGGTATATATTTCACGGATCCTGACCGTTTCAGCCGGGGGTATTCCGGACACAGATTTATGAAGCCTTCGTTTTTTTAATAGAACCGGTATGTTGCGGTAAAAATCCAGGTGGGCTTTGAAAACAGCAGTGGTAAAGTTTCCGGAACCGTTAAAAAGGTAAATCATGGCCGACAGTACATCCCAGATCATCCGGATGGCCAGCACCGGTATCATTTGCTGTACAGGGAGGTTTTTCAGCAACAGGTACAGATTGTTGCGGTAGTTCAGATAAATCTTCCGGGGATTATTGTTGGGAAGGCTTCCTCCTCCAACATGATAAACGATGGATCCCGGGATACAATTGACTGAGTAGCCCAGTCTGTGCAACCGCCAGCAAAGATCAATTTCCTCCATGTGTGCGAAAAACGTGCTGTCAAGACCGCCCGCCTCGGAATAGGCTGAACTTCTTATGGCGAGACAGGCACCGGACGCCCAGAAGATCCGCATATTTTCATCATACTGCCCTGTATCCTTTTCAATCTGATTTAAAATCCTTCCCCTGCAGAAAGGATATCCGAAAGTATCTATGAATCCTCCTGCAGCTCCGGCATACTCAAATGAATCCTGCTGGCGGAATGCCCTGATCTTTGGCATGCATGCAGCAATATTCTTATCCTGGTCCATTTCATTGATCAATGGTGAAAGCCATCCGGATGTCACCTGAACATCAGTGTTGAGCAGTACAAAATATTCTGATTCGATACGCTTCAAAGCCTTGTTATATCCTCCGGCAAATCCGTAATTTCTGTCAAAACGGATCATCTTTACACCGGGATACTTCTGCCTGACAAATTCCACTGACCCGTCATCAGAACAGTTATCCGCAATAAAGATCTCCGTATCCTGAACATCAGAATGTTCAATCACCGAAGGCAGGAATTCCTGAAGGAACTTTTGGCCGTTCCAATTGAGTATTACGATGGCTACGCGGCTCATTCCGTTACCAGTTTAACACCCTCAGGCCTGGTGTGTTTGAACCTTTTGTGCGACCACAACCAGAATTCAGGTTGTCTGCAAACCTCTTTTTCGATCTCCCTGATGCAGGCCAGCGTAATTTCATTTTCCCGTGTTCCGGGCGCATGATCGAACAACTTATGAAAAGTGATCTCGTAATATCCCCTTTTTATTTTCCGGGTTTCCATAAAAACCACGGCAAGGTCGAGTTTGCGGGCCAATTTTTCAGTACCCTGATAAAAAGAAACTTCGCGGTTTAAAAACCGGGTCCAGAATTTGCCTGAGCGCGGAGGCCGCTGATCAGCCAGGAACCAGACCAGGAAAAGTTTGTTATTGGCATTGCGCTGCATGGCCTCACGGTAAATGTGTTCCATGGCAATCATTATTCCGCCCTGCCTGCTGCGGATGGATCTGGTGATCCTATCGACCGCCGTGTTTTTTAAAGTGCGGTAAATGACAAGAAATTCGTGGTTTATTTTTTGGGGAAAGTTGATCATCCATTCCCAGTTGTTATAATGTCCCGAGACCAGTGCAATACTTTTGTTCTGCCTTTCCAGCTCATGGATCAGCTCAAGGTTCAGGAAACGGTATCTCTTGTCCAGTTTGTTCACCGGAATAGTCATGCCCTTAATGGATTCAAGCAAAAAGTCGCAGAAATGCCTGTAAAAACTCCTGGCGATTGCCAGAATTTCAGGATCTGATTTTTCCGGAAAGGATTTCCGCAGATTGACAATTACGGTTCTTTTGCGGTAGCGGATCAGGTAGAAAATGATAAGATAGAGGACATCAGAAATACAGTAAAGCACCGGGAAAGGGATCAGGGAGACGGTCCATGTAAAAGCATAAAGAAGGTAATACGGGATCTTTGACATTCTTATCTGTATTTTAATACTGAGATATTTCCCGGCTTCCGGCGGGTGACGGTCTCTTCCGATACACCGGTTCAGGCTCCGTAAACAGGTACGTGAAAAGTTGTCCTGATTTCGATGGCATCTGCACGAAAAACTGCATCCGACTGATGAATTCCTTGCAGATGTTATGTGATTTCTTCACCCGGCACACAACGCTGGATTTGATTCATGAAAGTACCGACGTTCTGAAGGAATGACCCGAATACATTACTGTTTGAAGCCACGATCTCCCTTCCGAACAAGTAGTCATTTCCACCTCTGAAATCCGAGACCTTTCCTCCGGCCTGGAGGACAATGAATGCACCGGCGGCAACGTCCCAGGGATTGAGATTATATTCATAAAATGCATCATAACGGCCGCATGCAACATAAGCCAGATCTGCTGCAGCCGAACCAAGACGGCGCACGCCATGTGTATTCCGGAAAAAATAATCCAGGGACTTCATGAAAGGCACGATCCGGTCGAAATTCTCATAGGGGAATCCCGTAGCGATCAGGGATTCTCTGACTTGATCCACTGCTGAGACCCGGATCCTGTTGCCGTTCAGGAATGCCTCACCTTCTTTCCAGGAATAGAAGAGTTCATTATGCCATATTTCATAAACAACTCCGGCAACGATCTGATCGTCCGACATCAGGGCAATACTGACGGAAACAGGAGGCGCACCGTGGATAAAATTCGTTGTGCCATCCAGCGGATCAATGATCCAGTTGTAATGAAATCCTTTTTTTTCAGAGGTTCCCTCTTCAGCAATAAACCCTGCTTCGGGAATCACCGGGGTGAGGGCTTCAATGATCATGGATTCGGCAGTCCGGTCGATTTCAGTTACAAAATTGGATCTGCCTTTTGATTCAATGTCTTTTGATGAGATCCTGTTGATGTGGCTGAAGATGTATCTGCCTGTTCTACGGGCAACTTCCATTGCAGCTTCACAGGCTTTCTGATGGTCAATGATTTCTGACATTATGATGTTGCAAATTGTTTCTGTAATATTCGTACAACTTTTTTTGTGATCTGTATGCTTCCTGACCGTTTCCCTTCACATATTCATTGCTCTGGGTGCAATTGATCACCCTGGCTTTTACGTTGTCCTTCAACTGAATATTTATGATGTCCTTCAATTCCTGCTGAACGTTCCTGTCGTAAATGGGACAGGAAACCTCAATCCTTCTGTCGAGGTTTCTGGTCATCCAGTCGGCTGATGAGATGTAATACTTTTCATTGCCGTTGTTGCAGAAGATCATGATCCTGGAATGTTCCAGGTATTTGTCGACAATGCTGACCGCCTCAACATTTTCGCTTAATCCGGGCACTCCGGGCATCAATGAACATATTCCACGGACGATCATTTTGATTCTGACACCTGCGTTATTCGCCTGATAGAGTTTGTATATGATTTCATTATCAACCAGGCTGTTCAGTTTCAATATGATGTATGCTTCCTTACCGGCCCTGGCATTTTTGATCTCGTTGTCTATCAGATTGTACATTTTTCGTCTGAGGTGTAACGGTGATTTGATGATGTGCCGGTAAACATAATTGCGGTATGGATTTTCAAAAAAATCAAAAACCTTTTTAACATCTCCTGCAATCCTTGCATCTCCTGTAAGCAGAAAGAGATCTGAATAAACAGCCGCATTTTCTTCATGAAAATTGCCGGTTCCGACACATGCATAACATCTGGTTTTATTGCCTTCTTTTCTTTCGATGCAAAGCAGTTTCGCATGGACCTTCAGTCCGGGCATGCCGAAGACGACCTTTACACCCGCTTCTTCGAGCTTGTGGGACCAGGATATGTTGGCTTCCTCGTCAAACCTGGCCTGAAGTTCAATCACAACAGTGGTTTTCTTTCCATTGCGGGCTGCATTGATGATTGCATTCAGAACCCTCGAATCTTTTGCCACCCGGTATACTGTAATGGCGATTTCCCTGACCAGCGGATCGATTGAGGCTTCCTGCAGCAACCTGACAAAAATATTGAAGTCATGATACGGTACATGCAGCAGGATGTCCTTTCCTGCAATGGTATCTGTAATGCTCTTGTTCGTCCTTACCATTGGGTGGCCCAAAGGGACATCCCTCCGGTACATCAACTCATCCTCATCCAGCTTCGGGAAATTCATAAAATCCTTGAAGTTATGATGCCGTCCGCCTGGTATCAGGTTGTTGTCTTCATCGAGGTTGAGTTTCCTGACAATATAATCAAGAAGGTCTTTGGCAATAGAATTGTCAAAAACAAATCTGACAGGTTGACCTGTCTTCCGGTTGTCGATGCCGGAGGAGATCAGCTCCAGCAGACTTTTGGAAATGTCATTGTCCATATCCAGTTCCGCATCCCGGGTAAGTTTGATGATCCAGGAATCATGCTGGTCAAATCCGAACAATGCGAAGACCTGATCGAGGTTATACCGTATGACATCTTCCAGGAGGATGACGAATTTCTTTTCGTTTTCCGAAGGAAGGACGATAAAACGGGGAAGGATGTCCGTAGGTACCTCAATGAGTGCATAGTCGGTCTTGGGTTTTGGGTCGGCTCCCCTTAGAATAATGGCGAGGTAGATGAACTTGTCCCTCAGGTATGGAAATCCATCCACGTTGCTGAGTATGATGGGTGAAAGCACAGGAAATACATGTTCTTTGAAATACCTTTTTACAAATTTTACCTGAAAAGGATTCAGCATGAGTTCGTTGATTAGAAAAATACCTTTCTTTTCCAGCTCGCCAAGGATGTGATGGTATGTATTTTCAAATTTGTTCTGCAGCTGCATGACTTTCTTCTGGATCATGTTCATAAGCACCTTTGGCCTCACTCCTTCAATTTTTTTATAGCGTGGCTGGAAATCGATGATCCTTTTGATTGTGGCAACCCGGACTTTGAAGAATTCATCAAGATTATTTGAAAAGATGCCCAGGAACCTGATGCGTTCCAGCAGGGGCACTTCCGGGTCCTGAGCTTCCTGCAGAACCCGTTCATTGAAAGATAACCAGCTGATCTCGCGGTGTATGAGCTTCAATTCTCCATTCATGCAGGAACTATTTTAGGAAAGTCCATCCTTTCTATGGTTGATATCCCCTTTAAAATCAAAGTGATTGATTTGTCTTTCAAGGTTCTCTAGACTGATATTTCTCCATTTGTCCGTATCAAAGATCAGGGTAACCACACCTGAAGTCGGTAAATTTGCTATCCTGTTTTTTGCAAGGTGATTGACCATGCCTGTGAAACCGGGATTGTGCCCGAAAATCATGAGAGAATCAATGCTGTCATCGGTCTCCGTGATTACTTCAGTGATCTGTTTTATGTTTGAATCGTAAAGTGACTGACTGATGAACAAGTTGGTCAAAGGTACATCGAGCACCCTTGCGAAAATGATGGCAGTATGGATTGCCCGGTTGGCAGGACTGGAAATCATGATCTGGGGTATCAGGTTCTGATGCTTCAGTCTGTCGGAAACCTGATAGGCTCTCAGAATGCCTTTGGATTTCAGAGGCCTGTCGAGATCGGATATGTTTTCATAATCCCAGCTTGACTTGGCATGCCTTACTATGTGCAACTTCTTTTGATTCATATATGAATGGATCTATTGCCTTGATGCAAAATTAACATATTCGTCCGCTGAAAAAAGTTTTAAAGCAAATGACTTGCAAGTTCTGCCAGATAACTGCGTTCGCCTTTAACCAGATTGACATGCGCAAAAAGGTCCTGACCGTTCATTTTATCCGTAAGGTAACTTAAGCCGTTTGATTTTTCATCCAGGTAAGGGGAGTCTATCTGTTCAATGTCACCCGTAAAGACCATTTTGGTCTCTTCACCTGCGCGGGTTATGATGGTTTTGATCTCATGGGGTGTCAGATTCTGAGCTTCATCAACAATGAAAAAGATCCGGGACAGACTTCTTCCTCTGATATAGGCCAGTGGCGTGATGATCAGCTTTTCCGTCTTCAGCATTTCTTCAATCTTCAAGAATTCCTTGCTGGAGGCAAGAAATTTATTTTTAATGACATCGAGGTTGTCAAATAGCGGCAGCATATAAGGCCCGATCTTCTCCTTTATGTCACCCGGCAGAAATCCGATGTCCCGGTTGGCAAGAGGAATTACAGGACGTGCCAGAAATATCTGGGTGTATTGCTGACGCTGCTGGAGGGCTGCTGCAAGGGCCAGCAGGGTTTTACCGGTTCCTGCTTTACCCGTCAGGGTGACAAGCTGCACTTCATCGCGCATCAGAGCATCCAGTGCGAAAGTCTGCTCTGCATTCCGGGGTTCAATCCCATACGCCTTTTGCTTTACAACCCTGCTTACGGAAGCTGTTTTGGGATTGTAATGTGCCAGTGCGCTTGAACCATTGCCTTTAAAAATGAAATATTGGTTGGCAATGGGCTTCACGGAAATGTTGAAATCGGAAAACGGAACGCCTTCAGGTTTTTCGTAGAGATTCATGATCAGCTGACCATCAAGGTTCTCATAGACGCTGACGCTTTTATAGATATCGTCAATATTCCGGACCTTATCGGTCTCATAATCCTGTGCCAGTATCCCGATGGATTTGGCTTTCATGCGCAGATTAATATCCTTGCTGATCAGGATAACGCTTTTTCCTCTGTTATTTCTGGATATGTGATCTGCAATCGCCAGGATCCTGTGATCAGAGGTATCTTCAGGGAACGATGCCTTCAACATGTCTGAAAACGGTTTGCCGGTCTCGATGCTGAGTTTCCCGAGTCCTTTACCCAGCGGTACACCGCCGTTGAACAGTTTGTCTCCCGAAAGCTTGTCCAGTTCCCGGGTAAATTCACGGGCATGATAATTGATGATATCATTACCTCTTTTAAATTTATCGAGTTCCTCCAGCACCGTTATGGGTATGATGACGTTGTTCTCCTGAAAATTATAAATGCAGTTGTAATCATGCAACAATACATTGGTGTCCAGTACAAATACCTTCTTCTGATGTGTCATGTCCTTTTTTAATGCTTAAGTGATTAATGATGCGTGGAAATTTTCTGATAAGGCATACCTAATAATGTTATAAATTTGCTGCAACAACAGATAACCCTGGGCTGGATTCCGCATTAATAATATTGCAAATTTTCATATTTCAAACCAGGGATTATCAATATTTATCAACACCTTAATTATGGATGTCTTTGAAGCGATTTTCGGAAGAAGAAGTGTTCGGAGTTATACAGAAGAAACAGTTACGGATGATGAAATCGAAATTTTGCTGAAAGCGGCGATGTATGCTCCTTCTGCAGTGAACAGGCAGCCCTGGCATCTTATAGTATTCCGCAATGGTAAAACCATCCGGGAGATCATTAATGTTCATCCCAACGCTAAGATGCTGGAAAAGGCTGACGTGGCAATTCTGGTATGCTGGGATGAAAATCTTCAGCATGACGCAGGTTACGGTCCGGTTGACTGCGCCGCTGCCACACAGAATGTATTGCTTGCAGCCCACGGACTTGGTCTGGGCGCGGTATGGGTCGGTGTGTATCCTCGTATTCGTCGAATTGAAGCATTGCATAAAATATTTGAACTTCCGGAACACATCAAACCATTTTCGGTGATATCCCTTGGACATCCAGCTGAAAAGAAAGCTTTTCCTGACAGATTCGATCCCAAAAGGGTGCATTATGAAAAATGGTCACTCACAAAGTAATTCCCTTACCTTGCAAATAAGCCGGAGCCGTATGAATTATAAAGAGGCAGTATCCTGCCTGTTGAATCAACTGCCGATGTATCAGCGCATCGGTAAGGCTGCATATAAAAGCGGACTGGAAAATACATACCGTCTGGATGCATATTTTGGCAGTCCTCACAGGGATTTTCGCACCATCCATGTGGCCGGCACAAACGGTAAAGGGTCTGTTTCCCATATGCTGGCCTCCGTTCTCCGGCAATCGGGATACAAGGTCGGCCTCTATACATCTCCACATTTGCTGGATTTCAGGGAACGTATTAAAATAAACGGAATACCCATATCCAAAAGGGATGTGACTGAATTTGTGCATCATCATAAAGATTTCTTTGACACTTTACAGGCTTCCTTCTTTGAGATCTCTGTTTTTATGGCCTTTCACTTCTTTCATGTCAGAAAGGTCGATGTTGCCGTTGTGGAGGTGGGTTTGGGAGGAAGACTGGATTCGACCAACATCATCATGCCGGAACTGTCGGTCATAACCAACATTGGTAAGGACCATACTGAACTGCTCGGAAAAACTTTCGCAAAGATTGCGCATGAAAAGGCCGGGATCATAAAATCAGGTATACCGGTCGTGATCGGTGAAAGTAAAAAAGAAACCCGATTGATATTCAAACAATTGGCAGAAGCGGTGCATGCACCGATCGTTTTTGCAGATGCGCAATTTGAAGTTGAGTCCAGCTTCATTACGGATGACCGGGTTCAGGTGTTCAACATCAGGAAAAATGATGGGTTGTATTATCGTGATTTAAAATGTGATCTGCTCGGCCAATACCAGAAGAAAAATATCATCACGGTGATTGCTGCTTTGGAATTGCTGAAAGAAAGAGGCTTTCTGATTCCGGTAAGAGAGGTCTACAACGGTATCAGGAAAGTCGTGAAAAACACGGGATTGTACGGCAGATGGCAGGTCGTTTCGGACATGCCTTTAATTATATGTGATACGGCACACAATGCTGAAGGCATTCAGGTTGTCATTCAACAGCTTTCCGGGATACCGGCTGACAAAATGTTGATCATCATTGGTTTTGTGAGTGATAAGGACCTGAAGGGGATTTTGCGGTTACTTCCCCCGAATGCCAATTACTACTTCTCCAGGCTATCGGTGCCAAGAACCATGGATGAGAAGAAATTGATGGACCGGGCATCGAAACATGGTTTGAACGGAAGGGATTTTTCATCGGTGGCTGATGCATTTGAGGCGGTCTGCAGGGAATCCGGACCGGGTGATGTCATCCTGATCACAGGAAGTACATTCTGTGTCGCAGATTTTCTTGAGTTCTACTCAAAGAAACCGCATGAATCTGTAACATGCCTGTAAAATAAACCTATATTTCAACGATTTTGTTCTTAATGGCAAACATCACCAGTCCCGCTGTATTATTCGATCCGGTCTTGAAAAGCAGGTTTTCTCTGTGCTTATCAACGGTGCGTTTGCTGATGAATAATCTGTCAGCAATTTCCTGGTTCGACAGCCCTTTGCAGATGTGATACAGGACTTCTTCCTCCCGGTCAGAAAGGTCAGTTTTCTTCAGTGGCTGTTTGTTGCGGTTCAGGTTTACCAGGAGGCTGTCAAGTATTTCCTGTGAAAAGTAGTTTTTGCCTTCCATGACATATTGAATTGCAAGTTCCACATCCCGGATCCCCGAGTTCTTCAAAATAAAACCTTTAACACCGGCTTCAATCATCTGGGTGTAATAATCCTCATCAGAATACATGGATAGTGCAATGATCTTCAGATCAGGATACATCTGAAGCGCCTGGCGGGTAGCTTCGATACCGTTAAGATTCGGCATATCGATATCCATGAATACAATGTCGGGTTTTTCACCCTGCTTCATGCTATCCATAAAATCATTTCCGTCAGCTGCCTCATGAATTTCATTTACCAAAGAAATGTTTTTCAGCAGAAGGATCAGTCCTTCCCTGAAGAGTTTGTGATCATCGACCAGTACAACAGATATTCGTTCCATTTACAACAAATTGATCTGAGCATTTACACGTACACCTTCACCGGGTTTTGCAAAGATATCGTAGGTACCATTCAGGGATTTTATTCGTGACTGTATGTTTGAGTAGCCCAGGCCTGATAAATTTTCCCTGATCTTATCCTCATCAAATCCGATGCCGTTGTCAACATATTCAAGTGTCAGATATCTTTCGTTGACAAACAGATCAATGTTAATATTTTTTGCACGGGCATGTTTTAATGTATTGTTGATCAACTCACAAATGACACGATACAATACAACTTCAACATTATAAGTGAAACGCTGGTTCCCGATATTGCTGTTCAGCGTGATTTTTGGTTCTTCCAGATTCTGCAGCTTGCCGATAAATGATTTGAGTGCTTTAAGCAATCCAAAATTGACCAGTATGTGCGGACTTAAATTATTTGAAATGTTCTTTAATGTCACAATTGATTCATCAATAAGCTTTTCCGCATTTTCCAGTACATCCTGGTTTTTTTTGTTGCTGTACCTGCTGGTTGATATTGCCATCTTAACCGATGATAAAAGTGGCCCAAGGCCGTCGTGTAGTTCTTTTGAAAAGTTCTGCCTCTCATTCTCCTCTGTTCTCAGTATTGCAGAAAGAACTCTTGATTCATTGTGTTTTCTCATGTCATCAATCTGCTTCTGTATGTTGAAAATACGCCTGATAAATATCAGACTTATAAGCATGGTGGCAGAAATCAGCACTCCTGTCCAGCTGCTCAGAAGTCCGGTCAGAAACACCAGTTCGGAATCGTAAACCTGGAGCACTTCAAAAACACGTCGGATCGCCATCAGCATAAAACCCAGGGAAATCAGCCACCATGCAATGTTGTTCCGGGTCCGTTTGATCAGTGTCATGGCAATAATGGCTGCACTGAATTGCAGGATCACGGATAATATGAGCGCGATCTTTATGGGTGCTTCGTTGCTGATTTGCAGGATTTCGGGCAGTATCAGGTCCATTTTCATAGACTTTAAAATTTTACTATAAAATTACGAAATAGAATTGTGGGATCCAGGATTGCATGAAAGATTTTAGCAAATGACAGGAAGTCAAGGTTACAGCAATAAGCCGGGAATTCAATGAAACAGATGCAGTAACCTCAGTAAATCCTTGTGTCTGCAATGAAATGACCTTCAATCAGGAATATTACAAAGGAAAAATGAAGACAGGGTGTAACCGGCTGTCAGACTATGTTTAGGTTTCTTAACTATAACCTTGAGACGGAGTTGTTAATTTCCGCTTATGTCATATGCATAAAGCTGATCCGAATGACGTATATAAAGTCGTCCACCGCATACAACAGGATGTGCCCAGTAAACACCTTTGCCTCCTTCAGGCACTTCAAATTCCCCGGTGAGATCATATCCATCAGGTGTGGCCTTTACAAGTTTCATAGTTCCCATTTCTTCCAACAGGTATAGCATTCCATCAGCATAAGTGACCGAACCTTTACCGTTTACTCTCCAAAGCTGCTCTCCGGTCAGGAAGTCGAGGCAGTACCAGCCCCTTGAATCACTTCCAGAGCCATATAAATAACCATTATGCAATATGACACCACCATGATGGTTGTCCATAAGTTCAGATTGCCAGATCGTTTCCGGAACAATCTCTTCTCCTGAAACATTCAGCTTAATCAGCATGGAACCTTTTCCATAGCCGCTCGATATAAATACGTAATCCTCGTGAACAATTGCGTCCGCTATATTCAGTCCCTGCTTGTTTTTAAAATTTACTTTCCAGAGCAGCCTGCCTGTCCTTGTGTCGACACCGTAATAACAATCTGAGCTCGCTTTGATGATCTGACGGTAACCGCCAGATTCCATGATCACCGGGGAGTTGTATCCTTCTACTCCCGGAATTTCCGTATTGGCCCAGATAAGTTTTCCATTGTGTTTGTCCAGACAAACCAGGAATCCTTGTTTTCCTGCTGGTTGGGTATATAAATAATCACCATCGATCAATACCGATTCAGAATATCCGTATTCAGTCTCCTCCTTCTCGAATTCCTTCATTAATTCCCTGTGCCAGAGCTCTTCCCCTGTCTTTGAATCAAATGCAGCAAGACGGCCGGTTTCACCAAGATGATACAGTACACCATTGTCAAGGGTTGGAGTACTTCGTGCTCCGGTATAGGAACGTGCGTGGGGCATCAGCGTTGACCAGGCCCTGCCGTTTGGCTTTCTCCAGATTTCCTTTCCGGTAAGATCAAAAGCAATAATATATGTTTGATTGTCAGTCGTGCCTGCTGTATAAATAAATCCATCGCTTACAGACACAGAGCTGTAACCATCACCAAGGCCTTTAGCTGTCCACATGAGTTCAGGACCACCCCCGGGCCATTCTTTCATCATTCCGGTTTCAGTTGATTTATTCGTGCGGTCAGGGCCATGGAAACAAGGCCATTCGCAGGAATTGTCTGTTGGCTGAGCACAACCGGAAACACAGAAAAAAAGGCAGAAGATAAAAAATGATTTTGCTCTCAGTTTTCTTAGAGTGTCAAATGTGATATAAGTTTGATACTCTGAAAAAGCAGATGATTTTAAATTAATATTCATGGTTTATTCTGTTCATTTATGAAACGAAAAAATCAATTTCCTTAATTTTTTATATTTTAAGGATTGCAATATAGTAAAATAAACATAAAACCAGTCTATGGCAGGATTTTTATGGGCAGTAAGGACTATTCTTTCATTGTGGAGTGGCAGAGAATCATCTGCTTATTGAGTTAAGGGCAAACGTGTTCATAAAATTGCATGAATAAATTCAGAATATGTTGCAAAAAATAACATCGGCTGATGTAGATTTGTATTTAAAAGTAAGGCATCGTATTCAATGATCAAAGTTTTCGAAAATAATATTTCACAGAACCAATTGTTTGCTGTTCTGGATATTTTGGTCACTGTTTTTTCATACTTCCTTGCTTATATTCTGACAGACCTTATGAATAAGGACTATTTTGCTTTTACAAGAGAATATTTCATAATGCTAATATTTATTATACCCACATGGTTAATTCTTTTATATTCGCTTAATCTTACGCAGACTCCTAGAACCCGCTCCCACTTATCAGTGTTTTTTACATTCTTAAATTTCAGTTTCGTAGGTTTTATACTTATGCTTTTATATAAGCATTTGTTCAATCTGACGAACTTCAGCCATTATTTCATCCTGTCATTTTCCATCATTAATCTTATTGCTTTATACCTGTTCCGCATGACAACTTACAGGATTTTTAAATATTACAGGGCCAACCTGCACAATATCAAAAATATCCTGGTATATGCAAATGATCAGTCCGAGAAATTCCTTGATACCATCATTAAGCATAAAGAATGGGGATTCAGAATTTTGATCATCGTTACCAATTCCATGTCCATCAGAAAGAAATACGGGCAGGGTATAAGGATCTATCCGGATAAGATCAATATTAACAACATTATAGACATAGATATCATAGATGAAGTTGTCTACTGTCATGGCTCCATTGACTACAGGCAACTGCGCATGCTTATCAAGACCTGCAAAGAAATAGGTGTCACATTCAGACTGCAGTTAAAAATATCATCGCATTCCGTAATGAACTCTCATATCACTGTTTTTGAGGATATACCGTTTATTACTTATGAAAATACGCCGGTAAATTCAATTACTTTCTTTTGGAAGTCATTCAGCGATGTCTGGATTTCATTTGGTATTCTCTTGCTTGTTTCACCTTTAATGTGTCTTATCGCAATCCTCATCAAAGCGACTTCAAAAGGCCCGATATTATTTAAACAGGAAAGAGTAGGTTTAAGGGGACGTAAATTTTATATTTATAAGTTCAGGACTATGATTTCCAATGCAGAAGAACTTAAGGTCCGGCTGTTGGAAAAGAATGAAAGTGACGGACCGGTATTCAAGATAAAAGATGATCCCCGAATTACAAAGCTTGGGAAAATACTGAGAAAAACGGGGTTGGATGAACTGCCACAGCTGTTCAACGTATTGAAAGGTGAAATGTCCCTTATCGGACCGCGTCCACCTCTTCCGTCCGAAGTAACGAAATATGAGAGATGGCATCTGAGAAGACTGTCCGTGAAACCGGGGATTACTTGCACATGGCAGGTAATGCCGAACCGGAACAATGTCATCTTTGACAAATGGATGAACCTGGATGTTCAGTATATTGACAAATGGTCCATTAAAGAAGACATCAAAATACTTTTCAGAACCGTAAAAACCGTTTTTTATCCCACCGGTTATTGAGTGGCTGCGAAATCCGGTTATTGAGTGGCTACGAAATCCATCAGCTCTTTGTCGTGATGATGAACCAGTTCAAATGTATTGTTTAAAAGCATGGTTGATCCCGAGGATTCCGTATATGGTTCCCACCGGGGAATGCCGTCCCAGTTGGGATCTCCTGTGGCTGCAAATTGTGTCCATGTATGGCTGATCCTGTCTGCCAGGTCATAGGTTTCCCTGCTGTCTCCGGTCGACTCCTTACAGCAGTCAATGTTGTTGAATACAAAACCAATCTCCAGGCAATGAACGGCTTTTGGCAGACCATCCAATACGGGCGACTGCCAGGTGAACAGATACATATAAACAGGCGCTCCACCGGCAACAGCTGATTTCTGACTGGCGAACTGTAGTGATCCCGGACGGAACATTACATCAACATCAACCAGATCAGATCCCCTGGTGTCGTCCGGATAGGTTTTTTTCACCGCAGCAATAAAAGCGTCCGTTTTTTCACCATATTGCGTCTGCAGATATTCTTTTGCCTGTGCTTCTGTGATGTTCCTTAATTCAGGATTCGTCATGGAAGCATGAAATTCGTTTTTATTGGTTCCGATCAGCAAAGGAATATCTTTGGAAATTCCTTCACCCTCTGGAGTTCCGATTTGACAGGGTATTACATCACCATCAACACTGGGGCTCCAGCCCAGGTGTCCCATTATACCGCCTTGCTGGCTTATTTTGGCACTCACTTTTTGGATCGCCCTGTTACCGGCGGCCAATAATTCAGTGTGAGGAACATTCTTCAGAGAATCAACCTGCTCTGGTCTCAGTTCTAATTCTTCGAGAATTGCAAAACCGACCAGTCTCGTATAGCCTGTATCTTTTAAACTACCTGCAGCTCCGCTTTCCATAATTGCCTTATGGAATAGTCCTTTTGCGGATGGCATTTGCATGAGGGTACCAACCTTGCCTCCTCCGCCTGACTGTCCAAAAATGGTAACATTGCCGGGATCCCCTCCAAAATTTGCAATATTATCTCTTACCCATTCCAGCGCAGCAACTATGTCAAGCATTCCTGCATTGGCAGAGTATTTATATTTGTCATTTACTCCCGACAAATCAAGAAAACCTAATACATTCAGTCGATGGTTGACCGAAACCAAAACCACATCCGATGTTTTGCTTATATTTTCGCCATCATAGACTGGCAATTCATGGGAGGAACCTGAAGTATAACCACCGCCATGCAACCAAACCATTACGGGTCGTTTTTTGCCATCCTGAATGCCCTGCGTCCAAATATTCAAATTCAGGCAGTTCTCGTTCATATACCCGAAATCATGCTGCTGGATGAATTCCAGTTCATCACTGCCGTAAGTGATTTCAAGCGGGCATATGGGTCCGTACATCCGGGAACTTCTTATGCCTTCCCAGACTTCCGGCTTTTCAGGAGGCATGAATCTTTCAGCCTGAGCGTATGGAATTCCCTTAAATGTATAAATATCGTTCATGATGTAACCCGCTACCTTGCCGTATTCGGTCTGAACCAAGGCAGTTGTCGAATCGGCCTTAATTGTATCATAATTCCTTGTTGATTTATCACACGAAGCCATCAACACAACAAGGGATAATGCCAGGATGATCTTGAGAAAGGATTGATTATTCATAATTGTAAGTTACTAAGTTAATTTGTTCATTATCAAAGTTATTATTGGATTCCGGGAACCGAATCACGGAGATACACTGGCCGGACTGACCATCAGCAAAAATCCATGTTCATAAAAGTTTATCAGTCTGGTTCATGATTCAATTAAAAAAGCAGCGGAGCGAATTCAGAAAGATATATCCTCCAGTTGGCCCAGGAATGACCGCCTGAGCTCTCGCGATAAGTATATTTGAAATTAAGTCTGTCCAGCGTTTTTCTAAGGTAATCAGAGCTTTCCTTAACAAAGTCATCTTCCCCGCAACCAATCCAGTACAATTTATAACCACTATTTTTTAATGCTTCCAATCTGGCATCACGCTCCTTTTCAAGCTTTGCAGCATCCGGTGCCTGAGGATCAATACTTCTGAGCCCTGCACTAAAAACCCCAATATAGCTGAAAGTATTAGGATTTTCAGTAGTAACCGTTACTGTATGTCCGCCACCCATTGATAAACCCGCTAGGGCACGGTGATCTTTATCGTTGTAAGCACGGAAATTCTTTTCTATAAATGGGATTACGTCTTTCACCAGACTTTCTTCAAATTTACCTGCATAACTCACCATACCTGCCATACCTTGATCCTGTGCAAAAGGAATATCATTCTGTGCAGCACTTTGATTGGCATTACCGTTTGTCATTACAACAATCATTGGTTTGGCTTTCCCTTGAGCAATGAGGTTATCCATGATCTGACAGGTTCTTCCCATAGTTGACCATGCATCTTCATCCCCACCTCCACCATGTAAAAGATAGAAAACAGGATATCTGGAAGTACTGCCTTCGTAACCTGCCGGAGTATATACATAAACCCTGCGTTGCATACTTAGCACAGGTGAATCATACCATATTTTGGAAAGAGTTCCGTGTGGAACGTCATTAATAACATACAGGTTCGACTGGTTCCCCGGTATGATGAAAAAGTTCTCATATCGCGCACCATCTCTTTTTACCTGCGCGTTGTTCGGGTCAATTGCCTTTATGCCGTTCACCGCAAAAGAATATCCATAGAGTTCTTCAGGCAGGGGAGCGGTAGTATAAGTCCATAACCCCGTATCATTCCTGGCCATTTTTTCAGCATTTCCGTATTCCATCCATTCTCCGCTAATGGATATTTCTGTTGCTTCGGGGGCATACAGCCTGAAGGTTACCCGGTGATCCTTTAATATTTCCGGAGAAACAACAACCGGTTCCCTCTGAAATACCATTCTTGGTGGCGCCTGAGCTTTCAGTCCATTGATCACAATGGCGCTTAATAATAAAATACATATTATCCTTCCGGACAATTTTTCCAAATAGATCAATTTGTTTTTCATGGATGCAAATAATTTTATTATGAATTCAACAAGTTTTTCAAACCGTAATCTTTTCTGAGATCCTTATTGTTTTTTTTATTCATTTTGGAATAAGGGATAAAATTACCCTTCAAAAAGAACCTATTTCGCTGTTTGAAGTATATTTTTCAGGAAATTAAATCTGTCTTCATTGGCTGTAACAGGGATCATTCCTGAGTTTTCAGACAGCCTCATTACACTCCTGTCGTTGCTGCTAAAGGCCTTCCATTCAGGTAGACCCTCATTGTTAGGGTCACCGCTGTTGGCAAAATTCACCCAGTAGGACGACATCATTTCAGAAACTGCAGTATCTGTTGCTGTCCATGGCCGATCAAGCGTTTTAAAATTGCGAAATACATAAAGTACCTCACTGGTGTGGAAAGCGCCGAATTCGGGGTGCTCAGGCCAGGGAATCGCCTGATCAAAGTAATAAATATAACCCTTTGTTGTGGCGGTCTCCGCACGTTGTTCCATCCAAAGGAACGCATTCAATCTCATCTGTTCCCGTGCAGCCTCCATTTTGGCAAACGCTGTATCACCTTCAGGACCCAATGGATATAAAGAAAAAAAGGTCCTGGCCGTTTCGCCTGAGAACTCACCGGTTAATGATGTCTCGCCGCTGTTGAAACCAGTCATGAAAGGCACATCATTCTGCTCCCCTTTTTCAAATGTCTTAAGGCAGTTGTCAGTGAGAACATATCCGTCAATCACTGTACCGAATTTGGGACCTGCAGGAGGGAATGAGGTCACAGGGGGTCCTGTGATTTGTTCTGCCGACATGGCCCTGAGTTCGGCCAAGGATGATGCTCCTCTCATTTTTGCAAATTCAACCCCTTGCATTTCCGCTTCACTTAATTCCGGTGAAGCCCCCGAGAATGTTCCTGTATAACAACTTGAACCGCTTTGGGCAATGGCTCTTTGAAACAGTCCTTTTGCCAATGGAGATGCAATAAGCGCATTGACTGACATTGCCCCGGCCGATTGACCGGCAATTGTTACCCGGTTGGGATCACCGCCAAATGCTGCAATATTTTCCTGAATCCATTTTAGTGCTGCTATCTGGTCCAGAATTCCGTAATTGCCTGAAGCATGATTCGGGGATTCGGTTGTAAGTTCAGGATGGGACAGGAAACCCAGAGGGCCGACACGATAATTAATGGTAATAACAATAATGCCCTTTTTAGCCAGTTCTTCGCCATCGTAGATCACAATTGAACCAGAGCCTCCGGAAAACCCGCCTCCATGTATGTAAACCAAAACCGCAAGCTGATCCGAAGCATTTTTGGCAGGTGTCCATATGTTCAGGAACAGACAATCCTCGCTGAGTGAATCCAGTTTCACGAATTCATCAGTATAAGGACCAAAATTCATAGGTGGCAGCTGCATACAACTCTCACAGAACCCGGAAGCATCACGAACACCTTCCCATGGCATGGGGGGTTGTGGTTCCCGCCATCTTAAACTGCCTACAGGCGGGGCAGCATAGGGTATTCCTTTGAAAGCCGTTACTGTTCCCGGTTCGTTAACCAGTCCTTTCACAAGTCCATACTGTGTTTGAACCGTATCATCGATCAGCTTCTGTTTTTCAGTACATGATGTACCGGAAAACAGAGCCAGAATGATCAGTACCAAACCATACTTTAAGTTTGTTTTATTGGATTTCATTTTATAAAAAGTTAATCATAGAAAACAAAGATAATTTTTTTCACGTGAGAGGCACTATGTTATACAGCAGTATGCTCCCGTCCGGTTCATCCGGGGAAAGGTTTTTATTCAGAAAGAACATGCTGCCTTGTCCTTTGGAAAAGTCTCTCCGTCAACAGGTACATCAAAGCTCTCCGTTATATCAAAGCTCTCCGTCAACAGGTACATCAAAGCTCTCCGTTAAGGGTATATATGTACCCTGGCAATAACTGTTTGCTACTTTTACCTGAAACCCGACAGCATTGTCACCTTCGTAGACATTTTTGAATCCGAATTGTAGTATTCCCAATCTTTAATATGAACCAAAAAAAGCAAAAGCAGAATATTTACCTATACCTTATGGCTCATATCCAGTATGTTTCTTATCATGGCATGTTGCATACGGAGGGCGGTTGGAACTGAATATTCCTGACTCCTTCCTTCAAATTCGCTGCTTAATACGATCCCGACATTGTTGTTAATATATTCCTGTAAGATTTCAGCATAGGGGATTGTGTATTCTGTCAGATCTTCCGTCATATCGAAAAACTTTGTATGGCTATAGATGATATAAGGTGCAACGATTTTTACATCTTTTGGATCACTGAAGCTATTATCGAATATTCCTGCATCAGAGGCATAATCCTGTTCTATTTGTCCGCCTCCCATCCTTTTCACCTCTTCAATAGTTTTTTCTGATCCTAATCTCTCCTGATAAGCTGATATAATATAGTCGATTATTTCCGGGTTAGCTCCCTGTTCAATCAAGCCTTCAATTACGGCACGCTGAGGCCTTCTCACAAAGCAACCAAAATCCAGGTTAAATCCGAGGTGTTGTGTTTTCATCTCTTCTATCAGGTCCATGATGCTATGTACATGTGGCGAATCGAGAAGTACCGGTGCGTGCAGCTCTTGGCATATTATGATATCATTTTCCTCAGCATGTCTCACAATTCTCTCAAGATATTTTTTTGCAACTGGCCCCAAAGCAGTTCTTTCACGCAGATATTTCTTTAGTTCAAATGCATCATTTTGGATATCAGAAGGAGCGTCCTCTGGAAAGGTTGTTAAGCCACCCCTGACCCAGGGAAAACCCATTCTTTTGGCAAGCTTTATGTCGGCAGCAAATAAATCAAAAGCTTCATCCGGTTTAATATATCTATCATGAAAAAACTCCCTGTAAGATTCAAGATCGTATGCACTCTTTTTAAGACCATATTTATCCACCCAACTGTTAAATTGATCAATCCATTCATCAGTTGGATTGGGATAACCAGTAACATCTTGTCCTGCAAGAATTTCAACATACTCAGCCCCCAAATCGGCAATATCGGCCACACAGTCTTCTATAGTCATTTCGTTTGTTCGAATATGCCTTGCATAACTGTAAATACTCACACCGAGCTTCATGTTATGATTTGTTTTGCCAAGAGGCTGTGCGCAGGCTTCTGAAAGACTTGCTGCAGCACCAACACCGGTAACTGCTACCGATGCAGCAGCCATTGATTTTAGAAATTCATTCCTTGTCATTTTTATTTTTGAATTTTAATTTTTACCATACATACAATGATTAAACAATAGCAATCTTTGCCGAATAATCTCCTATCAAACCTTTAGATATAAGATTCCAATATATTCTTAGAATAAAATTCACCTCTACATTGTGCAAACCGGATTCCAGCCCTCCTGGCTTGCTGACAGTCAATGTTGCTGGTGCTGTATAATCCCAGTGTACCTTGCTCCCATTAAATTCATCCTGGGACAAGGTAGTTGTTCCAAAGGTGCATGCGGTTTTGTCTCTGGGAAAGGTCTCCCCATCAACAGTTACATCAAAGCTTTCAATCTGGGATGCATATACACCCATGTAATGAGTTGTATTCCTGATTTTTACCTGAAACCCGACAGCTTTGTCACCTTCGTAGACATTTTTGAATCCGAATTGTAGTATTCCCATAGTTTTAAAATTTAAATGGTTAATGTGTATTAAAGTAAAAGAATCGTTATAGTGCGCAACTATGATGTCAGCAGAGACTTATTAAACCATGCGGACATAAATCATTTGAATGGTTGGAGTTCAATAAAGAATTTATTTCTGAATGTCTTCAAACCAGTCTTTGAATCAGTCTTTGTATATTCAGAGACAAGTTACAACATTGATAGAAAGAAGTCAAGTTATTGTATGATTTTCATACATGTATGTACATTCCGGTCATAATGATCACGTGATCAGCGCAATTCGTTGATCACCCTGACACTGAGATCCTGTTTGATGAAGAGGAATATTTCCTTCGAAAGGTACTTGGTGACATTCCTGTCTTTTCCTTGTATAGTTTGCTGAAGTAGAATACAGAGCAAAAACCCAGGCTGAAAGAAATTTCTTTTATGCTGTAGTTTGTGTTAATCAGCTGAAATGAAGCTTGCTTTATCCTGAGCGCGAGATGATACTGATTTGGGGATAATCCGGTATATTTCTTAAAAGACTTGCGGAAAAGGGAATAGTTCACGCCGAGGTCTTTTGCCAGATCCTTGATCTTCAATGTCTGATACATGTTGTCGCGGATCATCAGGCAGGACTTCTGTATAGTATTCTCTATGGGACTGTCCCAGAAGTTTCTGTTTTTTATCAGGGCAACGATCTGTCCCAGGATCTGTATCACAAGGCCTGCAGAAACATGCTGATAACCAGGCCTTTCTGATTTAACAAGGCTGATTACTTCAAGGAATCGGGAAAGAATATCTTCGTTAAAACCGATGTGTATCACCGGTGATTTATTAAATTGTTCGTTCTTTTCAATCAAACGGGAAGCAAAATCACCCTGGAATCCGATATAATGTTCTTTCCATCCCTTTGATTTCAAAGGTCTGTAGCGATGCCATACATTCGGACGGATGATGAGGATCATTCCGGGTTTTATCTGGTATTTTTCTGAACTGGTTTCCATGATGCCTTCCCCGTCTGTGATGTAATTGATCTGAAATTCCTGCAGGATTCGACCATTTGACCAGCTAAAATGGTACCCCTTTGGATGACCTGAAGGGGGATATTCGCTGCCGGCAAGAATATTGGCTGTTCCTGCCACATTGAGAAAAAGTCCCCAGTTTACATCCTCATGGCCATGAGTTAGATATTTAAAATAATCTTCCATTTTATATAAAAAAATATTCGACGCTTCAAATCTTCTATCACATTATTAAGAACATAATATCATCGTGAAGTTAGCCAAATAATGAAATTCGTTACGTTTTTCATTGGAGATCTTATCGTATTGAAAACCACTCTCAATGTGAGATATGGCGACTGCTGAGCCTTTATCATTGTCAATGTGGCAAATACCAGTGTTGTTTTTACAAGTTGGAGAGATTTCATACATTATGGATCCATATTGAACAATTATCAAAGAATAATGATCAGGAAATTACAGAATCTCAGACATATAAAACTTCAAATGTTATCAAATGTTACTATTATTTCCTACACCCTAGATGGATTTTGCATGGCTCAAAAGATATTCTTCAGCTTTTACGCTCCAAAGTCCCTTGTTTCTTTCCACAATGGTTGCAAGTTCTCTGAACAAAGGATCCTCCTTACCCTTCTTCTTGAATTCGGAAATGGCGGTCAGGGGCAGGGAAATATTCGTATATATCAGTTTCTTGCCGCCGGGGATCTCAGGAAGATGCATTGTGGTTTCTATCACAGCGTCAAGTCCACCGATATGCGTTACCAGTCCCGCCGGATCCAA
>JAFGPB010000093.1 GCA_016926205.1 Bacteroidales bacterium
GGTAGATAATACCAAAGCAATTGTAGATGAGTGATTTGAATAGCTCTGTTCCTGAGGAACAAGTCGGCTCGCAAAAAGATGCTGCCGAAATTACGAGAACCTTAAAATCTGGACCTGAAGAAAATAGCAACCAGTTGCAGGTCGAAAGCGAAGTTGATTCTGAAGATGTCCCGGAAGAAAAGGAGGAGTTGCCTGACCACAAGGACGGTCTATCGGAAGATGGCCGGGATCATAAGGCAGAGAATGGTGTTGCAGAACAAGTACATGATGATCCGGAAACGGTAGATTTCAAGCCAGCGGAAGAAAGTGCAAAAACCGTCGGGCAGTCTGAGCCGGGTATAAATTATGCAGCACTTTCCATGGAAGATCTTGTTGCCATGCTGCGGGAAATGGTCGGCAACAAACCCGTGGAGAGTATCCTGCATGACGTGGAGAGCATCAAAATCAACTTTTACAAAAAGCACAAAGCGGAAATAGAGCAGAGGAGAAAGGCTTTTATCAGTATGGGTGGGGAACTGGATGAATTTACCGTCGAACCGGTTCCGCTTGAACTGGATATGAAAGAACTTCTGCGGAGGTTCAGGGATTTGAAATCAGAATATAATAAGGTACTTGAGGAGCAGAAGGTCAGGAATCTTGAAGAGAAGTACAACATTATCGAAAAGATAAAGGAACTTGTTACCCGTAAGGAATCAATAAACAGGACTTTTCAGGAATTCAGGGATCTTCAGAAGCAATGGCGCGAAATTGGTCCGGTTCCCCAGCAAAATGTCAAGGACATGTGGGATACCTATCACCATCATGTTGAAGCCTTCTATGATTTCATCAGGATCAATCAGGAGTTGCGCGACCTGGACCTGAAGAAGAACCTGGAAGCGAAAATTGAGCTGTGTGAAAAGGCAGAGGAGCTGTTGCTGGATTCCAACATTGTAAATGCTTTCAAAAACCTGCAGGACCTTCACGAACAATGGAGGGAAGTCGGTCCGGTACCCGCTGACATGAGGGTGGAAATCTGGGACAGGTTTAAAGAGGCTACTGCCAAAATAAATAAGAAACATCAGGAGCATTTTATACAACTGAAAGGTGAACAGAAGAAGAATCTTGAAGCCAAGACGGCTTTGTGCGAAAAGGCGGAAGAATTCGGTAATCTGGAGATCACAACACATAAAGAATGGGTGGAGTTCTCACGGGAGCTGATGAACCTTCAGAAGGTCTGGAAAACGATCGGATTTGCTCCAAAGAAGGACAATGTTAGAATATACAAGCGTTTTCGTGAAGCCTGTGACAATTTCTTTAACAGAAAACGGGACTATTATGGTTCTGTTAAGGAAGAGCAAAACAACAACCTGCAACTGAAAACCGAGCTTTGCATCCAGGCGGAGACCATAAGTGAAAGTACAGAGTGGAAGAAGACAATGGAAGAACTGATAGAACTCCAGCAACGCTGGAAAGAAATTGGTCCGGTTCCTCACAAGCATTCCGATAAGCTGTGGAAACGTTTCAGGGCAGCCTGTGACAAGTTCTTTGAAAGAAAAGCTTCACATTACTCGGAAGTGGACAATTCATTTGAAAACAACTTGATCAAAAAACGGGAATTGATCCGGGAAATTGAAGACCTCAAATTTTCGGAGAATGCAGAATACTGTTTGAAGAAACTGAAAGAGTTGCAACGGCGCTGGACTGAAATCGGATTCGTTCCCTTGAAGGAAAAGGATGAAATTCATGAAAAATACCGTCAGGCGATCAATCAGAAATTTGACCAGTTGAAAATCGATGACAGCCGAAAGAACATTCTAAAATTCAAGAGCAAGATTGACAATTACCTTGAGAAACCCAACGGCATGCACCGCATTCGCATGGAACGTGAAAAGTACGTGGCCAGACTGAAACAGATGGAGAATGATATTGTCCTGTGGGAAAACAACATCGGTTTCTTTACCCATTCAAAGAATGCCGAGTCCATGATCAAAGAGGTGGAAAACAAGATTGAAAACACCAGGAAGAATATTGACCTGCTCAACAGGAAGATCAACATGATTGATGATCTCGACGATTAGATTTTCTAAAGGCAGTTCATTTGTTTCAGGCTGACACGAGAGAAAACCATTAAAAAAGTTGTTACAGACAAAATATATCTTTGTTACGGGTGGAGTAACATCATCACTGGGGAAAGGCATTATTTCAGCTTCACTTGCCAAACTTCTCCAGGCGAGGGGATACCTTGTAACGATACAAAAGCTTGACCCTTACATCAACGTTGATCCCGGTACCCTCAATCCTTATGAGCACGGAGAATGCTATGTGACGGAAGACGGTGCTGAGACCGACCTCGATCTGGGTCATTATGAACGTTTTCTCGGAATACCGACCTCCCAGGCAAATAATGTAACAACCGGCCGGATATACCAGTCGGTCATCAACAAGGAAAGAAGGGGTGATTATCTGGGGAAAACGGTTCAGGTCATCCCGCACATCACGGATGAGATCAAGCGTCGCA
The DNA here is from genome assembly GCA_016926205.1 of Bacteroidales bacterium. Classification (GTDB taxonomy): domain Bacteria; phylum Bacteroidota; class Bacteroidia; order Bacteroidales; family UBA10428; genus UBA5072. The sequence continues at coordinate 2,498 of JAFGPB010000093.1, forward strand.
TTAAGATGCTGGGTAGCCGGAACAAGGTTGATTTTGTCATTACTGAAATCGGAGGTACCGTTGGTGATATTGAATCACTTCCTTATATTGAAGCGGTCCGGCAGCTCAAATGGGAATTGGGGGACCGGAATGCGTTAAGCATACACCTGACTCTGGTTCCGTATCTTCAGGCTTCCGGTGAGCTTAAAACAAAACCGACCCAGCATTCCGTGAAAATGTTGCTTGAAAACGGAGTTCAGCCGAATATTCTGGTACTGAGGACGGAACATGAACTGAGTGACGAGATAAGGAAAAAAGTTGCCCTGTTTTGTAATGTCGATGTTGAATCAGTCATCCAGTCCATTGATGTCAATACCATTTACGAGGTACCAATTCTGATGCAAATTGAGAAACTGGATGTGATTGTGATGAAAAAGATGGGAATTGACTCTGTCGGAACACCGGAAATGAGACCCTGGAAAAAATTTCTGAAAAGCCTTCAGAATCCGAGACATTCGGTGCGGATTGCACTTGTCGGCAAATACGTGGAACTGGCGGATGCCTATATATCGATCAATGAATCCTTCAAGCATGCAGGAGCCGCCAATCTGTGCGCGGTTGAAATGGATTATATTCATTCTGAAGATATTGATGAATACAATTGTACGGAATTGCTGAAGGACCATGACGGAATACTGGTCGCTCCCGGTTTCGGGGACAGGGGTATTGACGGCAAGATCCTGGCTGCCAGATATGCCCGGGAAAACAACATACCATTTTTGGGGATTTGTCTGGGGCTTCAGTGTGCTGTGATCGAATTTGCAAGAAACGTGCTGAAGCTTGAAAAAGCACATTCAACAGAGATGTCCCTGAAAACGCCAGATCCCGTGATAGACCTTATGGAGGAGCAGAAAGGAATTACTGAAAAGGGAGGTACTATGAGGCTTGGCGCATATCCCTGTATTCTGGTAAAAGGAACGAAAGTTCATGCTGCTTATGGTGTTGAGGAAATAAGTGAACGGCACCGGCACCGTTATGAATTCAACAACAAATATCTGGATGTTTTCACGAACGCCGGCATGGTTCCTGCCGGCATCAATCCCGACACATCCCTGGTCGAGATTATGGAGATCAGGGCGCATAAGTGGTTTATCGGTGTTCAGTTCCATCCTGAATACAACAGTACTGTTCTGAAACCGCATCCGCTGTTTGTCAGTTTCATCAAATCAGCCATGTCATGAAGGATCGTGAAAGAGTATTGTTTTATTTAACGTTAATGATTTACACATGGATAGAAACTCAATTCTCGGCATACTGCTCATCGCTGCAGTCCTCATAGTATGGGGGATCATACAGTCACCATCAAAAGTGGAGCGGGCAGCCGAGCAACAGATAATCGATTCACTCAGTCGGGCCCGGGACCAGCAGCTTCAGGAGCCGGTCCCGCTTCCGGAAGAAGACCGCACCTTGACAGAGGAAGGAATGCCCGGTGCTGGAGCATCAAAGGATTCCACTGAGCTGATCGGTGAATATGGTGTTTTTGCAGGGGCAGCAGAAGGTGAAGACAGGATTTATTCCATAGAGAATGAATTGATCAGGCTCGAAGTCTCTGCACAGGGAGGCCGGCCTTATTCTGCAGAGCTTAAAGAATACAGGACTTTTAATCAGGAACCGGTCATTTTGTTTCAAGGAGATTCCAACCGTTTTGGTTTGAACTTTTACCATCAGAATCGGCCCATTGCGACCAACAATCTGTTTTTTCAATCGATCGGCAGCGCAACTGAAAAAGTCGTGACCGGAAGTACCGACAGTCTTACCATGAGGTTGGTTGTCGATGAAAACAGTTATATCGAATATCATTATATTCTTGAACCGCAAGATTATATGGTGGATTTCAGAATTGTCCTCGTTGGTATGCAGGACGTTATTGATGGTTCTGCGACATTGCTGGATATTGACTGGGAAATCAATGCAAACCAACAGGAGCAGTTGAAAAAAAATGAGAATCAGTATACAACAATTTATTTCAGGCATTTTCAGGAGGATGTGGATTTTCTCAATCCAAGGTCCAACAAGGGTGAACAGCAGGAAAGCATCCCCACGCAGGTGGAATGGGTTGCTTTTAAGAATCAGTTTTTCTCATCCATTCTGATTGCTGAGGAGAGTTTTTCCAACGCGCTTGTCAGATCAACACTGGTCCCGGAAGATGATGAATATTTGAAAAACTTCAGGGCGGAACTGGGATTGCCCTATAACCGGGCACCTCTTGAAACCATTAACCTGAAAATGTTCTATGGTCCGAACAAATTTAATCTGTTAAGACAGTACGGGGAATATGAGCTGGAGGACCTTGTTTCGGTCGGCAGAAACATCATCCGCTGGATCAACCAGTATGTGATCATACCGATATTCGACTGGTTAAGCAGGTTTATAGGCAATTACGGCATCATCATTCTGCTGCTTACCATTATCATCAAAATCGCCTTGCTTCCGCTGACCTATCGTTCCTATCTGTCACAGGCCAGAATGCGGGTGCTGAAGCCGCAGATTGACGAATTGACCAAAAAATATCCCAAAGGAAAGGAAATGGAGCGGCAACAGGCAACAATGGCTTTGTATAAAAAAGCCGGTATCAGTCCCATGGGAGGTTGCCTGCCGATGTTACTTCAGTTTCCGATTCTGTTCGCCATGTTCAGGTTTTTCCCGACTTCCATTGAACTGCGGCAGGAAGGATTTCTATGGGCAAAAGACCTTTCAACATACGATGCGATCCTGTCATGGGATGCACAGATACCAATAATAAGCAGCATTTACGGCAATCACATCAGCTTGTTTACGCTGCTGATGACGGTGTCCACCATCCTCAGCATGAAGATGAATGACACGTCAGGTTCATCCCAGCAGATGCCCGGTATGAAAACTATGATGTACATCATGCCGGTAATGTTTATGTTCATACTGAACAATTTCTCTGCCGGTCTTACTTATTATTATTTCCTTGCAAACATCATAACGATCGGACAAAACTATCTCTTCAAACAATTTATTAATGAAAAGGAAATACTGCGCAAGATTGAGGCCAGAAAAGCCAAACCGGTGAAAAAATCAAAATTTCAACAGAGGCTTGAAGAAATGTCCAGGCAACAACAGCAAACCGCAAAGCGTGTCCCAAGAAAGAAATAATGTACGCAAAAAATCTATGAATACTAAATGGAACTGACACACAACCGCTATCAGATCGATGGCATGGACGTTATTGAGCTGATTGCAAAATACGGCACACCTGTATATATTTACGAAACATCGCGGATGAAGCAGCAATATGAAAAAATGCTGCATGCCTTCAGAGATGTTCATCTGAAAGTACATTTTGCATGCAAGGCATTGACGAACATCAATGTGCTGAAGTTCTTCAGGAAGACCGGTTCAGGTCTCGATGCCGTTTCCATACAGGAAGTGCAGCTGGGCCTGGAAGCAGGATTTGATCCTAAGGACATCATCTTCACACCCAATTGTGTATCCATCGATGAGATTATGGAAGGTGCCGTGCTGGGGGTAAAGATCAATATCGACAACATTTCGGTCCTTGAGCAGTTCGGACATATGAATGGAAATAATGTTCCCGTTGGCATCCGAATCAATCCGCACATCATGGCCGGAGGTCATGATAAAATCTCCACCGGTCACATCGATTCAAAATTCGGCATATCCATCTACCAGATGCCGCATGTTCACAGGATCGTGGAAACAACAGGGATCAGGGTGGAAGGGCTTCACATGCATACGGGATCGGACATCCTTGATGTTGACGTATTCCTCAGGGGTGCAGAGATCATGTTTGATGTGGCCGCTAGTTTTCCGGACCTGGAGTATGTTGATTTTGGAAGCGGATTTAAGGTTCCCTACAAACCGGATGATTATTTCACAGACATTGAAGCTCTGGGGAAAGACCTGACCAAACGGTTCAAAAAATTCTGCAGGGAATACGGCCGGGATCTTACACTCGTTTTTGAACCGGGAAAATTTCTGGTTAGCGAGGCAGGAACCTTTTTTGCCCGGGTGAATGTAATCAAACAAACGCTGTCGACCGTATTTGCCGGATTGAATACCGGACTGAACCATTTCATACGTCCTATGTTTTATGACGCGCATCATCAGATCATCAATGTCTCCAATCCAAAAGGCAGGATGAGGATCTATACGGTAGTCGGTTATATATGCGAAACCGACACATTCGGGTGGGACCGGACGATCAGTGACATCAGGGAAGGAGACTACCTGGCATTTTTAAATGCGGGAGCTTATTGCTATACCATGGCTTCAAACTACAATTCACGACTGCGTCCGCCTGAAGTGCTTATTCATGAAGGGAAAGACTACCTTATCAGGGAACGGGAAAGCTTTGATGACCTGCTGAAGAACCAGATCATGATCGATCTGTAGCAAAAGCTATTGATCCCGGGATCATCCCGGGATCACAGGAGGTAATCATGAAAAAACCTGATATCGTATTTCTCGATACGGAAACCATCGGCGAAGTGGCGCAACTGGAACACCTTCGGCGCCTGGGGAACCTCACCGTTTACACAAAGACTTCCCGTGAGGAGCGCATAAAACACATCGGCCTCCACGACATCGTCATTACCAACAAGGTCCTGATCGACCGTGAGATCATTGATGCCTGTCCCTCGTTAAAACTGATATGCATTGCTGCAACGGGAATGAATAACGTGGATCTGGATTATGCCACATTAAAAAACATCCAGGTTAAGAATGTTTCAGGGTATTCCACAGAAAGCGTAGTTCAGCATACTTTTGCCCTCCTGTTTCACCTGATGAACAAGCTGGATTACTATGATCTGTATGTGAAATCGGGCATGTATGCCCGGAGCGGATTGTTTACCCATCACGGGAGGTCATTCCATGAACTCAGCGGGAAGATCATGGGAATCATCGGTCTGGGTACCATTGGCAAAAGGGTGGCTGAAGTGGCTGTATGCTTTGGTGCTGAAGTGGTCTATTTCTCAACAACCGGAAAGAACCTTGATCAGCCCTGTATGCATGTCTCATTGGAAGAGTTGCTGACCTTAAGCGATATCGTTTCCATTCATTGCCCGCTGACTGAAAAAACGAAAAACCTTCTGGATCAGGAACAGCTTAAACTCATGAAAAAGGATGCCATACTGATCAATACCGGTCGCGGCAGTATAGTGAATGAGTCTGCTCTTGCCCGTGCGATCGACAACGGTATGCTGGGGGGTGCCGGTCTGGATGTTCTTTCCGAGGAACCGCCTGATGAGGACAATCCGTTGTTGCATATCAGGCAGCAGGAAAAACTGATCATTACCCCGCACATTGCCTGGGCTGCTATGGAATCGCGCAACAGGCTGCTGGAAGGAATCATTGAAAACATCAGGAAATTCCTGACAAACACTTGATTGTTACCAAAGAGTTCAGTTTTTAATATATCGCTAAACATTCACTTTTCGGACATATCAAACCATGCAATGAAAGAAAAACCAGTCACACTAGGTCTTGTCCAGATGTCCTGTGGTCAGGACTCAGATCGAAATATGGGTAAAGCACTATCCGGTATCAAGGAAGCCGCCGATAAAGGCGCCGGAATCGTTTGTCTGCAGGAACTGTTTTCATCCCGGTATTTTTGCAGTACCGAGGATTATACTGCTTTTAACCTTGCGGAACCGGTGCCCGGACCGAAAACTGATATTTTGCAGAAGATTGCTGCTGAGTGCAGGCTGGTGATCGTGGTATCCCTTTTTGAAAAGGCTGCGGAAGGGCTGTATTATAATACTGCTGCGGTTATTGATGCCGACGGCACATACCTTGGCAAATACCGCAAGGCACACATCCCTGATGATCCGGGATATTATGAGAAGTTCTATTTTGCTCCCGGTGATACCGGTTACAAAGTGTTTAAAACCCGGTATGCTTCCGTCGGAGTTCTTATATGCTGGGATCAGTGGTATCCTGAGGCAGCAAGGATTACCTCGCTGATGGGGGCAGAAATTTTGTTTTACCCGACAGCCATTGGGTGGGCGGTGTCACAGACTGATGCCGTAAACCGGGAACAATTCGATGCCTGGATGACGGTTCAGCGTGCGCACGCCATTTCCAACGGTGTTCATGTCGTGGCCGTAAACCGTACCGGAAGGGAAGATGATATGATTTTCTGGGGAGGTTCCTTTGTGGCCGCCCCTTTTGGTCAGGTCATCTATCAGGCATCACAGGAGGCAGATGAAGTGGGTGTGATAAGAACAGACCTGTCTCAAACCGGATTTTACCGCAGGCACTGGCCTTTTTTACGAGACAGGAGGATCGACACATACGATCCTGTCAAAGAAAGATACATAGAGCCAAAAGACCTGTTATGAAGTCCGGACTTACATTAAAAGCCCTTGGTTACCGCTTTCCGGCCGAGTGGGAAAAACATGCATCCACATGGCTGAGCTATCCCCATAATGAATTGTCCTGGCCGGGCAGAATCAATACCATCTTTCCGTATTATCACCAGTTTATCAAGGAACTCACAAAAGGAGAGCTGGTAAACATCAATGTCAGGGATGATGACATGCTGGAAAAAATAAGGAAAGCTTTGGAAGAAGACGGCATCGACATGCAGCATGTCCGTTTTCACTTGAATCCCACGAATGATGCATGGTGCCGGGACCATGGTCCCGCTTTTCTTGTCAACCCTGATTCAGACAGTCCCAGGGTGATTGTGAACTGGGAGTACAATGGATGGGGCGGAAAATATGATTTTGATCTCGACAACCAGATACCCTTAAGAATTGCGGCAGGGATGAATATTCCCGTTTACAGTCCGGGAATCGTCATGGAAGGCGGGTCGGTTGACGTTAACGATGAAGGTACTCTCATCACAACCACATCCTGCCTCCTCAATCCGAACCGCAATCCGGATCTGAGCAGGCAGCAGATCGAACAAACCTTGGCTGATAATTACTGCGTGGAGCAGGTGTTGTGGCTGGGTGAGGGGATCGAGGGTGACGATACCGACGGGCACATTGACGACCTCACCCGTTTTGTCAGCAAGGACACGGTCGTTACCATGATCGAGAACAACAAAGGAGACAACAACTACAGGCGGCTGAAAAAGAATGTCCGTACCCTGAAAACATTCCGGCTTCTGAACGGCAAACCGCTCAATATTGTCGAACTGCCCATGCCTCGGCCTTTATATTTTCAGGGACAAAGACTGCCCGCATCCTATGCCAATTTTTATATTGCCAATGCCGGAGTGATCGTGCCTACATTCAGGTGCCGTCAGGATGATGAGGCCCTTTCCATCCTCTCGGATTGTTTTCAGGACCGGCAGGTAACCGGTGTGGATGCTGTTGAGATCATCTGGGGACTGGGAAGCTGGCATTGTCTGAGCCAGCAGGAGCCCTTATAATTCATTCGCTTTAAGTGTTATTGAATCACTCCTGATCCGGTGAGCTCTTCGCCGTCGTACCATGCTGCGAACTGGCCTGGGGTAATGCCGCGCTGTCTTCTGTCGAACATGATATACATGCCTTTATCGTTGCGGATCAGGGTTGCCGGTTGAAGGGGCTGACGGTGGCGAATCCTGACCAGCATATTCCTTCTTACCCCGGTACTGAGCATGCCGGTCCGGCTGATCCAGTGAATGTCCTTCTCCGGAATGAAAAGTCCCCACAGGTTCAGTCCGGGATGACCGTGTCCCATGCCCACGTACAGGTTGTTATCCTTTGTATCGGTAGCGATTACAAAAACAGGTTCGGCTTTTCCGCCGATGTTTAGTCCCTTGCGCTGTCCGATGGTATAATAATGTGCACCGTTGTGGCCACCCATGATTTTTCCGTCCTTTGGGGCATATGTGAATTCATGGCACAATTTCTCATAGCCTGACCTGGTTTTCAGGTATTCCCGGTGAAGTGCAACATATTCTTCATAGATGGGAAGATCAGAAGGGATTTCAATGATGTTGCCCGGTTTCGGAGGCAACTTCTGCCTCAGGAATTCCGGCAGGTCGACCTTGCCTACGAAGCAAATGCCCTGGGAATCCTTCCTGGTAGCCGTTGCCAGGCCCTGTTCATCTGCAATTTTCCTAACTTCCGGTTTATGCAGGTGGCCGATTGGGAAAAGAACATGCTGCAATTGCTCCTGTGAGAGCTGACAGAGGAAATAGCTCTGGTCCTTGTTCGGATCCGTTCCCCGCAAAAGCCTGTATTCCTTGTCACCATTCACTTGAACTTCATCTTTCCGGCAGTAATGTCCGGTTGCCACATAATCCGCATTGCGGTCCATTGCGGCTTTGATAAACAGGTCGAACTTGATCTCACGGTTGCACAGTACGTCTGGATTGGGTGTGCGGCCTTTCGCATATTCTGAAAACATGTAATCAACGACCCTTTTCCGGTACTGGTTGCTGAAATCGACCACTTCCAGGTGTATATCAAGTTTCCGGGCAACAAGCTCTGCAATTAACAGATCATCTTCCCAGGGACATTGTCCTGAAAGGGTTCCGGCTGTTTCACGCCAGTTGATCATGAAGAGTCCGGTTACCTCATAACCCTGCTGTTTGAGCAGGTATGCCGCCACACTGGAGTCCACTCCCCCTGAAATGCCAACTGCAACTTTCTTTTTCAATTCAGAATTTTTGCAAAGATATGAAGATCATGATTTCCATATTCAATGTTTCATGTTCAAAGTTTCAATCGCAATTGATAAAGAAGTGAAGAGATTATTTAATCCGGGTAAGTTATGGTTATTTACGTTTATTTCATAAGATCGCTTTGTTAAGTTCATGCCCGTTTCCTATTTTTGCATACAATGTTGCTATAAAACACGAAATCCGTCCGCCATGAAAAGAATGTTGAAAATCGTACTGATCATTCTGGCAGTCCTGTTTTCCCTCATACTCGTTGTTCCTTTCGCTTTCCAGGGGAAGATCACGAGGATCGCCAAGGAACAGATTAATAAAAACATCAATGCAAGGGTCGATTTTGACCGGCTCGCCATTTCCCTGATACGCACTTTTCCCAACCTCAATCTGGGGCTCAGACAGCTTTATGTCGCCGGCACAGATGATTTTGAAGGTGATACGCTGGTCAGTATCGGATCTTTCAATGTTGCCGTCAACCTGCTCAGCGCCATTAAAATGGAGAATATTGAGGTACGGCGCATTTCCATAATCGAACCCAGGATCCATGCAAGGATTTTGCCGGATGGGAAAACGAACTGGGACATTTTTAAGGAAACCGGTGCAGCGGAGGAAGAACCGGATACGGCAATCAGTGGGTTGAATACAAAAGTATCCCTGAAACTGCTAGAGATCAGCAACGGAAGGATTGCATACACAGATGACAGCAGCCGGATGGAAGTGTCACTGGACAACTTCAATTTCACCATGAAAGGCGACCTGTCAAAGGATTTTACCACACTCGACGTTAATTCTTCAATTGAATTTGTGAACGTTGTGATGGGCGGTATCCGCTATCTCAGGGATGCCGGACTGGATCTGGATATTGAACTGGATGCCGACCTGAAAAATTCAATCTTTACGCTGCGGGACAATTCCATCGCATTGAACGACCTTAATTTAAGGTTTGACGGGAAAGTTGCCATGTCCGGCGAAGAAGATGTTGCCATTGACCTGACCTACGGTCTGGCTCAGGCGGATTTTAAATCCCTGCTGTCGCTGGTCCCTGCAATCTATATGAAGGATTTTGAGGATGTGGAGACGGAAGGTAAGCTTTCACTGAACGGAACGGTAAAGGGCCTGTACAATACGAAATCCATGCCTGATGTCAATCTTGCCTTGCTCGTGGAAAATGCCATGTTCAGATATCCTGAGCTGCCGGAGTCTGCACAAAATATAGGCATTGAAGTGGATCTCTTTTTTGATGGTGTGCAGCAGGACAATTCAACGGTCGACATCAATAAATTTCATGCAGAGCTGGGTTCCAATCCGGTGGACATGACACTGAACATCAAGACACCCATCAGCGATATGCAGGTGAACGGGAAACTGCATCTGGATCTCGACCTCTCCACGCTGCAGGATGTCATACCACTCGGGAATACTTCATTGTCAGGAAAGATCAATGCATCGCTGGATTTCATGGGCTATTTGTCAACCCTTGAAAATGAGGAATACGAAAAATTCAGGGCAGACGGTTCAGTGCAGGTTGCGGATCTGCTTTACGGCAGTCCTGACCTGCCTGCAGAGGTCATGATTTCCGAAGCATCCATGAGTCTGTCTCCCAGGTTCCTTGATGTTCAATCGTTTGATGGTATTATGGGCAGGAGTGATTTCCAGTTGGCCGGACGGGTGGAAAACTTCATACCCTACATATTCAAGGATGAAACCATAAAAGGTGATTTCATATTCACATCCGGTGTTCTGGATTTAAATGCATTCATGGCTGAATCTTCAGAGCCTTCGGAAGAAAACGATACGGTCCCGCTGACATTGATCGGGGTTCCCGGGAATATTGATTTCAAACTGGTTTCGAGGATCGACCGGATGTTCTATGATAAGCTTCAGATTGAAAATACAATCGGGACTGTATGGGTTCGCGATAGCAGGGTACTGCTTGACGGGTTGCGGATGAATCTTCTGAACGGTACCATGCAGTTGTCAGGAGAATACAATACAAAAGATCTCCGGAATCCACTGGTGGACTTTGATTTTAGTGCTGTCTCCATTGACATTCCGGCTGCTTTTGAAGCCTTTGGTGTATTACAGAAATTTGCTCCGATCGCCCGAAAAGCGGTGGGTGATGTTTCTTTGCAGATGCAATACAACAGTTACATAAGCGACAATATGATGCCTGTACTTTCAAGCATCGTCGGGAAGGGAAGCTTCTCATCCGGGACCATCGGACTGCGAAGTTCAAACACCTTTTCTGAAATTGGAAATGCTTTGAATTCCAGCGCTTTCGAAAACATGACTTTCAATAATCTGGGAGTGGATTTTGAGATCCGGAACGGCAGATTGCTGGTCGAGCCTTTTGAGGTTCATGCGGGAAAAGCCACATTGCTGATCGGTGGTGACCAGGGATTGGACGAAACCATGAATTATACGATCGGCATGTCCATACCGCGTGAAATGCTCGGAGAGGCTGCCAGTTCCACTGTCGACCGTCTTGTTGAGCGCGCTTCTTCGGCAGGTATTGCCATAGACCCTTCTGAAAATCTCAACATCAGCGTTTCGGTCGGAGGCACCTTCGGGAATCCGGAGATCGGAATGAACATCAGGGAGAACACACAACAGGCTTTGCAGGAAATGAAAGACCAGGCTGTTCAGGCAGTGCAGGAACAGATCGACCAGAAGAAGGACGAAGCACGTGCGGCAGCAAGAGCTGAAGCAGACAAGATTATTGCCGGTGCTGAAGAGCAAGCCGATGCAATACGGCAGAATGCAGCCAAAGCTGCCGATATCATCAGAAATGAAGCAGACGCCAATGCACAAAAACTGATCGACCAGGCCAAAGATCCGATCTCAAGACGTCTTGCCGACGAAGCTGCCAGAAAATTGAGGCAGGAAGGTGAGGAAAGTGCACAGAAGATCGTCGATGAAGCCGACCAAAAGGCAAATGCCCTGGTGAATGAAGCGCGGGAGAAAGCTGACAGGTTGCTTGAATAGAACAGGGTGTTACAGGTCGAGAGTTACATGGGTAATCTTCGGTGTACAGTGTTTCAGTTTTTGAACTTCACTTTACTTTCAATCCTTATTGTTTAAAGTTTGGCATTCCGGGTTGGATATCCCGTGTGGTGCGCTTCATGAAAAAAACAGCCGGTACAGCCCATGCACCGCTGCTGTTTTTGATTCCCTTGTCGCAGGGATAAAATTAGCTTTGCCAGCGCATAAAAGGTATAGGCGACCGCTGAGGACACCACAATCAAAGTAATCATATCCTGATTCATAACCATTTGTTTATCCGATAATAAGGCCTGTCTGATAGATTATGAAAGAAACCAGCCATGCCAGTCCTGTTGTATAAAGTATTGTAAATACAGCCCAGCGCCAGGAACCGGACTCCCTGCCAATGGCAGTGATGGTGGCAACGCAGGGGAAATAGAGCAGAACGAATGCAACAAAAGAAATGGTGACCAGGGGTGTAAATACCCGCTCACCGGTTCTGGCACCTTCCGTGTAGCGCAAATCACTGATCTTTTCCTTCAGGGAAGCGGTTTCACTGATACCGGATTCAGGCTGATAGATGATCCCCATGGTGCTTACGATGATCTCTTTTGCGGCAGTTCCGCTGAGCAGGCAGATACCCATCCGCCAGTCAAATCCGAGCGGAGCGATGGCAGGTTCGATGAATTTGCCGATCCGGCCAATGTAGGATCTTTCCTGTCCCCTGGAATCAGGGTAGCCAGGCTGTACAGGATAATGTCCGAGTGCCCAGATCAGAATCGAAGCAATGACAATGATCCCTCCCATTTTTTTCAGGTACTCGGAGCCTTTATCCCACATATGCCTGAGTGTTGACAGGGTTGTCGGAAAACGGTACGGTGGAAGTTCCATCACAAAGGGAGCTTCCACGCCTCTGAAAAACGTTTTCTTGAATATCAGTGCGATAATGATGGCTGCGATAATACCGGACAAATAAATTGAAAAAAGGATGCTGCCTTTGTAAGCAGGGAATATGGCTCCGATCAGCAAGATGTAGACAGGCAGCCGGGCACTGCACGACATAAAAGGATTAATGAGCATTGTCACAAGCCGGTTGTCCCGGTTTTCTATCGTACGTGTGGCCATAATGGCAGGCACGTTGCATCCGAATCCCATGATCAGCGAGATGAATGATTTACCATGCAGTCCGATCTTATGCATCAGCTTGTCCATCAGAAAAACGGCTCTTGCCATGTAACCCGTATCTTCCATAATTGAAATGAAAAGAAACAAAATGAGAATGTTGGGAAGAAATACAATAACGCTGCCGACACCCTTTATGATCCCGTCAATCATCAGTGATTTCAATGAACCTTCAGCCATCAGTCCGTCCATGGCATGACTCAGCAATCCGATACCCTGTTCGATCCATTCCTTGGGATAATTGCCAACAACAAAAGTACAGGTGAACATGATCCAGAGAAACAACAAAAAGAAAGGAAACCCCCAGATCTTATGGGTCAAAAGATTGTCAATTTTGCTGGTGATTTTTCTTTTATCTGTTAATCCGGGTCTGTAGGTCTCTTTCAGCGCACCGTAAATAAAGCCATAACGTGCATCGGCCATGACGGATTCAACGGTTTCACCATAGACCTGACTGATCCGGTCTGCTTCATTCCGTGCCAGGGTGATGATCTCTGAATATTGAGAATGATCCGCAAAATAGCGGTTCAGGTTGCTGTCCCCTTCCAGCAGACCGATCGCCAGAAAACGCGGTGAAACCACGCAGCAATGATCTCTCTCAAGCATTTCGGTAATCCTTGAGATGGACAATTCGATTTCATTGCCATAGTTGATTCTTACGTTGCGCTCGTATTTTTCGGGACTCATGTGAAAGTCGATGGCAGTCAGCAACAACCTTCTCAATCCTTTGCTTTTGGATCCTATGGTAGGCACGAAGGGAATACCCAGCATGGATCCCAGTGTTCTGTAATCGAACTCATCGTGACCGTTCAAAAGTTCGTCATACATGTTCAGAGCCACCACTACTCTGACATTCATGTCAATGAGCTGGGTTGTGAGGTAAAGGTTGCGTTCCAGGTTTGATGCATCTATGATGTTGATAATGATATCAGGCTTTTCATCGAGAATGAAATTTCTGGTGTACAACTCCTCCGGTGAGTATATGCTGAAAGAATAGATCCCTGGCAGATCAGTCATTTGCAGTATCTGGTTCCTGAAAGTAACGGAAGAGGTCTTTGAGTCAATTGTAACTCCGGGATAATTGCCGACGCGTTCCCTTGATCTGGAAATACGGTTGAAAATGGTGGTTTTACCGGAATTCGGATTACCGACCATGGCAATGCCAATGGTCTTATGACGGTTCAGAACGTCATGCATGGGAGGCAGGGATTCCAGAAACAGTTCCCCGTTGGCTTTTTCTTCCGGGCGCCGGTCACTAACCCGTATCATAAATGCCTCCTTCCTTCTGAGGCTTACATTATATCCCATCAGACTGAATTCAATGGGATCTCTGAGAGGAGCATTCTTGATAACCGTAATTCTTCTTCCCGAGATAAAGCCCATCTCATGCATGCGCCTTCTGAAAGCTTCACTTCCTTGAATACACAACAGATAAACACTTTCACCTGTATGAACTTCCGATAGACGGATTCCTTGAGACATCATTTCAAAATCAGTCCACAATAATATTCAATATTTATTTCACTCCCAATACCAACAAATTGGGAAATTGATGGTATTTTCATGACTGGTCACAAATCTGCAGGGTACAGGAGCGGGTGGGCAACAAGCGGTAAAACATTAAAGGCAGGTCAGAGCCTGAATGTTCCGTAACTTCTAAAACAAAAAGCCGCCTCATTGGTGAAACGGCTTTTCATTTGCAACTCATTTCTTTGCCTGTTTCTCCTGTGTTTCAACACTTTCAAGGTCATCAAAATCTACGTCAACAGATGTGTAATCTTCACCGGCATCTTCTGCCTCTTGTTTTGATGATGCATTATCGGTAATTTCAGGCTTAACCGTTTTGATAAATTGAATAACCTCTGAGAAACCATCAGAAAACTTGTCAAAATCCTCTTTGTACAGGAAAATTTTGTGTTTTTCAAAAAAGAACCGGCCATCTTTGTGGAAGCGCTTCTTGCTTTCCGTGATGGTAAGAAAATAGTCGTTATTCCTTGTCGATTTCACATCGAAGAAATATGTCCTCTTTCCGGCTCTCACAGCTTTGGAAAATATTTCCTGCTGTTCA
>JAFGPB010000094.1 GCA_016926205.1 Bacteroidales bacterium
ATTTACCGAAGAAACCTTCTCTTAATCTGGAGATTGTAGATCAATCATTGGCTTTAGCTTGTTAAAATTATGTCGAACTCACGTTATTTATATTCCTGTCCGTTATTATCCAGAACAATTTCGTTAACAGCTTTCCCTGGGTAGATCATGGGAAAAACGTTGGCTTCTTTCTCAATTTTCACCTCCAGCAAATAAGGGCCATCATGCATTAACATGTTATCAAGCGCCTGATCCAGTTGTTTCCGTTCGCTTACCATGTCACTTGTAATTCCATAAGCATTAGCCAGAAGTGGAAAATCGGGTGTGGGCATATTGGTTTCAGCATAACGTCTTTTATTAAACAGTTCCTGCCATTGACGCACCATACCTAAAAAATTGTTGTTAAAAATAACAATTTTAACCGGTAGGTTGTATTGGAAAATAGTGCCCAATTCCTGGACAGTCATTTGAAATCCCCCGTCGCCTGTAAACAGAATCACAGTTTTATCAGCTCTTCCAACCTGAGCACCTACGGATGCAGGCAAACCAAAACCCATGGTCCCCAATCCACCTGAGGTAATTAATGTATTGGGATTTTTAAACTGATAGTATCGCGCGCCCATCATCTGGTTTTGTCCCACATCTGTAACTATTATGGCTTCACGGTTTGTTTTTCTTGATACCAAATTCACCACTTCACCTGGCCTGATCTTCCCTTCTCCCGGAAAACATTCTTTAACAATTACTTTTTCACTTTCAATATCGTTTAGTCTGGTAAATTCTTTGCGCCATGAGGCATCCACAACAAAATAAATTTCCGGAAGGATTTTCTTCAAGAAATCCTTTATGTCTGCATGTATGGCCATATCGGCCTTAACATTTTTATTAAGTTCTGCTTTGTCAATATCAATATGAATGATCCTGGCTTTTTTAGCGTAACGTAAAGTGTCACCTGTAACCCGGTCGTCAAATCGCATGCCGGCAGCAATGATCAGGTCGGCTTCATTGGTAAGCATATTGGGGGCATAATTGCCGTGCATACCTAACATTCCTACAAATTGAGGATGATCATCCGGGATAGCTGATTTACCAAGTAAAGTAACAGCTACAGGCATTTTTGTTTTGTTCACAAAGGCTTCCAGCTCACTGCAGGCATTGGCTAGTAAAATACCATGTCCTGCCAGCAACAGTGGTTTTTTCGCAGAATTTATCATATCTGCAATTTGCTGAAGATCAATTGCACTTATTATGGGATTTGGATTATAGGACCGAACGTAACTAATTCTTCTATATTGATAATTAAATTCCTGCAGCTGGACATCTTTTGTTATGTCAAGCAATACCGGACCCGGTCTTCCTGTAGTGGCAAAATAGAATGCTTTGGCAATGGCATCAGGAATTTCTTCAGCTTTTGTGACCTGATAATTCCACTTGGTAACGGGCATGGACAGACTAACTATGTCCGTTTCCTGAAAGGCATCTGTGCCGAGCAAAGGTGACGGAACCTGAGCAGTAATGAATATCACGGGAATGGAGTCAAGATTGGCGTTGGTAATACCTGTAATCAAATTGGTAGCTCCAGGTCCTGAAGTGGCAAAACACACACCCGCTTTTCCAGTAACCTGGGCATAAGCCTGTGCAGCGTGTGCAGCGCCCTGCTCATGCCGTACCAGAATATGTCTGAATGAACTGTTCTGATCATACAATTTGTCGTAAAGAGGCATAATTGCACCCCCAGGATATCCAAATATTGTATCAACATTTTCTTTTATCAGTGATAACAATATAACTTCAGCACCGGTAATAACAGTTTTTGCTTCCATATTAAGCACTTATTTCTGCAATATTTATTTAGACTCAATATTAATAAATTTGTGTTAAAATATTTCTATTATATCAGAATATTCAAATTATACAATATTTTGTTTAAAGGTTTGTCCATGTCACAGCCAATATTCAATTTCCGACTGCATATTTTCAGATCCAGATATTTTCCGGTGATTGCAAATCATTATACCAGTATCCGAACCTGCCCGCTAAATGAGCGGTTTACCATGTTTTTCCCGCCAGTTATTTGCATCACGAAGACTATACTCACAGCCACAATACTGTTGATTATAAAAATTATGCTGAACGGTCAATTCTTTCCTTCGTTCAGTTAAGCCATGTTTGCGCCAGTTTTGCTCCCAGAAGATCAGACCAGGGAACAAACCTGCAGCATAACGTCCTGCATCTTTTATTTGTTCGAGGTTTTTCCACCGGGAAGAAGCCAGGGTTGTGGTAAAAACGCTGAATCCGTTTTCATGGGCAAAACGTGCTGTTTCAGCAAGGCGGATTTTAAAGCATAGCAGGCAACGTTTACCGCCTTCCGGCTCATTTTTTAAATCCCTGGTTTCCCGCAACCATCCATTATGATCATAACCGCCATCAACAAAAGTCACTCCAAGAAATTGAGCCAGCCGGATGTTTTCTGCCTTCCGGACCTCATATTCCCCGAGGGGAAAAGTATTGGGATTAAAATAAAATATCATGGTCTCAATTCCCTGTTCAGTCAGGTAATCCACAATTGCAGTTGAACATGGCGCGCAACAGGAATGAAGCAGGACTTTGGATGCACCGGCGGGTATGCTTAACTTAAATTTTCCAGTCATTACAAATGATTTAAATCAATGGATGAAATATGCACAAAATTAATCATACCAATGTATAAACTCATGTTTCACATCAGCCTGTTTTAATAACAATTCAGAAAACCAATCCAAAACAGTCTGCAACCCGAAACAGTCTGTATTGAATGATAATTGATATCTATATTAAATCTTGGCACGATGCATTGAAATGACCGACAGAAGAGCGTTTTAAAAAAACCAGGTGTGATGGCGCCTGGCAGTGTTCTGGTACCTGATATTTTTAAGACTGCATCGTTTCCCGGAGTATGGCATTTGCAGATGAAATCGGCAATCAGACTTTCGCAACCGGAAGTTAGAACGAGTTATGACAACCTGAAAAAAATCCTTTAAAGCATTATGAAAAGAACGGCCCTTTTTCCATGATAACAGGAAAAATGAGCCGTTTTATAATGTTCTTGTATATTGAAAAATTGCTTAAAGTCCGAATGCATAATAATATGTGCCCGGATAATCTTCATATACTCCTTCTATCATCACTCCACCTGATCTGTCTTCCAGGAGACTGACAAATTCATCGACAGTGCGGACAGGCTTGTTATCAACCATGGTGATGATAAAACCTACCCTTACATCCGTTTGACTCCTCAGTACACCTGAAGACAATCTGATGATCCTGAGACCGCCGTCTATATCCAGCTCTCTTGCTGTTTCACGGTCAATCTCCTGAATCTCAACACCAAGTACATTGAGAATTTCAACCTGGCTTGTCCTTGTGATCTTTGTTTCTCCCTCCTGACTGCGCAATGTAACATTAAAATCCAGTTCCTTACCTTTACGGTCAACCTTCAGGGAGATTTTATCCCCTGGTCGTTTCCGGCCTACAATACCCAACAGCTCTGCATTGTTTTTCACTTCCTGTCCGTCCACTTCCAGTATTACATCACCGGATTTTACACCTGCATCTCCGGCAGCACTGTTGCCGGCAATGCTGTCGACATAAACACCCTGGGTAACATCAAGATCCAGTTCATCAGCAAGATTTCCGTCTACATTCCTGATGGTTATGCCAAGAAAACCTCTTTGTACGGTACCAAATTCGATTAAGTCTTCAATGACTTTGGACACAATATTGGAAGGAACAGCAAATCCATAACCTGCATAAGCTCCGGTGGGACTTGCAATTGCAGTATTGATGCCGATCAGACCTCCCTGCATATTCACTAATGCGCCTCCGCTGTTGCCCGGATTGATCGCCGCATCAGTCTGGATAAATGATTCAATAGCACTTCTGTCCTGCAGAATATTTATATTTCTTCCTGTTGCGCTCACAATCCCGGCAGTCACCGTTGAATTCAGCATAAAAGGATTACCGACTGCAAGCACCCATTCACCAACTTCCACTTCATCAGAATTGGCAAACGGAATAACAGGCAAACCTGTTTCTTCAATCTGCAATAATGCAAGATCGGTTGAAGGATCTGTTCCGATCACTTTTGCCTCGAAAACCCTGTTATCATCCAGGATTACTTCCAGCTCATCCGCACTTTCAATAACATGATTGTTGGTCACAATATAGCCATCCTCACTAATAATCACACCTGATCCGCTTCCCATGATTCTTTCTGATTCATCCCGCTGATTTTCTGGCTGCTGATTCCTGTATTGAGGTCCGAAAAAATATTCAAACAGGTCATCATTGAAAAAATCCCTGAACTGATCGGGAATATCCTCATACCCGTCCGGAATATTACGATGCTGTATGGATTGTATATGGACAACCGCAGGCATTACTTGTTTTGAAATCCCTGTAAATTCGAGAGGAACAACCTCGCCGTCTTCATTTACCGTATAAACAGCCCTCACAGCCGGAGTACCTGAAATCTGTTTGATCTTCACGGTTTTTTCCTTATTTGTGACGCCAAAACCGACAAATGCTCCTATAGTAAGGGCACTGCCCAAAACAGCTGCCATTATAAGTGTTCCAAATCTTTTCATTGTTTTGCCCTCCATAATTTTATTAAAATCAATTGCTAAACCTTTCATATCAATCATAGAACGGTCCTGACAGTTATGGAAACACTGTCAGGCCATTCATCTGAAACATTCAAACGATTTGTTTACGGTCAGGAAATCCTGATCTCTTTTGCAGGCTTTGGCTTTAATTCCTCCCTTTTTGGAAGAGCAACATGCAATATTCCATCTTCGTATTTTGCTGCGATCTTCTCCGCATTCACAATATGTTCTGGTACTGTGAACGAACGCTGGAATGACTGATAACTGAATTCACAACGGGTTATTTTCTCCCCTTCTTTTTCCTGCTTCTCTTCTTTCAATTCAGAGGAGATCGTTAATCTTCCGTTTTCGTAATTCACCTTGAAATCACCCTTTTTCAAACCCGGTGCAGCAACTTCAATCTTGTATTCATTATCATTTTCTTTCACATTCACAGCGGGCAGGGTGGAATTGTTACCTGCAAAATTCCATGTATTCCAGTCCATTACATCTCCTTCAAAAAACCTGTCCAGAAATGAAGGAACTGATGGAATCCAGTTGTTTGATAATCTTGCCAGTGTCATAGTATAGTCCTCCATATTTTAAGTTAAACATTCAATTTCGATTTCACTTCCTATATTTCCAAATCCTGTACCGAAATAGATAAAATAATATGAATGATTATTTAAAAAACTGGATATCAGTTACAAAAGAAATATTTTGAAATTTTCAGTTCATTGATTTATGCCATATTGGCACACGTTGAGGGTATAAATAATGTCAAAATGGCGTAGAAGAAGAGAACTTTATTCAATTGACTTATTAAGACCAATAGTTCAGACAAGAACAAATATATTGTGAAGCGAACATATGTTAGTGTTTAAGCTAAATGTGAGTAAATCGTAAATTTTATCTGGCGACTAATTTATCATCAATTCAGAATGAGGTAGATCTCTTCACTGTATTTCAATTAATTATTCTCCATACTTATTTAGAACATACATTACTTTATAGAATTAATGTTTAAAATTTAATGCACGATTTTAAACATAATTTGCTTGTTTATTGTTATTACAGCATAAATTTTAAAACTAATAATCATGAAAAATTTTAGAATAAGCTTATACCCAGCTTTGGCATTACTGCTGATGGGTATGTTTGTATTTTCATCATGTGAAAAGGATGAAGATGCTGATCTAACAGAAGAAGTCCAAAATATTGTAGAGATCGCTTCTTCTGACGATTCGTTTTCAACACTTGTGTCAGCCTTATCAAAGGCAAACCTTGCGACAACACTGCAGGGCAGCGGTCCTTTTACCGTTTTTGCGCCTACCAATGACGCTTTCGACCAGCTTTTCGATGATCTGGGTGTTTCGGATCTGGATGATCTTTCAGCTGCTGCACTGACTCCTATTTTGCTTTATCATGTGCTTTCTGGTCAGGCATTATCAACAAACCTTTCTTCAGGTTTTGTAAGCACTTTGAGTCCGGGACCCGAAGACACCAAGGTATCTCTTCAGGTGGAACTGGGCAGCGTCATTCTGAACGGCTCTGCACAAGTTACAAGTGCTGATATAATGGCCAGCAATGGTGTTATACATGTAATCGATGAAGTACTGCTTCCGCCCGATCTGGTTGATATAGCACTGAACAATTCAGATTTCAGCATTCTCGTGCAGGCGATTGTCAAGGCAGAACTGACTGACGCACTGCTGGGTGACGGACCTTTTACGGTTTTTGCTCCTACTAACGATGCATTTGAGGACTTGTTCACATCACTCGGCGTATCCGGAATCGCTGATCTAACCAAGGCACAACTGGAACCTATATTGCTGTATCATGTTGTCAGTGGCAATATTAGCTCAGGAGACCTGAGCAGCGGTGATGTTAGCACGCTTCAGGGTGACAATATTACCATTAACGTAGGAACGAACATTACCATAAACGGTACAGCCAATGTTGTTTTTGCAGACATTCAGGCCACGAACGGCATTGTTCATGTCATTGATGAAGTATTGCTTATGGAGGAACCGGGAACAATTGTTGACATAGCTTCTGCAGATGCTAATTTTTCTTCCCTGGTGGCTGCCCTCGTGAAAGCTAACCTGGCCGGTACGCTTGCGGGTGATGGCCCCTTTACGGTTTTCGCTCCCACCAATGCAGCATTTGACCAGTTATTTGCTGATCTTGGAATATCAGGTTTAAATGATCTTTCAGCCGAGGCACTGACCCCGATATTACTGTACCATGTAGTAAGTGGTTCCGTAATGTCCACAGACCTGACGTCAGGCTTCACAGGTACATTAAGTCCCGGACCCGGTGAAACAAAAGTATCCCTTCAGGTTGAAGTGGGAAGCGTTATTCTGAATGGTTCTGCACAGGTCACAAATGCTGATATAATGGCCAGTAATGGTGTTATACATGTAATTGATGAAGTGCTGCTTCCACCTGATGTCGTGGATATTGCTCTGAACAATGCAAATTTCAGCATTCTGGTTGAAGCTGTTGTTAAGGCAGAGCTGGTTGAAGCCCTTCAGGATGACGGACCATTTACCGTTTTTGCACCGACCAATGATGCATTTGAGGACTTGTTCACATCACTCGGTGTATCGGGGATTGAAGATCTTACCAAGGAACAGCTCGAACCGATCCTTTTGTACCATGTAGTCAGTGGCAACGTTCTTTCAGGAGACCTGAGCAGCGGTGATGTTCCGACGCTCCATGGAGACAACATTTCTGTAAACGTAGGTTCAACCGTTACCATAAACGGCACTTCCAATGTTATCCTGGTTGATATACAGGGAACCAACGGAGTTGTGCACGTTATTGATGAGGTACTTTTACCCCATTGATAGTGCTTTCTGTTCAAATGAAGCCAAAAACCGGACTTTTCAAATGGTCCGGTTTTTTCTTTCATCGGAGTAGTGAGAATTTCTCTCATTTCTTTTCCGTTACAGAGCCTTTTCTTCGTTACAGAGCCTTTTCTTCATTGCCGATTCCAGGCCAAATGGCATCAGTAACACATTAACATACCCGTCCTAATAATATCACAGGTCCAGTTTATTTCTTAGAAAGATTAGAATGATCCTCGATAATCCTTTGGAAATACATTGCAAAGGAACGGTACAGGAAATGGGTCCACTTTCCGAAAGGAACGATGAGCAACGCCCATTGGGCCAGAATGATCAAATGGACCAGATATAACCACAGGTTTTGTTCTAGGAGGTTCAGATCAATAAATAACCGTACCAGAAAAGCACTGAATCCCATCAGGAAAAGCCAGATCACAAAAAACCAGTCGGAAGACCGGGAAAACATGCTGATCTCTTTTGTTTTCCGGATACGTTCCAGCACAAAGTGAAAAGTCACGATAAAAACAACAGCGCTGACAGAATACCCGAACAGGTTTATTAAGACACTTCCTGTTTCAAACCAATTCAGAAATACAGTAATAAAAAGCAGGGACAAATAACCAATCACCAGGATCAAATGTTCGAACCACCTGAGCTTATGATCATCACAGGAAAGTGTCCGTTTCTGTGTGAACATGTGAACAAACAATTCGGACAATTGTCTGAGATATACTTTTGACGGGGCATGTATTCCCGCCCTGATCGTGGTAACATACCACATGCGTATAATGTTCGGCAACAGAATCAAGGTAAAAACGCCGGCAATGGCCAACATTTCGAAAACATGACCTGCATGCATGATTGCTTCAAGACTAAAATTCTGGCATACTGCATATGCAATCACTCCTGCTGCAACCAGCAGGAATGCAAACACATTCCAGGCAACTGATTTGTAAAGCAGTCCTGAAAGCCCCGTCCAGTCATACTTTGAAGTAAGCCACCTTCGCAATGTCATCATCAGTTCCCCGGGATACGCCTTTTGCGGGCAATACGTCGAACAATCTCCACAATAGTAACACAGCCAGGGTTTCAGGGACACTGTAATTTCATCTTTCAGCCCAAGCATGCTGTACCGCAACATGTTCCGCGGGAAGGATTCATCTTCGGAAGTTAGGGAACACACTGCCGTGCAGTTTCCACAATTGTAACATGCGCTGAAATCAAAAATACCGAATTTCTTTAGTTCTTCTGTCAGTTCAGAGTTAATAAAAGCCATTATTTCAAGCGCTTATAAGTATAATATTCATCCATTTCGTCTATAGCTCCCACCTGAACAAAACCATACTTGATCAGTGTCATCAGGTAATAAACCACTTCATGCTTTGGAAGGGAAAGTATCTCAGACAACTGTGCAATTGTCAATTCATTTTCCTTGAGCGCATCCAGGATGGCCTTTTTTATTTTCACATAATATTTTAGCTGTTCTTTTGCTTCAGCAGGCACTTCATATTTTTCCCTCCGGTATCTGAATGTTTGTCCTTTTACTACTTCCATCTTCATAAAATTGAATAAAACACAGAATGGTATGACAATAAATCAGTCCTTTGAAAGCATATCGATCATTTCTTCGATTTCACGGTTGGAATACGTGATCAGTTCAATTGCATCGTATGGACATACCGGAAGACACATTCCACAGCCTTTGCAGATAGAATTATTGATCACGGCATACGATTTGGAAATTTCGTCAACTTTATTGATGGCATCAAACGGACATGCTTCATAACAGGCGTTACACCATGTACAGATATTCTTGTTGATTGAAGCGACGATAGGTTCCAGCTCAATTTCTCCTTTACTTACATATGAATAGGCTTTTACTGCAGCCGATAGGGATGAACTGACCGACTCTGTGATATTCATTGGACCCTGACAGGTGCCGGCAATGGTAATGCCATCGATAACCGTTTCCACCGGACGCAGTTTCATATGAACTTCCTTCAGGAAATTGTCTCTTCCTTTCGGCAGCTTAAACAAAGACGCTGTTGACTGATCGGTACGAGGTACCATGGAAGTTACAAGCACTACCAAATCAGCTTCAAGCACCAGCTCCTTCTGTTCGGTCAGGATATCATTGATTTTGACAAAGGTCCTGTTCTCTTTCTCATAAACAACCGGAAGTTCATGATCAAACGATTGCAGGAAAACATCACCTGCCCGCAGGGACTCGTTGTAATACACCTCTTGCTTCCCATATGTTCGTACACCTCTTGTAAAATGGAAATTGGAAATGTTCTGATATTTTTTCCGGGCCCTGATGGAGGCATGAATTGCTGCTGTACAACAATAGCGCGAACAATATTTGAGATCACCGTCCGGTTGACGGCTGCCTACACAATAGATATAGGCTATTTTTTTTATGTCTTTTCCATTGACGATCAACCTTTTATCGTTTAAGGCGATCAGTCGCATGAACTGGGGAAGGGTGATTACATTAGGGATCTGACCGTATCCGAATTCATTCTCTCCGGGTGTATAGGGATCGAAACCTGTTGCAAATAGAATAGACCCTACTTGAAGTTCCAGACTTGTTTCTTCCTTACTGAAATCAATTGATTTACACACTTTTATACATTCACCGCATCGTGTGCAATGTTGAACATCCACAACGGTTCTTTCCGGAAATTCCCCCGGATGATTTCGGTAGATTGCTTTTCGCTCTGTAAGGTTAAAATTGAATGCATCAGGCACTGTGACCGGACAAACCGCGATTGCTTTTTCCACTTCCGATATGTCAGGATTTTCATGAACAAAGAGAGGGTCAATCTTTACCTTCAATATAAAATTTCCGATATGACCTGAATTTTCAACGATCCTTGCTCCGGTATACAGTTTAATATTTTTATAACGAAGCAGTTCCTGATACAAACGTGTAATGATATCTCTGCCCGTTTCCTCCGAAGGGAACAGTTCTTCCCATTGTGCAGTATGTCCGCCTATGAAATGATTCCGTTCGATCAAATATACTTCACATTCCATTTTGGCCAGTCCGATTGCGGCTCTCATTCCTGAAACACCCGCTCCTATCACTGCCACTGCTTTTTTAGAACGGATTATTATAGGATCCAGAGGTTTTGCATGACGCATCTTTGCAATTGCTGCTTTAACCACATGAATGGCATTTTCGGTCGCTCCTGACTTATCGTCTGAATGCGCCCATGAAACCTGTTCACGGATATTGGCATGATAATAACTGAATTTATTTAATCCAGCCCTTACAGTGACAGCCCTGAATGTGGTAAGATGGAGTTTAGGAGAGCAGGAGGCCACGATTACATCATCAAGATTGTTTTCCTGTATGTCTTTTTCCATTTCCTTCTGGCTTGCATCGGAACAGGCAAACATGGCAGTCTTGCTGAATGCAACATTCTCTTCCGTTTCAATTGCAGCTTTTACTTTTTCTACATCCACGTAGTCGGATATATTGCCTCCGCAGCTGCATATGTACACTCCAATCTTCTTGCTCATTGTGATTGAATGATATGACTTATGGCTTCAGCAGATGCAGTACCTGCTGAAAGAATGGAATCGGGAATGTCCATGGGACCTGTTGCCGTACCTGCAACGAAAACACCCTCTATACTGGTCCTTGCCGGATTTAAAATCGGATCATCTTGTTTGATGAAATGATACGTATCTTCCAGCAGGGAAAGATCCTGAAAAACAGACTGCATACTTTTATTTGGCAACACACCCACTGAAAGTACAACCAGGTCATGTTCCGCCTCATGCAATTTTCCGGTGCTTACGTCCTCATAACGGAGAAGCAGATTGCCATTATCTTTTTCGATGATCTTCCCGATTTTCCCTTTGACAAAATTCACTCCCATTCCCAGTGCCTGCTCATAGAATTCATTGAATCCCTTGCCAAAAGCTCTGATGTCGATATAGTAAATTGTTACATCCGCCATGGGCAGGGCACCCATCAGCAATTGAGCCTGTTTAATGGAATACATACAACAAATCTGAGAGCATATCGGATTTCCGACCGATGTATCCCTGCTTCCCGTGCACAGCACATATGCAATCCTGTCAGGCATTTTTCCATCACCAGGCCTTAATACGGTATGAAACGGGCGTGTCGGGGCAAGCTGTCTCTCCATCTGCATGGAAGTGATCACATTTTTATACAATCCAAATCCATATCTTGGCATCCCGAGCGGATCGAAAAGCTCAAAACCTGTGGCGATGACGACCGTTTTTACCGATACCGTCCAATGTTCTTCTTCCTGGGTAAAATCTATGCATTTGGTTGGACAAACCTTCTCGCAGGCCCCGCATAACGTACAGTTTTCCATATCGATGGCTGCAATTCTCGGACTGGCAATACTAAAAGGAATATATGCAGCCTTACGTCCCACCAGATGAAACTGATACTGATCGGAAACATTTACCGGACATGCTTCCTCGCACAGCTGGCAACCTGTACAGTCTTCATCCACAACATACCTGGGATGTTTTACAATACCTGCTTTGAACCGATGATTGTCACTTTCTGAAATACTGCCAACCTCACTGCCTGTTAAGATTGTGATTCGTGTATGTCGGGCAATTTCTGATACTTTGGGAGTAGTTATGCAGGCACCACAATCAAGGGTTGGAAAGACTTTGCTGAGGAGGATCATTTTCCCTCCTATGGATAAATCCTTCTCAACAAGCAATACCGTGTAACCATTATTTGCAATGTTCAGCGCAGCTTCGCATCCTGCAATACCACCACCCACAACCAAAGCATCGAATTCTACTTCACTCCTAGCTTCATGCATTGTCACGCACTTTTGATCAGGTATTCATTGAAGCTTTTTATTTGCTTAACAAATGCCTCACTGCATACCGAACAGATTGCAGCCATGCGCAACCTGGCAGGATCCATGTTTTTCTGCTTCATCAGTTCCTGAGTTTTCGAAACAATCCGCCCGGTTTTTTCAGTACAGGTTTCGTCATAAGGACAATCACTTCCGTCAGCTGCAATAAAAACACCGTCGAAACCCTTTTCGTACGCATGCATAATCCATTGGGATTTCACTGCGCTGGAACAGGGTATCGCAATTGCATAGACTTTGGCAGGATAATGCAGTTTGAGCAGTCCTGCCATATCAATAGCCGGATCGGATATTTTTTCTGTTGAGAAAACAAGGATCTTCGCATTCTTTTTGTCAGTTACATTCATGACTTTCAGTCTATTTTTTTTTCAGGAATATTCTGTAATAACCGTTTTCATCAATGGTCCCGAGATATTCGTGGCCCTGTTTGATACACCATTTGGGAATGTCCACTTTTGTTCCTTCATCAGCCGATAGAACTTCCATGGTCTCACCAGGTCCGATCGTACCGATGGCTTTCTTAGCTTCCAGCAGAGGACCGGGACAAGCAGTTCCTCTGGCATCAACCGTTTTGGTTGGATTCAGGTTTTGTAATTCTTCTGGTGTCATGTTCTTGATCTTTTATATGAATAGATTGATATCCGCTTCTTCTGCAGATTGAATGTAAGCCCCAATGCCGCAAATGTCATCAGCAAGGTCAATGAAATCATCGAGCTTTTCGCCTCCCCAGACTTTCCCGGCCAGGCCGCAGATATGAATTTTTACATTGGTGATGGTTTTGGCTTCTTTAAAAAACTCCACCCAGGTCTTTACATTCAGATTCTTTAGAGATTCCAGAAATTCTTTTTTAAGATCCTGATTTTCTGCCATATTTAATTTCTCCGGATTATCTCCAATATCTTTTCTGAATGCACGGGCTGCCTGCAGCAGGACATAAATATCGACCTGCATATCATTTGCCGCTGCGCCGCTGAGTATTATCCCGGCTGCTGTAAGTTTATCCACACTACCGGTATATAAAGCAAGACAAAGTTTTTTATTTTCCATGGTATTAGGATTTAATGACATATATTGTTATTCCTATAACAAAGAAACGCTACTTTGTTTAAATCCGGTATTTTTTGGCCGTGACGCTCACCAAAACATATTGTGATTTATATCACAAATTATGTATCTTAGCTGTATGAAGACTGATTGTAAACTCTGTAAGATCAAATCAGAAGCTGCATCAAAACTAAGTGACTCCGAAATTGAACAGCTATCTTCCAACTGTATTCTGGTCCAGTTTCAAAAGAATGACTCGATTATCAGACAGGGCACATTTTCAACCAATGTGGCATATTTGTGTAATGGACTGTCCAAAGTGCACATTACAGGTCCATATCATGAACAAATTGTCCGCGTGGTTCAGGCGCCCAGTTATCTTGGTCTGCCCACAACGTTCGGGGATAAGGTCAACCAGTATTCCGTCACGGCGATCAACACAGCTGAAGTCTGCTTTATTGACATGGCAACCTTTAAGAGCTTATTCATGAACAATTCACAGTTTGCTTATGAGATCATGATGGAGGTATGCCGGAATGAGTTGGAAGTTTTTTACCGTTGTGCCAACCGGACTCAAAAACAGATGCGAGGGAAAATCGCAGACGTGCTTCTTGAGTTTTCCAACAAGATCTTTAATTCTGATGTATTTATCATTCCGTTGACACAGGAGGAAGTTGGCAACCTGATCGACGCTACACGTGAAAGCGTAAGCAGGGTACTCACCGAATTTGAGGAGGATGGGATCATTTCTGTGAACGGGCATGAAATTCAAATACAGGATATGGATAAACTACACCTGATCAGTTCGAAGGGATAGATATGCTGAAAAGCCCTGCTAATCATTTCAGACATTCCGGAATTTCTGTTCAATGATCCGCTTATGGTTAGTGTTTTCAAGAGTTGAACTCTGCTCCCTCATGTTCATGTTTTGGTTCCCTGATCACAGTTTTACCCTCCTCCGTATCAATGACAATGTGTGAACCGGTTTTCACCCTGTCCTCAAGAATGGCAAGCGATATCTCATCCATGATCTTTTTCTGGATCAACCGCTTTAACGGCCTGGCCCCGAACTGAATATCAAATCCCTGCTGTTCCAGAAATTTCATGCAGTTTTGCGTTACATGAAAGGTGATGTCCTGTTTCTTCAGCACCTGCTGCAGAAGCCGCAGCTGGATCCTGATAATGCCCGTGATATCTTCCCTGGTTAAGGGCTTGAACATGATCAGTTCGTCAATCCTGTTCAGGAACTCAGGTCTGACACTGTGTTTCAGCAGTTCGAAGATCTGATTCTTTGTGTTTTCAATGATGGTTTCCGCATTTCCCTCATTGATTTTTTCAAAATTATCCCTGATGACATCGGACCCAAGGTTTGAGGTCATGATGACGATGGTATTCCTGAAATTGGCAACCCTCCCCTTGTTGTCGGTCAGCCTTCCGTCTTCCAGAACCTGCAGAAGGATGTTGAAGGTATCCGGATGTGCTTTTTCGATCTCATCGAGCAGGATTACAGAATAGGGTTTTCTCCTGACCGCTTCTGTGAGCTGGCCCCCCTCCTCGTATCCGATATAACCCGGAGGAGCGCCCACCAGTCGGGATACCGCATGCCTTTCCTGGTATTCACTCATATCTATTCGCGTCAACAGGTTTTCATCATTAAACAAATATTCAGCAAGAGCACGTGCGAGCTCAGTCTTTCCGACACCGGTAGTCCCCAGGAACAGGAATGAACCCACGGGCCTTCGTGCATCGGAAAGTCCTGTACGGCTTCTCCTGATGGCAGCAGCAACAGCATGAATCGCCTCATCCTGTCCAACAACACGCTTGTGAAGCTCTTCCTCTATATGGAGCAGTTTTTCCTTTTCGCTTTGCAGCATACGACTCACCGGAATACCTGTCCACCTCGATACCACCTCGGCAATATCCCCGGAATTGATCTCTTCCCGGACCATACGATGTCCATTCCGCTCATATTCCTTCAACTTGTGAACAGTTTCTTCAAGACTTGCTTCTGTTTCCGGAAGCAGGCCATACCGGATCTCAGCAACCTTTCCGAAATCCCCGTCACGTTCGTGCCTTTCAGCCTGGTATTTCAGACTTTCAGTTTCCTGTTTCAGCTGCTGAATTTTCAGTACTACGTTTTTTTCATCTTTCCACAAGGCCATCAGCTGCCTGCGTTCATCTTCAAGCTTTGCCAGCTGAGAGCTGATCTGTTCAACACGCGCTTTGTCCTTTTCCCGTTTGAATGCTTCTTTTTCGATTTCCAGCTGCTGTATCTTCCTGTCAAGTGTATCGATCTCCTCAGGCTTGGAGTTCATTTCGAGCCTGAGACGCGCGGCAGCTTCATCGACCAGGTCTATTGCTTTATCCGGTAAATACCTGTCGGTGATGTACCTCATGGAGAGTTGAACAGCCGCCACAATAGCCTCATCCATGATGCGGATCCTGTGGTAGTTCTCATAACGTTCTTTTATACCGCGCAGGATCGAAATGGCATCCTCTTCATCAGGTTCATCGACATAAACCTTCTGAAAACGCCTTTCCAGTGCCTTGTCCTTTTCGAAATATTTCTGGTACTCATTTAAGGTGGTGGCACCCACAGATCTCAGTTCACCCTTTGCCAGGGCTGGCTTCAGTATGTTGGCTGCATCCATGGCGCCCTCACCGCCTCCTCCGGCACCAACCAGCGTATGGATCTCATCAATGAAGAGAATGATCCTGCTATCGGAAGCCACTACCTCCTTTACAACAGCCTTCAACCGTTCTTCAAACTCACCCTTGTATTTCGCACCGGCCAGCAAAGCGCCCATATCAAGGGAATAGATTTCCTTTGACAACAGGTCATCCGGTACATCGCCGTTCACGATCCGGAAAGCGATTCCTTCTGCAATGGCTGTCTTTCCGACACCAGCTTCACCCACAAGGATCGGATTGTTCTTGGTGCGCCGCGACAGGATCTGCAATACCCGCCGGATCTCTTCTTCCCTTCCTATGACGGGATCAAGCCTGCCGCTTTTTGCCCGTTCATTCAGGTTTATGGCATATTTGGCCAGGGCATGGTATGTTTCTTCGGCAGACTGGCTGGTAACCCTGTTGCCCTTTCGGAGTTCACTAATTGCAGCTTTCAGATCCCCGATGTTCATTCCGTTGTCTTTCAGCAGATCGGACACATCACAGGAAACCAGCATCAGACCGAGCAACATGTGCTCCAGGGAGACATATTCGTCGTTAAGATCCCTGAGAGACTGTTCTGCCTTCATCAATACCTTGTTCGCATGATCAGATATATAGACCTGTCCACCACTGACGCGGGTATACCTGTTCAGGAGGCTGTTAAGGTCGTTTTCCAGTTTCTGTTCATTCACACCCAGTTTCTTGAAAATAAAAGGCAGGACATGCTCATCCACTTCCCAAATGGACTTCAGCAGATGACCGCATTCTATGGCCTGATGCTCCCTTTC
This sequence comes from Bacteroidales bacterium, assembly GCA_016926205.1. Taxonomy (GTDB): domain Bacteria; phylum Bacteroidota; class Bacteroidia; order Bacteroidales; family UBA10428; genus UBA5072. The sequence continues at coordinate 16,839 of JAFGPB010000094.1, forward strand.
AACAGCCATCTGATGAGCCCTTTGTATGGCTTCCTGAGATTTTATGGTAAATTTGTCAAATTGCATGGTACATCCTGATTAAGAATTTGCGGTACTCTTATTACAAGAGTTATACCAATATGATCAAATGGACAAAAAGTCAGATTCGCAGTATACGTTGATGTGCAAAATTTTTGCGGAACCTAAATTGGCAACTTGCATAATAAAAGTTATATCACGTATTAGCAATAACTGTTCCGTCTAGGGGAATGATATAAACAGTCCTTCAATAGAAACACTTTGCATAAGAAGTGAAGCATTTGGTATTTTAAGTTTTATCCAGTCAAAGACGAACTTAACATTTGAACAGAATTAATGGAATTACACATTGGTTTGAAAGTCCCATTTGCCCAGACTGATAATATAAACACAGAACTACGGTCTGGTTATGATCACATGTATAGGCAGCCAGAAGAATTGATTAGCCGTTACATGAAGCAGGTCATTCCACTTTCATGATGATCATGCGAAACAATTTGTCTTTATAATTTACATCATCAGGATAATATATACGCATGCCCGAACTCAGAAGATCATAAAAAACCGGTACTTGTGCAGGATTAAGGCTGCCTGTGGATCCAATGCCAAGCCAGACAGTACCGACATAATTGATCTCAAGAGAAAGCACCCTTGTGTTCGTCAGGTCATATCCATCGGGGTAGGCAACATTGACAAAACTGGATGTTGTATTTGTAGTACCCGTAACTTCCCTGATCTCAGAAATATTGATCCCGTTTGCACCGATCCTTACCGTACCTTCCACATCCAGTGTAGCTTCCGGAGATGCATCTCCGATTCCCACGTTTCCATTTCCAAGGATGGTCATGCGTCTAATATTATTTGTACCAAAGTAAATCTCTCCATTCTCATAATTCCACATCCATGCATTGGGAGAATAGATACCGATTCTCAATCCATCGGATCCTGTAATTCCGGTTTCTTCCGTAAGCATGTTTAATTCACTAAAACCAGTACCATAAATAGATATCTGATACCGTGGCGCGGTAATGCCGACTCCCAGTCTTTTATTGACATTGTCCCAGAACAGGTCTGCATCGGCGCCAAAATTACCTCCGTTGTTAAACTGTATCTGTCCGTTAGAACCGGCCGGTGTTACACTTCCTGTCTGATCGGTATCGGGAGTCCATGTTGACCCGCTCCATTTCAGTACCTGTCCGGATGATGCGCCCTGCTGCGCAATCCTTAAAGGTGTTCCTGATGTCCCGTTTCCGTCAAGCGTTGCATCTGTATTGGCAACATCAGTTCCCCAGTTGTCTCCTGTCTCGACCGTTTTGGCATGCAATGCGTAAGGCACACTCAACAGCTGGCTGGTCCCCATGTGCGTGTAAGTAGTACCTCCTGCAGGATCTATTTCTACTTTCACAAAATATTCATCACCACCCCAGTCAATGGATGCAAAGGATCCGCTTTCAACCGTACCGTTTCCGATTTCCAGGTTTACCAGTCCGAAAGCATTGGTCGTTGTAGCATGGGTTTCGCTGTATGAAACCGTACCGGAAGCACTTCCCTGCAAAATGCTGATCCGGAAATTGACGTTCTGGTCAGCCAGAATGCTGCCGGCTGCGTTCCGGACAACAGCCTGGTATTTGAAGCTCTCCGGTGCCTGGGCAGCAATCACTGCAGCAAATGCCAGACAAGCGATCAATAGTAATATTCTTCTCATAAGATTTGATTTAATAGATTAAAACACATCTGAATTTTCACCCTGTTCAAAGTATCAGGATTTCAATCAAACATTAATGGATCAGCGCTTCGTAACAAGAAAGGCTCGCACAATTATGCCTTTGTTTGTCGTAATGCGCAGAATGTAGCTCCCTGCAGGATATGATTCCAGATCAATTTCTGTCATATCGCTGCGGATGTTTTCTGTCAGCAGTATTTTGCCTTCAATGTCAAAAAGCTTGTATTGAAGGACAGAGAAATCTGCCCCCTCAACTTTGAGGAAAAGCGAATACACGGCAGGATTGGGATAAACCTGCATTTTCAGGGCATCAGCAGCAAAGTCGCCAATGCTTGTAGCGAGAATTCTGCCTTGATGAAATCCCTGTGTCAGTGTTATGGAACCGGTGGCCAGGGTTTCGGTTAAAGGCTCACCTACTGTCCATGATAATGAAGCATCTGCATTCTGATGATACGCGCCTCCGGAAGATACAATCTCCTGTGCAAGAGCAGTTGAAACGCCCAAAGCACAGGAAAGCAGAAGAAACAATAATCCGTACCTCATATTGTTATATTTAATGGTATAAGAAAATTATTAAATTTGTCCTTAATTAACAAATTAATTTGCTCTGTTTGAGTATATGATGAAAAATAGTATTTGGCAAAAATTACAGGAATCTCCCAATAAAGGCGGGTTGATAGGAGCGATTGCCGGTGTATTAATTTCCCTGTTTTACCACCGCAGGGAAGATGAAGTCGCCAGAAATGCCGGTAAAACAGCATTATTCAGTGGTGCAGGCTTCATGCTTGGGGAGTGGCTCCAAAAGATGATCAAGAAACAAACTGCTGGCCGGCAGCATTAAAACCGGAGGTATTCCAGTACGCCTTGATCCGGTTGGCAAAAGCCCCCGGCTTTTCAGCAAAGACTTTCAATGCCAGTGGCCAGGCAAGCTTTTGTGTATGTTGCCTTTCTTTCCGGATGCAGTGCATCAGCTGCTCAAATCCAGCCATTTTTGCTTGGTATCTGACGAAAATCATGCGTTCGAGTTCGGCCAGGTCATGTTCAACTCCCAGTCGTTCTCCAAGCATATCAAGATGCCGTATGTACTGTCCCATCATCGGAGACCACAAAGGCCGCAAGATAATCATTTGATTCCAGAGGTATTTTACCGGTTTTCTGAAACCGTGAATGTTTTCGGCCGATGACTGGATGATGGCATGCTGAAGATTTGTGAGGCACCTTTTGTACATCCTTCTCAATCCTGCCGAAAGCAATACAAAGTCACAATCAAATTCAGGAATTTCAGTAATTTTCTTCTTGTTGTCTTTCAACAACAGCGAGATTGAACGGAGAACCTTTTGTTTTAAAAGCATTTCCCGGATCATTTCACTGTGATCTGTTTTCAAGTCATGAACGAGACCCTGGTAATGCCGCCTGTCACCTATTAATCTGCCACCTGTAACGATTGTATTCAGAGTTTTTACGTTCACCGAACTGATCCTGATGCCGGAAAGGCTCCGGCTGATATCCCTGTATAGGATATTCTCATGCTGGTAAATTTCTTCACCGATCACAGTCCTGTAAAGCTTCAGCAATGCTCTGGAACGTTTCATGGTCTTTCTGATCCCATGAATGATATCGTCAGCATTTTTAACTGAACTGGATCTGCTCATGGACAGGGCGTAATCATTCAGACCGGACAGCAATCTCACAAAAGCAGACTGCAATGACTCTGATTTGTTTAATTTATAATCAACAGGATATATTTTTTTTTGAGGCATGATTCAGGAATGATTTAAGCGTGTTTGAGTTCACCTGCTGGCTGAAAATCCAAACATTTGCATCGAAATATACAAATTTCGGATCAATTATTAAAATAGAACATGAGCCGGAGTCAAATCCTAAACAAACGTTTAAACCCTGATTTATAGGAGGTTCTAAATACTTTGGGGTCGTGGAATAAAGATGCCACAATCCCTTTTTTAAGCCGTTACCGGAATGAAGCGACGGGGGAGTTTAAATGTAACCGTGATGATCAGCCAAGATATGTTTTCAGAAGCTTGCTTCTTGATGTATGCCGCAAACGCCGGATCGCTTTTTCTTTGATCTGCCGAACCCTTTCCCTTGTGAGATCGAATTTTTCACCGATTTCTTCAAGGGTCATTTCCTGAACCCCGATGCCGAAGAAATACTTGATAATATCTCGCTCACGTTCCGTAAGCGTTGACAGAGCCCTTTCAATCTCCTTCATCAGTGATTCACTGATCAGTGTCTTGTCTGCTTTGGGTGAATCGTGGTTGATCATAATGTCGAGCAGACTGTTGTCCTCCCCTTCTGCAAAGGGTGCATCGACTGACACATGCCTGCCGGAAACTTTAAGCGTATCGGAGACTTTTTCTTTGGGCAGTTCCAGGGCATCGGCCAGTTCTTCTGGACTAGGGGTACGTTCAAATTCCTGCTCAAATCTTGAAAAAGCCTTGTTGATTTTGTTTAATGAACCGACCTGGTTAAGAGGCAGTCTCACAATCCTGGATTGTTCAGCCAGGGCCTGAAGAATGGATTGCCTGATCCACCAGACCGCATATGAAATGAATTTAAAACCGCGTGTTTCATCGAATTTCTCAGCAGCCTTGATTAATCCCAGATTTCCTTCATTGATCAGGTCAGGAAGGCTTAATCCTTGATTCTGATATTGTTTGGCTACCGATACCACAAACCTTAAATTGGCTCGGGTAAGCTTTTCAAGTGCATCCTTGTCTCCCTTTTTAATTCGTTGGGCAAGCTCGACCTCTTCCTCTACCGTAATCAGCTCCTCTTTGCCAATCTCCTGAAGGTACTTGTCCAGAGAAGCGCTTTCCCTGTTTGTGATCGATTTTGTGATTTTTAACTGTCTCATCTTCCCTGAAAAATTTGTGCGAATTTATTGTATTTTATTTTTAATAGCACAATAAATTGATGACAAAAAAAAGGCTTGCGAACTGCAAGCCCAAATCTTTCAATTTCTTATTTGCCGCATTTACAGTCCAAAGGCATAATATGCCACGTTTCCGTCAGGATATACTCCTTCTAATAATACTCCACCCCTTACTGATCTTAAGATATTATTCAGCTCTTCAACGGAATTGACCTGTTGATTGTTGATTTTGGTTATTATGAAGCCGGATCTGACCTCTTCATTCCTCAGCTTGCCTTCTCTGACTTCAAGTACCTTAACACCGCCTGATATCCCCAGTTTTTGTCTTTCCTGCCTGTCCGGCACACCGAAGGTTGCGCCAAGCAATGCATCATAGTTTTCCGCCTTAACAACGCTTGTACTTCCTTGCACATTACGTAATACGACTGAAAATTGTTGCGTTTTACCGTTCCTTTTTGCCGTAACGCTTATCCTGTCACCCGGTCTGAAACGTCCCACCAATTCCTGAAGTTCGGAGGGACTGTTTACTTTGGCACCATTTATGGCCGTTATGATATCTCCGACTTTAATCCCGGCTTCTTCTGCCGCACTTCCGGTGTTTACTCCCGCTATGTATACGCCTTCCAGATTATCCAGGTTATTATCCCTGGCGAGCTCGGCATCAACCTCATCAATGGTCACACCCATTATTGCACGCTGTACTGTTCCATATTCGATCAGGTCCTTTACTACTTTTTCCACGATACTCGACGGGATGGCAAATGAAATACCCACATTGCCTCCTGACGGGGTCACAATGGCAGAAGTGATCCCGATGATTTCCCCTCTGAGATTGACCAGAGCGCCTCCGCTGTTGCCGCTGTTCACGGCAGCGTCAGTCTGGATAAACGATTCTATGGCCAGATTCCGGTCGTTGAGGATCCCTACATTTCTGCTTTTGGCGCTGACAATGCCGGCCGTTACCGTGGAACCGATATTATAGGGATTCCCGACCGCCAGAACCCATTCTCCAACCTTCACAACATCTGAATTGCCAAAGGGTATAAAATGAAGATCGTCTGCATCGATCTTTAACAGGGCAAGGTCCGTTGTTGGATCCGTACCGACCAGTTCGGCTTCAAATTCGCGTTTGTCGTACAGTACAACAGTAACTTTCTGGGAATTTTCAATCACGTGGTTGTTCGTCACAATATATCCGTTTTCAGATATAATTACTCCCGACCCGATTGCCTCAACGTTTCTTTGAGCACCACCATAACGGTCACCGTAAAAGAAATCATATATGGGATTGCGGTATGAAACAGTTGACTGTGTTGTTACATGAACGACCGCATTTACCGTATTTTCAGCTGCAATCGTGAAGTCGCTTGAACTGTCCAAGGCAGTCGTCAGGCTGACCATTTGCACAGGCTCCCGCACCTGGGTGATCACAGTCCGTTCAGTATCGTCTATCAGCGCAGAATAGGCAATAACAGCAGCCAGCCCACCCAATACAGCTGCTATAATGATTGTTAAAAGCTGTTTTTTTTTCATCTTGCTTAAATTGATTAACTCATTAAAAAATGATTCGATGTCTTTTCATATTAGACATATCATACTTTCCTATGTCTTATGAACATCAAATTTAGGACATTTGTTCCGCGTTTCAGCCGGGTTTAACATTATTTAACGTATAACGAAGCCTTTCGACAATTCCATCCCGGAAAGCCATTTCATAAAGGTCATCATCCGCCAAAACCACCACCTCCACGGAATCCGCCGCCAGAGCCGCCGCCGAATCCACCGCCACTGCCGAAGCGCGGATTTACTATGTTGCTGAAAATAGATCCGAATGTATAGGTAATGCCCACGCTGCCTTCGTAACGGTATGCCGTTTCAAGGGCCCGTAACCGTAAATACAGGTCTTCATCGGAAACACTGCCCTTTTCCAGTTCGATCTGATCATGTATGAATGCTACGGTTCCGTTAATATTAAGGGAAAATCCCTTAAAAAGCCGAAGTCTGATACGGGCATCCAGTGCAATCTGATTTTTGCTGAAATCGTGCAGATAATTCGATGCACCCAGGGAGACGTTTGCCGATCCCCAGCTTTGCTGGATCTGCAATGCAATATCCAGTGACTGCTGAAACAGTTTCTCACTGGTCTTCTCATAAATTGTGGTATCAATATAATTGTTGTAAATGAACCCGATTCCATACAAAATCCTCAACTGCTTTGTATTGGATTGCGAATAAGGAAAAATATCATATTCGATCGCAGGAGCGATATTTACCTTAAGGTTCAGGTTGCTGTAGGTGGAGGATTGAACTCCGCCCCTGAAACCGACAGACCAGTGATCGCTCAGACTTCTGACCGTTAAATTGTCGTAAGTCCAGGAACTTCTAACAGCCTCTGTCCGAACTTCCACCACCTCGCTGCTTACAGGATCATACACGTCCCTGACATACGTGTTTTTAAGATAACTTTGTGAAAATGAATTTTCCAGTTTCCATTCCGGTGTGATCCTGTTTGCTGAAACACTGTTCGACCATAAAAACATTTCCACGCTCTTTTCAAGTTCGAACCTGGGCATGGTCTGGAGCTCAAAAACCCAGTAGTTCCATCTGTCTTCCACTTGCCCCGGGGCTTCCTGGCGCACGCCCTGATAACTGATATTTACCTCATTAATAATGGGTGTTTTGACAACATAACGCATCAGTCCGGCCGACATCACCCTTGTCAGTCCGGCACGGGTTGTGTTTTGCGTATCATCCGGCCTCGAATTGTACGTCAGCGTATCCTTCATACCGGCAAATTCTCCTTCACCTTCAAATAATAGTGTATATAACATTCCACCGCTCCCGGTTGTCTGTCTCGTCACCAGCAGGTAAACCTGTGACTCCCTTACATCACGTACAAAATTGATATAGGGCATTTCCTCCCGAATATAATTCATATCACAGTACTGGCAGTCAATGAATAATCTTATGGCATTTTTTCTGGTAGTATCGGATGCAGGGAACTCTTCCTGTGCAATGATCAAACCTGAGGGCACTGTTATGAAAAACAACAGTGCAGAAAACAACTTTTTCAACATAATCATATTGTTTTAAGAATAAGTATCAGTTCGAGCTTTTGCTGAAAATGACGCTTAATTGTTCTGCATATCTATGCCAGATCAATGAAGTATCAGTAAATTCGTTGCGCAAAAGTAAATAAAATATACATAATCCTTTAAAAACGGAAGACCATAATCTGTTAAAGATTCATAAATACGTAGATTTACAATGTTGCTGTATATCGATCCGAAAAAAGCCAGCTATTCATGTTTGTGATTTGAATACTTCGAATGTTTTGCCGGAAATCATATAGCATCCTGTTGCAATATCGATTAGATTTGAAGAATATTTTCAGATCATGAAGAAAATTATTCTCATCCTGCTTGTCATGATTTCCTTGGAAATTACAGCCCAGATTTCTGAGGGAGGATTACCCCTTACATTTCAGATTGCGGAACAGAAAAGTACTGTTGGTATCCCTGTATACAGTTTAAGGGCATTGAATGTCGACAGGCTTATGAAAGAAGATCTTGAAAATAAAATACTTCCCGTACGGTATGCACTTTTTGAAGAGGTTCAAATCGACATCAAAGAAGAGGGCCTTCGCAATGAAGTCAGTGATCCCAGGGGTGAAATCTGGCGATATAAGATCGTCGCAAAAGACGCTAAATCGATTCAACTGGTTTTTTCGGAATTCATTTTACCTGAAGGCGCCACGATGTTTATTTACAACGATTCCTGCACCATGATTTACGGAGCTTTCACATCCCGTAACATGATGCCGGACCATTCATTCGTAATTGCCGATTTCAGTTCGGATCATCTGATCGTCGAGTACTTCGAACCATTCAACATGGAATCTGCAGGCAGAATCACAATCGGGCAGATCGGTCAGGCATATAAAGATATTTTTAAGAGCAGTGATAGCGAGGATGGCTTTGTGGGAGTCAATTGTTATGAAGCCCGGGATTTTCAGAACGAAAAGCATTCAATATGCCGGATCACATACAGAGTCGGAAGCTCCGGCTACCTTTGCACAGGAGCGCTTATAAACAATGTCCGGAATGACGGAACACCATATTTCCTCACAGCCAATCATTGTATTCAGGATTCTGTCGCTGCAAAATCAATGGTTACATATTTCAATTATGAAAGTGCTACCTGTCAGGGAACGACACCGTTGAACTACAACTCACTTTCAGGAGCATCGCTGCTTACTACTGGAAAGAAATCCGATTACAGTCTTCTTTTGCTGTCAAGTGAACCGCCAACGGACTATCAGCCCTATTATGCGGGCTGGGATCTTTCAGGTCTTCCCGGCACTTCATCAACAAGCATCCATCATGGTAATGGCAGTACAAAGAAAATATCCTTCGATTTTGCTCCTCCGGTTTCTTATGACAGGATCCTGTGGTGGGGCAGCAATAATTATTCACCGGCTGACAGCCACTGGCAGGTACAGTTTGATCTGGGAAGGACTTCATCAGGATCATCGGGAGCACCGTTGTTTAACATGCATAAAAAAATCACAGGTCAGCTTCATGGAGGGGACGAACAAATAGATTTTTACGGAAAGCTGAGCTATTCCTGGACAAGAAGCGATCTGAAATACAACACGCTGAAATCATATCTGGATCCTGATCATACGGATACCCTTTCAATTGATGGTTATTACCCCGTAAACAATCCACCGGATGCCCAGTTTTTCACGGAATTCAATGTGGTTTGCCGGGATGCTCCGGTTTTGCTGCTGAACGGATCAGCATTCAATACTTCTTTATGGAACTGGACCATAACACCCGGATCCGTAAATTACCTTTACGATACGGATCAGACTTCTGAAAATCCGGTAGTTTCGTTCACAACCCCTGGATCATATACGGTGGAACTTTCGGTTGGGAATGGAACCGGTTCTGATATCGTTGCAAAGAGTGGTTTCATAACCGTGGGCGAAAACCTGTCATTGGGGATACTACCCTTTAACAATACCGATTCATGCCTGTGCAGTTTCGACAGTCTTGCATTAATGGCTACCGGAGCTACCTCCTATTCATGGTCTTTGTCTGAAGAGACAATGCAGAACTTTTTTCTCCGGGATACGGCGTCATCCGTTAATGCCATATACGCTATGTATGAAGATCTCAGCGATACGATTTCCGGAATTGTTATAGTTCTTAAGGGATATCACGGAAACTGTGCTGACACCACACAAATATTATATCCATTGATACGTCAGACAAATGACGATATAGCAGATGCCCTGCGCCTTGAAACCGGCAGGAATGGTCCCTTTTCCAATGAATGTGCTACCATTCAGGAATTTGAACCTGTACCACCGCATTATTCCTGTACGGATCAGTTATCATGGTGCAATGAAACCGGCGTTGACATCGTATCCAACAGCGTCTGGTTTTATTTCATTGCACCTGCAAGCGGTATAATCAGCATGAGCTCCGAGGGATTTGACAATGAGATTGCAATTTACAAAGCGGACGCCTTTCAGGATATTCTGACCGGTAAATATACCATTATAGCAGCCAATGACGACCGCACCGAGATTGATTACAATCCTTACATTAAAAATGCATCTGTCATCCCGCAGAAAGTGTATTGGGTGCAGGTAGACGGAAGCGGAGGCGGAAGTGTTGGAACGTTCTTTCTGGAACTGGACGATGAACAGGTCATTTCCGGTTATCAGGATGTAACAGCCTCATCCTTAAATCTATATCCCCAACCCGCCGGTGAAATGATTACTGTTGAATCCAGCGAATTCCTTCAGGCACATGACCTGATGCTTGAAGTGTATACAGTTGCCGGGAACAGGATTTACAACACAAGAGTAAAGGGTCCGGCTGAAAGCAGATTATTGATCCCGACGGGTGACTGGGATCATGGCGTTTATTTCATCAGGATACATATTGACGGCAGGGCCCTGCACGGGAAGTTTGTAAAATGAACTTCGA
>JAFGPB010000095.1 GCA_016926205.1 Bacteroidales bacterium
ATTCGGATCAGAGGAGTTTTATGATGAAAACGACAATCCGGTGATGGTGGAGGGAGAAAAGACATATATATATTATGAAAGTGAGGATCTGGTCGCACCCTTGAAAATCATTCGCAACTATACCAATGCTGCCAGGGAAATAGGAGGGAAGTCAGTTGAATATACCAATAACAGAGCATTCATCAATATTAAAAAAGACGGCAGGGAAATCTGGGCGGAAGTCTATGCAGGGGATTACTATTATGAGCTCATTATTGTTGAAAAAGCAGATGTTGTCCAGGAAATTACCGCGAATGATATTTTACAGGAACTGAATGCAACGGGGAAGGCGGTATTGTATATCAATTTTGATTCCGGAAAATCGACCATTAAAGAAGAATCCAGACCCGTTATCAGTCAGATTATCGAACTGTTAAAAAGCAATCCTGGGATCAATTTAAGCATTGAGGGTCATACAGACAGCCAGGGAGATGATGCATCGAACCAGACATTGTCTGAGGGAAGGGCCAGAGCCGTAATGAATGCAATAATTGCGGGAGGTATAAATGACAGCAGGCTCAGCAGTAAGGGTTTTGGTGAAACAAGACCTGTAGCCGATAATGAAACGGAGGAAGGCCGGGCAAAAAACCGCCGCGTTGAATTAATTAAAAATTAAAACCGAATAAAAAAACTGGAAAAGATGAAAAAAAACATGGGTTCAGCTGACAGGATCATCAGACTGATTGTGGCAGCAATTATTGTGGCTTTATATTTTACAGATGTATTAACCGGAGTGCTTGGCATTATTTTACTCATTGTAGCAGGTATTTTTGTGCTTACAAGTTTATTTGGCGTATGTCCGATTTATCTTCCTTTTAAGATCAGAACTTCAAAGAATAAATAAGAAAATTGAACATTACCAGGTTGTCATGTTTGCGCACAATTACTTTTAAATTATACTGTTCACTTCCGGATGACAATATGATACCTGAATGTGATGCTGAAAATATGCAATCCATCAACCTGCCCGCACCGGATGAAAGATCACTTGATGAATACTGCCAGGGTTGGATTTAATAATAATTATAACTAACCGTGATTGATGTGATGCAGGTCAGGGTTTTGCGAAACCCTGACCTGTTTTTACATATTCAGAAGGAATACTTTCCAGCTGCAAATTGTTCTTTATGGCCTGGCATGTCAGCTGGCATTTTGTATCCGAACGAACTCATTATCTCCTGACAGAGCAACCATGCCAAAAGGCCATTTGAGTATAAGGGACATATCACGTTGTATTATACATATTAAGCACTACCTTTGCCAAAGTGGAGAAGTTTCAGGTCCTGATTCATATGAAAAAAGACACTCCTGATGTTTGGGACTTTCAAATGCTTCTTTAAATTCATGGCACACACGCCAGGGCATCATTATAAACCTAAAAATTATAATATCATGAATCAATTTTTTGACGCTGTTTTTTGGTCGGATTTGCTGGGTAAACTTCAGGTATGGATCATTGAAGAGCTTCCCGGATTGTTAATATTGACTCTGATTGTAGTATTTGGTCTGAGGCTTGTAAGATTTCTTCTACACAAATTGAAAAAAAGAATGGTGAGCCGGGCTGACAGGATCGAGGACATTGACGGTACTGAGGCCGAAAAAAGGATCAATACTTTAATGGGAATTCTTCGCGGATTGATCAGAATTGTGGTCTGGACCATGTATGCCATGATCGTTCTCAAAAAGTTCAATATTGACATCGGACCGATTCTTGCCAGTGCCGGGATTGTTGGTCTGGCCGTAGGTTTCGGAGCTCAAGAACTTGTACGTGATTTCATTTCGGGTTTTTATATGTTGCTTGAAAATCATATCCGTACAGGAGATATTGCCATTATAAACGGCACCGGCGGACTGGTTGAAAGGATCGCACTTCGTACGGTAACATTGCGCGATTTTTCAGGGGTTGTGCACGTATTTCAGAATGGTAAGATTTCCTCACTGTCTAACATGACGAAGGAATGGTCTGCCGTGGTTTTTGACATCGGAGTCGCTTATAAGGAAGATACTGAAACGGTCATGAACATCATGAAGCAGGTGGGAGATGAACTGAAGGATGATCCCGAATTCGGGGAACACATCATTGAGCCTATAGAGGTATTCGGTCTGGACAGCTTTGGTGACAGCGCCATTGTTATCAAAGCGCGTCTTAAAACCAAACCCATACAACAATGGGCTGTCGGAAGGGAATACCGCAAGCGGCTTAAAAGGGCATTTGACGAACGCAGCATCGAAATACCGTTTCCTCATACTACCATTTACTGGGGTGAAGAAATCAAACCCCTGAATGTGAATATGAACGGTAAACTGACTGAAAAAGCCGGAAACTGAATATTCTGTGTAGTTGAATATTTTAACTTCTGAAAGTTTTTTACTATCTTACTAATCAACCTGAAGGAATGTTGACCCTGAATGTAGATTTTACTTGTAACGAAATATAAACAAAAAAGAATGACCATGTCCGATAAGACAGTTTCAGACAGCGGTAAGTCGGGTCGAAAGAAGAAAACACAACCTCACGATCTGAAGTGGATCACCACAAAGATACTGGATGATGTTTTTACCGATGAGGTTAGTCTTTTCAAGCCTCATTTTGACGTGGATTATGCTGCTTATATTCAAAGACTCTGGGATTCGAATCCGGATATCTATGCGATTCTGAAACAGGAAAATGATCTGGAGGGCGCTCGCAATGCGCTGTACAGTTATCTGGAACATGCTGAGCGAAAAGTGTTTGCGCTGGATAATGACCTGCACATCCTTGAAAAATCGACGGTCAGGGAGTGCATCCGTGTTTTTAAGAGCATCATCGGCGCCATCAATGAATTCCGTACCGAATTTTCCGCCCTTGAGAGCTTGTGGAAGCTTGCACACGACAAAAAAGATGATCTGGAAGGGAAAATATCAGCCGGCTTTATACTTGAATTCATTAATCTTTTTCGGGGTGTGACAGGCAAATCAAATATATATCTTGAAAATGAGGAGGTGAAGAAAGGGATTCCGGAGTTTTTGAGGATGAAAGGCAGGGAGGCTGCTGTCGCAAGGATGGAAATACTGGACGACCTGGGTTCAAGTGTGAAAAAGTACTTTAAGAAATATCCGTCCGGACTGGAATCTGAAGTCATAAGCTGGCGGATGGAGAACGAGATGAAGATACTGAGGTATTTTGGCGCGACGGTTGGTGAATGGAATGATTACAGGTGGCAGTTGAAGCATGTTATAAAAGATGCCAGACCGTTGCTGGACCTGATAGAACTGACCAGTGAACAGAGGGAAGCAGTGAATAAAGCCGTGAAGAATAAAGTTGCCTTTGGCATCACACCTTATTATCTGAGTTTGATGGATTCGAAACTTTCAATCGGTTATGATCATGCCATCCGTGCACAGGTAATACCACCGAAGGAGTATGTTGACAAAATGGTGGATCACAAGGGTGACCGGGACATTACATTTGATTTCATGGGTGAGCATGATACGTCACCTGTGGATCTGATAACAAGGCGCTATCCGATTATCTCGATCATCAAGCCCTTTATTACCTGTGCCCAGATCTGTGTATATTGCCAGCGCAACTGGGAGATTGAAAAAGTCCTTGAACCCGGGGCGCTTGCTTCCAGGGCAAAAATCGATGAAGCGTTGAACTGGTTTGATGAACACAAAAGTGTAGGTGATGTGCTCATAACGGGTGGAGATCCGCTTATCATGAAAGACGAACAGCTCGAGAGGATCATTGAGAAGCTGTCTGCCAAAGAACAAATTTACCGAATCCGGATCGGCAGCCGAACTCCGGTGGTTTTGCCCATGCGGTTCACGGACAGGCTTATGGACATGTTGTCACGGTATCATAATCCTCCCAGACTGGAAATTGCACTGGTCACACATTTCGAACATTCATACGAAATAACCCCGGCAGCAATGGAAGCTGTGCAGAAATTGCGTAAATCGGGAATCTCGGTATACAATCAGCAGGTCTATACAGTCGAAAACTCCAGACGGTTTGAAACTGCCAAGCTTCGCAAGGATTTGAAATCAATAGGTGTAGATCCGTATTACACTTTCAATATGAAGGGCAAGGAAGAAACCAGCCGCTATATGGTGCCCATAGCAAGGATATTGCAGGAAAGGAAGGAAGAGGCCCGTCTGCTGCCGGGTCTCGACCGTACCGATGAGCCGGTATTCAATGTGCCGAGACTGGGAAAGAATCATCTGAGAGCAGGTCAGGACCACAAACTGGTTATGATTTTACCGGACGGATCGAGGGTATACGAGTTTCATCCGTGGGAAAAGAATATTACACCAGTTCCTCCTTACAATTATGTTGATGTTCCTATTTACGATTATCTTGAAGAGCTTGCGGCACGTGGAGAGAATATAAGGGATTACAGGACCATCTGGTTTTATTATTAACAATCTGGAATCCTTGTCAGAATTCAGCATTTGTAAGATAAGGGTTTCACAAAGAAATATAATGATGGGATTGACAAAACTGAAGAAATTTCCTGTCAGGAAGTACATACATACTTCAGGCAAAACCTGGTATCATGGCATGCAGATCATTTTCTTAAACAGATACGGCGGTACAATTGAATCGTTAACATTTCAGCAATGCAGCCCGGTATGGAGTTCACCGGATACTGCTTGCTCAATGATTCTGGGATAATGTTCATATTCAAGCCGGTGTACCCTTGCTGCAAGTGATTCGGGCGAATCTTCAGGCAGTACGGGACAGGTGGCCTGAAAGACTATTTTCCCGCGGTCGTATTCCCGGTCGACGATATGGATGGTAATGCCAGATTGTTTTTCATGATTTTCAAGCACAGCCTTATGTACACGTTCTCCGTACATCCCTTTGCCGCCATATTTGGGCAAAAGAGCAGGATGGATGTTGAGAATCCTGTTTTCAAAGGCATGTATCAAATATTCGGGGACGAGCCACAGGAAACCGGCAAGAATGATCCAGCTGACATCATGCCTTTCCAGATAATCCAGTATGTTATGTGTTTTGTAAAACTCTTCATATGAGAAGGTTAATATGCTAAGTTCAAATTTTTTTGCCCGCTGGATCACGGGGGCATCGGGCCGGTTGCTGCAAACACACGCAATTTGTATCCGGCGATGATTCCGGAAATATTCAATGATGTTTTCAGCATTTGTTCCGCTTCCTGAGGCAAATATGGCTAATTTGTGCATGGATCTGATTGGATTTGTTTGATCTTGAACCTGTATTCAATTTCTTTTGAAAAAGATATTACTGCCAAAGAAAAATATATTTTTGTTTGTTTTTTCCTTATTATTGCATTTTATTTGCACAACATTTTAATATTTATAA
>JAFGPB010000096.1 GCA_016926205.1 Bacteroidales bacterium
AAAATCCTGGATCCTGTTGTTCAAACTCAAAACGGACTGGTACAGGGTGTCGTTAACGAAGACGAAACCGTAGTTGTATTCAAGGGTATACCTTATGCCGCTCCTCCTGTAGGTAATCTTAGATGGAGGGAACCGCAACCTCCGGCATCATGGGAAGGTGTCCGCGATGCTTCGGATTTCTGTGAGAGTTGTATGCAGGGTAATAATTCTAGGTTGCCATGGACCCCTGAATTCATGAATCAGACCGAAGTTAGTGAGGATTGCCTTTATTTAAACATCTGGACTTCAGCAAAAACAGCTTCAGATAATCTTGGCGTATTTGTTTATTTTCATGGAGGTGGCTTTGGTGAAGGCTCTGGCTCCATAGCTGCATACAATGGAGAAGGTCTCGCAAAAAAGGGAGGTATAATTGTGATAAATGTGAATTACCGCCTTGGTGCATTGGGTTTTCTTGCACATCCGGAATTAACTGCGAAATCACCAAATCACGCTTCAGGTAATTATGGATTGCTGGACATGATCGCAGCGTTAAAATGGGTGAAAGCCAATATTGAAGCCTTTGGCGGTGATCCGAACAAAGTATGTATTTCAGGACAATCTGCAGGTGCAATGGCAGTTGCCGGACTCATAGCCTCTCCTTTGGCAAAAGGACTGTTTCAAAGGGCCATGACGCAAAGCGGTTCCAGTTTCAGGGGAATGGGATCTGGAAATATGACAACATTGGCTGAAGCCGAAGCAAGAGGAGTGGAATTTGCAAAAAGGAAAGGAGCCTCAACACTTGCTGAGTTAAGAACCATATCAGCAGAAGAGATTATTAAACAGGATGAAACTGCACCACCTGCTATGGGCATGGGCTTTGGAATGATCAATGATGGATATTTTCTTACTGATAGTCCGGCGAATATCCTCGATACGGGAGAACAAAATGACACTCCGTTTATAACAGGTGGAAACAGTGGTGAAATGGGATACCGGGGTGAGAAGTCAGATGCCTTTTTTGAATTGTACCCCCTGGGTCCGGACAACGACACAGCCAACGCTTTAAAGATCGCAGGAGTGGAATCGGGGAGACTGGGTGCATACCTTTATCTCGATCAAAGAGCAAAAACTTCTAAAACAAATGGTTACGTATATTTCTTCGACCAGGCTATTCCCTGGCCTGAACATCCCGAATTCGGCGCTTTCCATACGAGCGAAGCGCCTTATGTATTCAACAGCTTTGACATGCTCGACCGTCCATGGACAGCAGGAGATTCTTTGGTTGCCGACAGGATGGCATCCTACTGGGCAAACTTTGTTACCAATGGTGATCCCAACGGACCCGGATTACCCGAATGGAGAGCATTCGATCCCAATGATAAAAGTGTAATGAGATTGAGCGAGGACATGGGAATGATCCCCGTTGCATCCTCTGAAGAAAGATATGATTTTCTTTTGGAGCAATTAATGAAACCTGTTTCAATCAGTTTTCCGTGATAATTGGCATCTGTATTCTGGATACTATTGAATATGATCAATAAATAATATTGAACCCAAGGGCAAGCTCTGGATCCATATTCCGGAGCTTGCCCTTGGTAATTAAGTTACTGTGAAATTAAGATGATTCGTATTTCAATACGACTTATGAATCAGCTTCAGGTGCTACAAAAATCACAGATGAAGCCAGGAGAACCAGTTATGCATGGATGTTCGGTCTCGGATTTGAATATCCCCTCTTCGGATTGCTTACATGGAACCTGGAACCCCGGTTCCAATATTACCTGAATCCGATCGACAAATCCCCTCAGATCGACGTACACCCTTATTCATTCGGAATATTCACCGTCCTGAGCCATAATTTCTGACCCGTCTGAGCTATACCTTCTGACCGGCCTGAGCCATACTTTCTGAAAGGTTCCCGGCCGATGAAATCCGGCATTTGTCAATCCAACCTGCATTAAGAACCGCTATGGCTGCCTTAATAATCCTTTATAGCCAGAAATGAATACTGATTATATACAGGGACGTGAATTAAAAATTAGCTATTATTTTGTTAACTTTGCACTTTTTAATGTCGTATCCATTTATGTATGGATAATATAAATTGAAACTCAGGATATGGTGAAAAGGAAGCGGTTTACATTCTGGTTTGCACCTGTGCTTTACATTACGGGAGTGATGATGATACTGAGCATCATATTCTCAATACAGAGTTTTACAGAGCACAGAAATGAAAATCCCGGCACGGAAGAACGGACACTTCCGCTCAACCAGAGTTTTGCCATACCCGACCGGCTTGATTTTTCGGAAGAAAATGTGCCCTTGCAGAATTATGATGTAAGGGAAAGTCTCGACCGGGAATTGCTTGTGAACGGATATTTTCATTCAAGGACCATCTATCTGCTGAAGAAATCAAAACGGTATTTTGCCGTGATTGAGCCCGTCCTGAGAAAATACAATATCCCTGAGGATTTCAAGTACCTGGCCATGGCAGAAAGCGATCTCGAAAATGTGGTGTCCCCGGCCAATGCAACGGGCGTATGGCAGATACTTGAAAACACGGCCCGGGAATATGGTCTGGAGGTGAATTCATACGTGGATGAGCGTTATGATCTTGAGAAATCCACAGAGGCAGCCTGCAAATACATTCTTGAATCTTATGAGAAATATGGAAGCTGGACCATGGCGGCCGCTTCTTATAATCTGGGCAGAAACAATCTTGACAGCCAGATCGAGCGACAGAAGACCGGAAATTATTATGACCTGCTGCTGAATGATGAAACCGCCAGGTACATGTATAGAGTACTTGCCCAGAAACTTGTCACGGAAGATCCTGAAGCATTTGGCTTCTTTATCGAAGATGAAGAATACTACCCTGTCATAAAGACCTATACAATTAAGGTTGACGATACTGTTGACAATCTGGCTGATTTTGCTGCCCTGCATTCCATCAACTACAAGATCCTGAAACAGCTCAATCCGTGGCTCAGACAGAATTCTTTACCCAACAGCAGCCGCCGGATTTATTCCATAGCAATACCTGAATCCGGTCAGCGATCATTTGCACGTTAATAAAATGGACAAATCGTTTTAGATGCCTGAAGCGGAAGTACTGCCACCGAAATCAAAAATTGAAAAAGGGGACATTCGGGTACTGGGTGCCAGGGTACACAACCTGAAGAATATTGACCTTGCCATTCCGCGCAACCGGCTTGTGGTGATCACCGGACTTAGCGGAAGCGGCAAGTCCTCACTTGCCTTTGACACAATCTATTCAGAAGGGCAGCGAAGGTACATGGAAACCCTGTCGGCTTACGCACGACAGTTTCTGGGCAATATGGAAAGACCGGATGTGGATCAGATCACAGGTCTGAGTCCGGTGATCGCCATCGAACAAAAGACAACCAGTAAAAATCCCAGGTCAACCGTGGGAACCATCACAGAAATTTATGACTTCCTCAGGTTGCTCTATGCACGGGCTGGAACAGCCTACTCGTATAATACGGGGGAAAAGATGGTAAAATACACCGACGACCAGATCATTGAACTTATCCTTCAAAACTACACAAACCGGAGAATCTATCTGCTTGCCCCTCAGGTAAAGGGACGTAAAGGACATTACAAGGAACTTTTCGAACAGGTCCGTAGAAAAGGGTTTTTGAATGTTCGTGTCGACGGCGAGCTGACCGAGGTCAGGCCCGGAATGAAAATCGACCGCTACAAAACTCATTTTATTGAGATTGTGGTCGACAAGCTGGAAGTTGCCGAAAAAAATAAGACCAGGCTTTTGGATTCGGTAAAGCTGGCCATGCAGCAAGGCAAAGGAATTCTGATGGTCCTGGACGTTGAAAAAAATCTGAGCCGCTACTTCAGCCGGGAACTGATGTGTCCGACAACCGGAATATCATACAATGAACCTGCACCTCATACATTTTCCTTCAATTCACCCCAGGGAGCCTGCATGCGTTGTAACGGTCTCGGTACCATAAACCAGATCGATATCGGCAAGATCATTCCCGATCCGTCCCTGAGCATCAGACGCGGTGCCATCGAACCCCTCGGGGTTTACAAAAACTCACTGATTTTCTGGCAGCTGGAAGCCATTGCGAAAAAGTATAAATTCAGTCTGAATACCCCGGTGAAAGACATCCCGGAAGAAGGTCTGAATGTTGTGCTGTATGGCTCGGAAGAGACCTTCAAGCTGGAAAATACACCCCTGGGATACTCCACAAATTACTTCCTGAGCTTTGAAGGTGTCGTCAATTATATCTCCGGTCACTTGAGCAGCCGTGGAAACAACGAAAAGGACAGGAATGCCGGTCAGTATGTGCAGAAAATCACCTGTCCCGATTGTAACGGATCACGCCTTAAAAAGGAATCCCTTTTTTTTCTGGTTCACGACAAAAACATTGCCGAACTCGCAGGCATGGACATTGCGGATCTGTTCAAATGGCTTTCCGGAATTGACAAATTCCTGTCAGAAAGGCAAAGAAGAATTGCAGGCGAGATCCTGAAAGAGCTGAAAAGCCGTATCCGGTTCATGATGGATGTGGGACTCGGTTATCTTTCCTTAAACCGGAATGCAGGCAGCCTTTCCGGTGGTGAAAGTCAGCGTATCCGACTCGCCACACAAATCGGCTCACAACTGGTAAACGTACTTTACATCCTCGATGAACCCAGCATTGGATTGCACCAACGTGACAACCAACGGCTGATTGAGTCGCTGAAAGCACTCCGGGATTCAGGCAATTCGGTGATTGTCGTGGAACACGACCGGCAAATGATCATGAGCGCCGACCATCTGGTCGACCTGGGACCCTTTGCAGGCAGGCAGGGAGGTGAAGTATGCAGTACCGGTAAACCGTCCGATATCATGAAAGGATCCTCGCTTACGGCCCTGTACCTAAGCCATAAGAAAAACATTCCGGTACCGGCTGCGCGGCGTTCCGGAAATGGCAATGCGCTCACTTTGCGCGGAGCTTCGGGACATAACCTGAGAGACATAGATGTTTCATTCCCTCTGGGCAAACTGATCTGCATCACCGGGATATCGGGCAGTGGTAAGTCCTCGCTGGTTTACGATACACTGTATCCCATCCTGAGCAGGCATTTTTACCGGTCATTAGCGCATTCTTTGCCATATAAGAGTATTGATGGACTCGAGCATATCGATAAGGTAATCGAGGTAGACCAGGCACCCATCGGTAAAACTCCCAGGTCTAATCCCGCAACCTACACTGGCGTGTTTGGTGACATCCGGAAGCTCTTTGAGCAGACCCATGAATCGAAAATCCGGGGATACAAAGCCGGCAGGTTTTCATTCAACGTAAAAGGAGGACGCTGCGAAACTTGTCAGGGAGCCGGAGTACAGACCATTGAAATGAATTTTCTGCCCGATGTATATGTTCATTGCAATGAATGTAACGGCAGAAGATACAACCGAGAGACCCTGGAAGTCAGGTTTAAAGGTAAAAACATCAGTGACGTACTGGATATGACAATCAATCAGGCTGCTGAATTCTTCGAAAATATACCCGTCATTCAGCATAAACTTGAAACACTCAGAAAGGTGGGCCTGGGCTATATCACACTCGGACAGCCATCGACAACACTTTCGGGAGGAGAAGCACAACGTGTCAAGCTGGCTGCCGAACTGTACAAAAGGGATACGGGAAGGACCATCTATATCCTTGATGAACCGACGACCGGCCTGCATTTCGAGGATGTCAGGGTGTTGATGGAAGTCCTGAACTGGCTTGTTGACAAAGGAAACACGGTCCTGATCATTGAACACAACATGGATGTCATAAAACTTGCGGATCATATCATTGATATGGGTCCTGAAGGCGGAATCAGGGGAGGTGAAATCATCTGCACTGGAACTCCGGAAGAACTCACCGCAAACAAATACAGTCAGACGGCAAGATATTTGGAAAAAGAATTGGGTATTATTTTGTAATTTTATCACCTGATAACAGAACTCTCAAGGGTTTCAACCGTATTGTGTAAAGTATAATGTTGAATCTATGAACAACGGTGAAGAAAAGATCATTGACGCTTTTAAGAAAAGGGACTGGCAGGAAATTCAGACATCCGACAGCTGGAGGATCTTCAAGATTATGTCGGAATTTGTGGAAGGGTTTGAGAAATTAGCACGCATCGGACCCTGTGTGTCCATTTTTGGTTCGGCACGCACGGAGCCGGGTGCCAAATTTTACAAACTGGCAGAAGAGATCGCTTTTAAGCTGACAAAATATGGGTATGGCATCATCACAGGCGGCGGTCCGGGCATCATGGAAGCGGCAAATCTCGGAGCCAAACGGGGAAAAGGACGTTCCGTGGGCATTAACATAGACCTGCCCTATGAACAGGAGCCCAACTTATTCATTGATCCTGACAAACTGATCACATTTGATCATTTTTTCGTCCGTAAAGTGATGTTCATGAAGTATGCACAGGGATTTATCATACTCCCAGGCGGTTTCGGGACATTTGACGAGCTTTTTGAAGCGCTTACCCTGATCCAGACGGAAAAAATCGGACGCTTCCCCATTGTACTTGTGGGTAAAAAATATTGGGAAGGACTGGTAAAATGGGTTGAAGAAGTAATGCTTGATGAAAAGAACATAAGCTCTGATGACATGGAACTCTTTGTTGTTGTAGATACGGCTGATGAAGCTGTTAAGCATATCAATGAGTTTTACAGCAAGTATCTGCTCAGCCCCAATTTCTGACAGGTCTCTTATGAACATGTTTGTTTAATAAATTTATTGATCATAAACCGAGAATTCTGTACTTTTAAATTCTTAAACTTCCGGAACCATGATCATGTCAACCGTGCCCTTCTTGAACCTGCTGTTGATCCTGACTCTGCAAATACTGCCGGGCAGCGTTTCGGTTCAGATGGATGTGCCCTCCGAAGTGAATGCCGGTTCTGAGTTTGAAATCACACTGACATTAA
>JAFGPB010000097.1 GCA_016926205.1 Bacteroidales bacterium
GTAAAATCTACATCTGATGGCATTTCAACATGCATGGCTGATCCTGTCGTGACTGAACCTGTTTCCGGATCAGCTTTCCTGCTCTTTGAAATGGCCGGCCAGATAAGTAAACAGCAGGATCACGGCAATACCCAGTACAACATGACCGGCCATCACCAGCCAGATGTATTCCGTATGGCCGATCCGTTCAAAATGACTGTAGAATCCGGATGTATAAACCACACCGCTCAGGAATCCTCCGATTCCCACAGCCAGAAAATTGGATCCCATGTAAAGTCCTGCTTTTTCCTTGGGAGCGAGCCAGGTGATATATTCCTGGATCCGGGGTGAAGTGATCATCTCTCCTATGGCAAACAGGAATATTCCCAGAAACACCCAGGCAGGGTTTGACAGTCCGGCCATCCAGATCATCAGGAAACCGCAGGCAGCGACGATTAGTCCAAAAACAAACGAGGGTATCGTTTTAAACCGTTCGAAAATGAAGGATATGAAAACCTGAAAGATCATGATCACCCAGCCTGTATGCGAAATGGTCTCACCCAGCACTTCACGCCTTCCGTCCACATCCTGCGAAAGGAAATTGGCCGCCCAGGTACCCAGGACGCCCCTGATATCATCATACAGCTTTGCACCGTCAAGGGTAAGTTCAACGTATTTCGGACACAAATTGAAGAATGCCCAGAATGGTGTCCAGAAGAAGACTCCAAGAATAATCAGAAAAGATGTGAATTTAAGATCGGAAAGCGCTATGCCCATATCCCTGAATTTCTTCCGGAGCGTTTCCCCCTGTATGTCCCTTGGAGGTTCTTTGTAGAAAAATATGGTAATGCCAAGCATCACGGCAATGGCAATCGCTGCCGCGATATAGGCATATTCCCATGAAATCGCCCTTAACCTGCCCAGGATCAAAGGCCCGAATGAAGCGCCGATATTTACCATGGCGTAGAAAATGCCAAAACCCAGGGTCCTGTTCGTGCTGTCGGTAACCACCCTGACCGTACCGGAGATCAGTGGCTTAAAGATACCCGCAGCCAGTCCGATGCTCAGCATGGTAAGTGCGATCCCTGAAAAGGTTTTTGTCACGATCAGCAGGACGATTGAAGGCAGATAGGCCAGATAGGAAATGATCAGTATCTTTTTGAACCCGTATTTGTCTGCAAAAGTCCCGGAAAATACAGGTATTGTGTAGGAGATCAGCAGAAAAAATGCCTGAATGACTCCAAGCTGTTCCGTTTTGAATCCGAGGGTTGTGAAATAAATGCTGAAGCCCATGTATATGCCGTAATAAGCAAATCGTTCAAGTACTTCAATGATGTTTGCCACCCAGAATACTTTGCTGAAAGGAGTCCGTTTTTTTGCCATAGTAAATCTTTTTATCAGCTTGTTTAAAAAGAAGCTTCCGGAAGATACAAAATAATGCAACGGAAAGATAGAAAAATTTATGATTTCCAACAATTATGGTTGTCATACCTTGCATTTTGCACTACGAAAAGATGCGCAAATTTGCATTCCGGTAAGGAATGCATCAAAACGGCAAACAGTTGAAATGAGAAATTTAAAGGAGCTCTTAAAGTTTTACCGGCCGCTTGCGGGAATCTCCAGAGTACCAAATACCAAAATAAACTATGCAATGAGATTCTTTTATACCCTAACTTTCAGCATGAAGCCCGTGTTATGGATGTTTTGTATAGACACAGAGGGATCTGCCATAAACATCTTTCGTAGTCTGGATATGTACACGTCCATGCTGCGCCCCATAAAATAGTCATTTCGGCCCCATATTTTGACAAGTGCCACATCCCTTCTGAGGAGTCTGTTCATGTTTTCCGCCAGCAAAAACAGCAAGGCATTTTCTTTCCTTGTCAGCTTTTGCTGATCCAACGGAGATATTAACAAATGATTTGCAGAATCGAAAGTGAAGTTTCCGATCTGAAACAAATTGCCATAATTTGAATTGCCCTGGGTCCTGGTACGCCTGATTACAGCTTTAATCCTGAGGATCAGTTCATCCATGCTGAATGGTTTGGTAATATAATCATCTGCACCGGTCCCGAAGCCTTTGATTTTATCTTCTTTCATTTCCCTTCCCGTGATAAAGACTATGGGTATTTCACAGTTTTCCTTCCTGATCTCCTGTGCAACATCATATCCGTTCATCGATGGGAGCATAATGTCGAGAAGTACAAGATCATATTTCCGGTCGCGGTACTCCTTAAGGCCTTCCTGTCCGTTTTCTTTCATAACAACACCATAACGGTAATGGATCAGGAAATTTCTGATGGCTGAACCGAGCATTTTATCATCCTCTATCAGTAATATAGATCCCTTTGATCCTTTCATGACCTGTCTTTCTTCCTGTCGAATCCACATGATTAATAAACACAGGTCCGGAATATTTGTTCAAATTTCCGGTTGTTTCCGGCAAGGAGATTCTCAAACCACAACAATTCTGATCACTTGTTGTTATACGTATTCATGGTATAGTCCAATCCTGCAGTGACAAAAGAATGGATTACCTCAAGACCAGCCGGGATTTTCTCCGTCAGCAAAGACTCTTCTTCCCTGGTCCAATGACTGAGAACGTAATCCATCTGCCTGCCGTAAGGAAAATCGTTTCCGATCCCGAAACGAAGACGTGCGAAATTCTGATGCCCCAGAACGTCGATGATGCTCCGCAGTCCGTTATGGCCGCCATCACCGCCACCCGGCCTCAGACGGACAGCTCCCAGGGGAAGGGATAGGTCGTCAAGGATTACAAGCAGATTTTCAATGGGAACAGATTTTTTCTTCAACCAGAAGTTTACGGAGCGTCCGCTTAGATTCACATACGTAGAAGGTTTTAAAAGAAACAGAATTCGCCCCCTGTAACGGTACTCGGAAATGTATCCAAACCTTTTGTCTTCAAATTTGATATCAGATGCTTCGGCAAGTGCATCCAATACTTTAAATCCTATATTGTGACGGGTATTGTGGTATTCATCACCTACATTACCCAATCCTGCAATCAGGTATTTCAATCTGTACTGAATTATTCCTTTGTCTCTTCGGCTTCCTCTGCTTTTTCTTCTTCGGCCTCTGCTTCAGCCGCTTCTGCCAGGGGTTCCAGTGATTTTGCAGCAACCCTTGATGATACGACACCCACGACGAGAGAATAAGTCGGTTCAAGAACCTCAAGCTTATCGTACTTCAGATCACCCGCTTTAAAGGATTGTCCGATATCCAGGTCGGTAATGTCAATTTTCAGGGTATCCGGCATGTTCTCAATAAGTCCCTTTACCCTGATGTATCTTTTACGCTGGCGCAGTTTTCCTCCTGCTTTTACCCCTACTGAACTTCCGGTGATCTCAACCGGCAATCCGATGATGATCATTTTATCCCTGGAGACCTCCTGAAAATCAATATGCATGACCTTGTCCGTTACAGGGTGCAACTGTAATTCCTTCACTATGGCAAGCCGTTTATCACCTTCAATATCCAGATGAATCAGATATACATTATGGGTAAAAACCAGGTTTTTAAAAGTATTTTCATGTGCAAAAAAGTGGTGGTTTTCATCGCCACCATAAAGAACGCATGGAACATTTCCCTCTCTCCTGAGATTCCGGGCGTCTTTCTTTCCCAGACTCTTTCTGGGGTGGACTTTCAGATCTATTGATTTCATTTCTTAAAATTTAAACAATACTATGTGCTACCTGGAACACCGGATTCTCCGGGTTCCCCATTACACCATTGTTTGGACAAACACTGGTCTAAAAAGGACTGCAAATATAGCAATTCATCCGAACAATTCAACCTCAACGGTATGAATTGCACCTACTAATTGAATTTATAATGAAGCAAAGATCAGGCCGGAACGGAATTGCCTATTCAAGAAAGCTGTTGCTTATGGATTTGTATTTGTATACTTTATTAATAACATCAGCAAAAAAATCTGCAATGGAAATCACCTTGATTTTCTCGGACTGACCTCGAAGAGGTATGCTGTCGGTGACACAAAGTTCACTTATAGGGGATTTTTCAATCCGTTCGTATGCCGGACCTGACAGGATCGGGTGCGTGCATACCACCCGGATGCTCTTTGCCCCTTCCTCCATCATCAGCTTAGCTGCCAGACATACTGTCCCTGCTGTATCGATCATATCATCCACAATCACAATATTCTTATCTCTCACATCACCAATAACCCTAATTTCTTCCACCAAGTTGGCTTTTTTCCTCATTTTATAACAAATGACCATTTCACAATTCAGGAACCGTGCATAAGCATTTGCGCGCTTGGTACCGCCCATATCAGGTGCAGCAACAACGAGGTTTTCAAGCTCAAGTGATTTGATGTAGGGAATAAAAAGCGTGGAGCCATAAAGGTGGTCAACAGGCACATTGAAAAAGCCCTGTATCTGATCAGCATGAAGATCCATCGTCATAATCCTGTTGGCTCCTGCAGCAGTAAGAAGATCAGCTGACAGTTTTGCACCTATACTGCATCGGGGTCTGTCTTTCCTGTCCTGACGCGCCAGTCCCATATAAGGCATTACGGCAATGACCTGGAAGGCTGAAGCACGCTTTGCAGCATCAATAAGTAACAGCAATTCCATTAAATTCTCCGATGGCGGAAAGGTGGATTGAATAATGAATACCAGGCAACCGCGTACAGACTCCTCAAAAAAGGGCTGAAATTCACCATCGCTGTATTCAAGAACTGATGTCTTTCCCAGTTCCGTACCATAGCTTTTTGTAATTTTTTCGGCCAGGTAGTAAGAAGCCCGGCCGGCAAAAAATTTGATGGGGGCTTTGATTTTCATTTATTTAGCTTTATGGTTTTTCTGGCGGTGTAAATGTATGAAATATCCCTGCAAAATCGATTTTGCCTATGTGAAAAGTAATGAATTAGATATTAACACCGGTTCTGTCAATGAAATCCAGGATCTCATTACGTCCTGAATGTTTCACCGATGAAGCAGTAAAAATGACAGGCACTTCCTCCCATGCCTCCAGCAAGATCTGTCTGTAATATTCAAGATTGCGTTCCAGGATTCCGGCCGTGATTTTGTCCGTTTTCGTAAACACAAGGACAAAGGGGATTTTATGCATACCCAGCCATGCCATTATGTTCAGGTCATTTTTAAGCGGTTTGTGTCTGCAGTCAATCAGCAAGAAGAGGCAGACCAGATTTTCCCTGTTTAATAAATATTCACTGATCGAATGGATGAATGCATGCTGTGTAAGGGAACCCGCCCGTGCATAACCGTAACCGGGAAGATCAGCAAGGTACCATTGATCATTCACAAGATAGTGATTGATCATTCTGGTTTTCCCGGGCAGAGAAGACGTCTTTGCCATGTTCTTCAGATTCACCAGCATGTTGATCAGCGAGGATTTACCAACATTGGAACGGCCGGCGAAAGCGTATTCAGGCAATCCGGCTTTGGGGCATGATTTCAGATCGGGACTGCTCTTAATGAATTTTACCTTTCGGACCTCCATCAGAACAGTTTTTCAATTATTCTGTCCATCTGATCTGTTACGGAATCACCTTCAACAAATACTTCCAGGAAACAGGCCCTGCCTTCCGGAACCAGTTTTACCTCCGGGATCACGGCGGGGATCAGTATGGTTTCCCCTTTCCTTAATGATTCTTTATCACCATCATAATAAACGATATCCAGTTTCCCTTCGAGGCAGATGTAAATAACGAACGAATCCAGCTCATAGTAATCCTTTATCAGAGGTTTGTCAAGTTCAGCATAATTTAACGTAAAATATCCGCACTTCCTGATCAGGTTAAACTGGTTGGCCGTCGTCTCATATGCCGTCTTATAATCCTTGTAAACTTCAAAATCGATGGCTTCCATCGCCTTATCGAGGTGCAGTTCGCGTTGTTTTCCCTTTTCGTCCAACCGGTCGAAGTCATATATCCTGAGTGTTGCATCCGATGTCTGCTGTATTTCCACCAGCAATATGCCCGAACCTATGGAGTGAATCCTTCCGGGAGGCAGGAAAAACACGTCACCTTTACGGGTTTTTTCACTGTTGAGCACTGATAAAAGCGTTTTTGCATTCAGATGTCTCATAAAAGCTTCCCTGTCAACCTTCCTGTTAAAACCTACAATGATCTCTGAATCCTCAGCAGCATCCAGAACGTACCATATTTCCGTTTTCCCGTATGAATTGAAATATTGCTTTGCCAGTTTGTTGTCAGGATGAACCTGAACGGATAAAATATCATTGGCATCAATAAATTTGATCAGCAACGGAAACAATGTCCCGAACGTATCGAAAATACCATCACCTACCAGATCACCCATGTACACTTCAATCAGTTCTTCCAGGGTGTTCCCGGCAAGAAAACCGTTTTTCACACGTGAAACGCTACCTGGAAAACCGCTAATCTCCCAGCTTTCTCCTGCCTTGTCCGTTTTACATTCCTTGTTGAGAACAGTTCTTAACCGTGTCCCTCCCCAGATCTTGTCCTTGATGATCGGTTTGAATGTTAATGGATAGATTCTGTTCATAGATTAAGGTGTTTAAAAGCAGGAACCAAAAGTTCAATCATTACTGTATCAGCTCAATAATCGGCGATCCACTGCAGGAATTGGGATAAGTTATGTTCAGAAAGGTGGCAATTGTAGGTGCAATATCAGTGATGTCCACTTCCCGGGTGATCTTGCTTCGTCCGATGTTCCAGCCATACCAGATGAGAGGAATCCTTGAATCGTATGCATAGGAGGACGTTCCTCCTGTCGAGCTGCCATTGGTTTCCACCCATCCGGCCTTGAGATTGATGATGACATCTCCCGAGCGTTTTTGACTGTAACTGTTTTGGATCTTCATAAATATGCCATCTGTAAAATTTGTGGTTTGCAATGTATGTGCAGTAACAGCATTGGCAACACCAGAAAACTGCAGCATAAACTGAGCAACATAATCCTGTAACTCCGTCAGTGGTATTTTTGCATCCTCTATCAGCGTCCGGTTCAGGTAAATCTGCTGTGCATGGTATGACCTGACCCAGTCTCCCCTTCCATATATGTTATTCAGTGCGCTGATCAACAAGGATACAGACCCGGCCTGGTTGAA
Organism: Bacteroidales bacterium; assembly: GCA_016926205.1. Lineage (GTDB taxonomy): Bacteria > Bacteroidota > Bacteroidia > Bacteroidales > UBA10428 > UBA5072. The sequence continues at coordinate 7,078 of JAFGPB010000097.1, forward strand.
ATAGCCTGCCGGAACCTTGTTATCACTTAAATAAGACGGTATCTGGGCTACACCGTGATCCGAGGTAAGAAAAATCAAAGTGTTCTCCTTACCAATAGTTGCGTCGATAAAAGCAAGAAAATGACTTATTTCCCTGTCAAGCCGGATAAATGCATCTTCAACCTCAACAGAATTGGGACCGAACAAATTGCCGATATTTTCGTTTGCAGTAAAACATACGATCAATACATCCGTATGGTCATCCTGTCCGAGCTCCTCACTGGTCACCAGTGTGGAAGCAAAATCTTTGGTATACGTATTTCCAAAAGGAGTTTTCTCCAGCAGGGAATAATCCGTCTCGTTTCTCCTAATTCTGGAAAGTTCCTCCAGATCATAGGGGAATGTGATCCTTCCGTTGAAACCTGTTTCATATTTGTTCTCATCAGGCAGGCTTTCCGTGTAATGCTCAACAGGGAACAGCGTATTCCACTGCTCTTTCAGATAAATATCAGCTAGGCTCTTGTCATTAAACTGATGTACCCAGTCAGGAAGTGAATCCGTATAATACGTGCTGGTGATCCATTTACCGGTCAGTCTGTCAAGCCAATAAGCACCGTTTGCAGTATGTCCTGCTGAAAAAATGCCGGGAGCAGGATCAAGGGAAACAGAATAGACTTTTGATTTAAAATTGTTTGACAACCTGAGCTCATCAGAAAAAGTAGTGCACATGAGATTCCTGGGACTGTTCCTGCCGTTGTCCACATTGCCTCCGACCGCTTTCTGCTGCCTGTCCTCCGTACTCTTTTCCACATTGTCCTGCAAATACAGGTACCATTCACTTCCCACGATCCCATGATCAGAAGGTGTGGTTCCGGTAGCGATGCTCGCATGTCCGACTCCCTGCTGGGAAAAAAGGTAATTGAAACTGGCATTGGAACAGAAGGTTCCCCGGTCAATCAACAGCTTTATCCCATTATCATCCAGTTTATCCCAGTACCGCTGGATATAATCATAACGCATCTGGCTGATCACGATCCCAATAATAATTTTAGGCTTCTCAGGAGGTATCTTTTTCGTTCCCTGTGCACAAACCCGGGAAATACAAAACAAACTGACCATTAAAACTGCAACGGTGAATATCTTCTTGGCTTGCATGGACAAAACTTTTAACTGTTATTTGTACTTCATCTGAACGGCAAATATAATGCATTGTTGTTTGCAGGCAAGAAAAGAAATAAACCGCAAGTACTGCCGTCATTATCTTGTTTTGATGATCTTCTCCTTGATCACATAATCTTTGTACCGGAGCTGAATAATATAAAGTCCTTCCACCAGACCATTCAGATGAATCTGCTGATTTCCTGCTGCGGGGATCAGTTCCGCCGTTGAAATCACCTTATGGCCGGCAAGGTCGAATACGTCGAGAAGAATCTCACCGTCATCCTCAGAAATGTAAATGAACATTCTGTCGCTGAAAGGATTGGGATACAGTTTGTAAGGTTGCATAAGAGGGCTGAGGCTGATGTCAAGCCTGACCGAACTGCGTCCGGGTACATTGACCGTGTGGCTTTCTTCATGGTAACCCGGACTTTGAAAGGAAACTGTATATGTACCGGAATTGATCAACCGGTGATACAGACCATCCTCCCATGATGAATAAACTTCTGAACTGTCCCTGTCATGACCGGCAATGCTGATTTTTGCCCGCAAAGCGTTTCCGGTCCTTTCATCGGTCACGGTACCGGATATTCCGAACAACACCTGTTCGATATAATCCAGCAGGCTCCGTTTGTTGTATTCCCAGTATGCAGGCAATACACTTTCGTCAGGGACTTTTTCATCTGAGAGCTCAATAGTCACTTCACGGGCATGTAAGAAATAGTTGCTGTAATCCTGCCGTCCTCCGGTGATCGAATACCAGGCGTAACCATTCGTGATACCGTTTTCCAGGAATGTCATATATCCCTCCGGACTGTATTTTTGTGCAGTATCCGCATATGCCCTGGAAATCTCCCGGTACCACGAATCATCAGCATGCAGCCGGCTCCAGGTATCCCAGGGATAATTCACCACCTCGGCACCGCTGTGTATGTTTGCCGCCAGAGAAAAACGGATCCCTTTCATCAGGTTCATCATGGCTACTGTTTCCGGTTGCCACTCATTGCCGTCCGGATGGTCACCAGACAAGGGGTTCGGAAAGTTTCTGTTCAGGTCGACATGATTTGCATTGAAACGTGTGGCACCGTAGACAGATTCATCCGATAGAAAATAGGTGCCATCGGGATTTGAAACCGGATTGATCCAGATCTCAATATGGTCCACAAGGGTTTTGATACGGGAATCAGTTTCATATTTTGTCAGCAATTCGTCAATCAAACGGAGCATCAGCACATAGCCAACGACTTCGTCACCATGCATGGTTGAAGTGTATAAAAATACGGGTTCCTGCTCTCTGAACCCGGGATGATCGGTTATTTTCAGTGCAAGCAGCTTTCGTCCTTCGGCACTTCGTCCGAAGTCAACCAGTGTGGTGATGTCGCTGTAATTCTCTGCATAATCCTCCATCATTGCAATGTATTCGGTATAGGAAGGATATCCTTCCTGAAGCTGACCGGCATCTTTCTCTGTTATGGAGGCCTCCTTCAGCTTTAAGGATGGCGGCTGCAGAATCCGAAAAGGCACATCCGTCTCCAGAAAGCGTTCGAATTGTATTTCGCTTGCATAGGCGATGATCGTATCCCCGATAACATGATCCACTGACATGATCCTTGAGAAATGATCCACATCACTGCCGGATGATATGACGAATTTCACGATCACTTCTCCCCTTTCCGAGATTATGGTGCGTGCCTGATCCACCACGGATAAGGGTTGCTGGGCTTGTATCCCCACACATGCCAGGATAAACAGTTTCAGGCTTATATTGCGGAATGTGTCTCTAATAATTCTATATATGATTCAAACATTAAACCGGATATGCAGTATGTCGCCGTCCTGCACCACATAATTCTTTCCTTCAACATACAGTTTCCCTTTTTCCCTGCAGGCATGTTCCGAACCCAGTCCGATGAAATCCTCATATTTGATGACTTCAGCTCTGATAAACCCGCGCTCAAGATCACTGTGAATTGCACCGGCAGCCTGCTGGGCAGTCATCCCTTTACGAATGCTCCACGCCCTGATTTCTTTGGGTCCCACGGTAAAAAACGACATCAGACTGAGGAGGGAATATGCCGACCGGATCATCCTGTTGACCCCGGGTTCAGCCAGTCCTGCATCATTCAGGAATTCCAGCCTGTCATCCTCATTGTCGAAATCTGCTATTTCTGCTTCCAGTCGGGCTGCGATTATTAAAACTTCTGCATCACGTTCTTTGAGCCGTCTCATGACGCTTTCCGTATGCCCGTTGCCCTGAATGGCTGAAGCATCATCCACATTGCAGACAAACATCACAGGTTTGGCAGTCAGAAGGAACAGGTCATCGACATATTGATGCGCGGCAGCATCAAAAGAAAGATCTCTGACATTCCCGAAGGACTCCAGGTGATTCCTGACTTTCAGCAACACCTGTACACCCTGGCGCGCATCCTTGTCACCCGACCTGACCAGCTTTTCCATGCGTTCCAGCTTTTTTTCAACCGATTCAAGATCCCTGACCTGCAACTCAAGATCAAGCGTCTCAATATCGCGCAAAGGGTCCACACTTCCTTCAACATGAGGCAGGCTGTCGTCATCAAAACAACGCAAAACATGGATCAGTGCATCTGCATTCCGGATGTCTGCCAGGAATTTATTGCCGACTCCTTCTCCATGACTTGCTCCTTTGGTCAGTCCGGGAATGTCCAGGATCTCCACGGTGGCAGGGACGACCTTCTCAGCAGGCTGCAGTTTTTCCAGTTCATACAGTCGCTGATCAGGCACATGGATCACCCCAATATTGGATTTACTGGATGTAAAGGCATAACCTGAAGTTTCCGCCTTTATCCTGGACATACAATTGAAAATTGTTGTTTTACCCACATTGGCAATTCCGGTTATGGCACAACGCAAACTCATGGTTGTCTTCCTGATTTCGGTTATTATCTTATACACACAGATATCTCGGGCCCCTTCCGTCACAAGTGCTTTCACGTTTCCGTCCGGTTCCGGTAAATTTGGTAACTGCCGGCTCAGCTTCCAAAATTACACTTAATTCACCATTATTTCCCATATCATTTTATTTAAAATTTATGTCACTTTACACAACAAAAACCATGAAATCGGGAAATGAAGTGAATGAGATTTCTCTATATTTGAATATTCAACCGAAAATATTATAAAATCTTAATATTCAATGAAAAATGAGATTGTTAACAGAGCTGCCGACAACATTCGGATTTTATCTGCGGCCATGGTGGAAAAAGCAGGCTCCGGGCATCCGGGTGGGGCTATGGGCGGTGCTGACTTTATAAATATCCTGTATACGGAATTCCTGAACTGGGATCCTGAAGACATGAAATGGCGGCACCGTGACCGCTTCTTTCTCGATCCGGGTCACATGTCTCCCATGCTGTATTCAGTATTGATGCTAACCGGCAATTATACCCTGGATGATATCAAGAATTTCAGACAATGGGGAAGTCAGACACCCGGGCATCCGGAGCTGAATGCCGCCCGTGGTATTGAAAACACATCCGGTCCCCTTGGACAGGGTCACACTATGGCCGTGGGAGCAGCCATCGCGGAAAGATTCCTTTGCGCAAGGTTTGGAGAATGGATGTCCCATAAAATTTACACATATATTTCAGATGGGGGTATTCAGGAAGAAATTTCACAGGGAGCGGGCCGGATTGCCGGTTATCTGGGACTGCAAAACCTTATTATGTTTTATGATTCGAACGACATTCAGCTTTCAACGAAAACAAATGTGGTTACATCTGAGGATACGGCTATGAAATACAGATCGTGGAACTGGCATGTGATCACAATTAACGGCAATGATCCGCATGAGATCAGGACTGCCCTGATCAAGGCAAATGAGGAAACAGAACGGCCCACGCTGATCATTGGAAAAACCATCATGGGAAAGGGAGCCATTACTGAATCAGGCAACAGTTTTGAAGGTCAGACTACAACCCATGGCATGCCCTTGGGCAGTGCAGGAGCATCCTTCGAGAAAACCATTCGCAGACTGGGCGGTGATCCCGGCAATCCCTTTAGGATTTTCCCCGAAGTGGCGGCTTATTACCGGGAAATTATTGAAAAAAAGACAGCGCATGCAAGAGTAAAAAAAGAAGCAGAACGGAAATGGGCTGAAAAAAATCCCGGACTGGCTGCCAAACTGGAAGATTTCTTCAGCGCAAAAGGGTACGTTCTCGATCCGTCCGCAGTCACGCAAAAAGAAGATATTGCGACCCGGAACGCTTCGGGCAATGTGCTCGGATATCTCGCCCAGCATTTAGAAAATATGATCGTCTGTTCGGCAGATCTCTCCAACAGCGATAAAACGGACGGATTCCTGAAATATTCGAAACCCTTTGCAAAAGGAGATTTTACAGGTGCTTTCCTGCATGTCGGTGTCTCAGAACTCACTATGGCAGAACTGGTTAACGGTATGGCCCTGCATGGCGGAGTAATTGCTGCCTGTGCAACCTTCTTTGTTTTCTCCGATTTCATGAAGCCTGCGGTCAGACTGGCAGCACTGATGGCTTTGCCTGTCAAGTATATCTGGACCCACGACGCTTTCAGGGTTGGTGAAGACGGTCCCACTCACCAGCCGGTCGAGCAGGAAGCACAGATCAGGCTTATGGAACAACTGAAAAACCACCACGGTAATAACAGTATGATTGTACTGCGTCCGGCCGACGTGCATGAAACAACGGTGGCATGGAAACTGGCACTTGAAAATACCAGCACACCGACAGCCCTGGTACTTACACGTCAAAATGTACCAACACTGCCATCTTTGCCCGGATCTGACCGACTTCAGGATGCCATGCAGGCTGTAAAAGGTGCCTACATTGTGAAAGAAGCTGAGCATCCCGATGTGATCCTGCTTGCAAACGGATCGGAAGTATCCACATTGTTTGCAGCTGCTGAAAAGCTTGAATCTGAAAAAGGGCTGAGCATAAGGATCGTATCAGCTGTGTCCGAAGGATTATTCAAGCTTCAACCCCAATCTTATCAAAAACAGGTAATACCTGATGGTATTCCTGTATTTGGATTAACTGCCGGATTGCCCGTTGCTTTGCAGGGTCTGGCAGGTCCGGAAGGCAAAGTATATGGAATGGACCGGTTCGGCTTTTCAGCACCTTATAAAGTACTGGATGAGAAATTCGGCTTTACTGCCGAAAATATCTTTTATGAGGTATTGAAATACCTCGAAGCCAGCTCCGTTCATTAATCAATACATGAGTTGGATATAAATTTTACCTTTGGACCGCATAACAGTGTCTTTTGATTTCAATTGTTCTGAAAAAACTTCATAAATTCATATCAAAAAATATCTATGATCAGTGCAATGCCGATTTATAATCAAAACAGATTTTAAGGTTAAAAATTTTTGTGCAAAAAAAACAAAATATGAAGCACTTAATTTCTATATGCGTGTTGCTTATTTTCACAGTTTGTTGCAATACCAGGCACACACAGCGAACGTCGGCCGATCCTGATGACACCATCACTTTTATTTCCCAACTGATTGACATTACAAACGGAATCCCCTATTACCAGAGTGATGATTTTTATGCTTTCATTACCGAACCTGACACAAAAAACATTGACAGTTTGTATAAAGCATCCTTCAAGGTTTCAGTGGAACCATTCGTGAATATTCATGATACGACCGTTGTTGATACCATATATACGTTTACATACAGGGAAAATAAAATTGTCATATATAAATCTAGGTACAAGGACCTGCTGGTGCAATTTGATGTCACAGACAGCATGTTTGAAATCAACGGGAATATTAGTCCCGGCATTTCAAAAGATTATTTTACAAAAAAGTTTAACATTGATCATTTAAGTCAGGATACCGTGGATATTGGAAATCTGGAACGTACCGATGTAGCCAGGTTTTATTTCAGGAATAGCACACTGGTTCGTATCAGGATCGAACCTTACCTTGACTGAAATGTCTCCGGATGAGCCCGCCCTCGGTCTGGATTAGCAGGCAAGAAGGGACTTGTGGAAGGAAATCGCCAAGGCTGTGATCAGGGCAGTCCGTTCAAATAATCCATATCAACCTCTTCACCTTCAATACAACTCCAGATGATTGCCTGAACCTGCATGGTCTGTTCCTGAGTAAAACCATTCATGTCCTTTGTTTGGAGGACATCCACAATTTCCGCCAGACACCCGCCTGATGGGATCGTTTCACAAATTGTATATCCGGAGGTCATATCCGGGGCGGACTTATCCGAAGCCAGGCAAAATACCGGAATGTCCGTGTTGATGGTATCGCTGCCGGGTATCCAGATCGAAATGGGTATTACACTCAGCATAGACTGGTAATCATCGGAATTCGGATAGAACCACGTACCGGCATCCAGGTTAAACTCCATAATGGCATCTGTGCTGTTGATCAATTCAAGTGACAGACTGAAAGCTCCGCCGGCAGTTATCAGTCCGCTTGAATTCAGGCAATCCATCATGCATTGAGGATCATTGGGATTGGTTTGTGCACAATTCTGAATGCATGCAATATAATCCTGATATTCGAGACTTTGCGGATCGAAGTCTGAATACACATCACCGTCGATTGAAACGGTTAATCCCGGAAAGGAAACCGGATCACATGATTCATTGAACACTCCGTTATTCCCCGAATGATCATCATCCTTTGAGCAGCCTGATGCGAAACCAAAGAAAATCAGGCTTAAATAAATTAAGATTTTCTTCATAATATTGATAATTAGTTAATTTTTAGGCCTTTACAAATCATTAACCATTAAGAACCCAATGAAGGGCCTCGTGTAATTTATTATTCTACAATTTATTACGAAAAAATTCAATCTAAAGTTACTAAATTTTTCAGTAAATTGGTCCGGGGATTTTATCAACACCCATAATACAAACGCATGACATATAAATGGATCCTCATTCCAGTTTCTTCTATTGCGCTGATCCATCTGGCTGCGGAATGTGCAGGAAAGAAACGAAAAATCAGATATAAAAATCCCGCCTTCAAGAGTATTCTGTAAACATTCATGGATCACTGTGGGAAAATGAACTAAATTTGATACATTATTTATACAGAAAAATACCAGACAAAACTGCAAGAATTTAATAAACATGACAAC
>JAFGPB010000014.1 GCA_016926205.1 Bacteroidales bacterium
CCACGGATCGCTCACACAGACAACTTACTTCGTCAGGCGTGCAACGGATGCCGTCTGCGGTACCGTATATTCCAATGTCATCACCATTACCGTCGATCTGCTGCCTCTGGTAAATGCCGGTCCGGATGATACCATTTGCCACTATACATCCGCATACCAGATCCCCTTTGCTTCCGTAACAAATTCAATGGTATACCGGTGGAATACTCCGGACGGTTCCGGGTATTTTGACCGGGATGATATCATTGATCCGGTTTATAACACAGGGATCGGAGACCTGAATGTAGGAAAGGGAGGGGCAGTTCATTTTGTACTGTCAGCAGAAGGGCTTGGCGCATGCAGTGGTGAAACAGTAACAGATACCGTGGTACTGACCGTTGCTCCCGAACTTGTAGCTTCAGTAGGTTCGCCCACTCCTTTTTATATTGGTCCCGATACAAAAATTGAAGTTCAATTTCAGATCGAAGGCCGGTATTTATTAAACGACCTTGGATTTTATCTGGTAAGTCCGGATGATTCCGTCGTAATGCTCAAGCAGAGTGACAGTCCCCTTTCCTATTGCAACTGGAACAGCAACGTGGATATAACATTCAGGAATATTCCCGAACCGGCCGATACGATCAGATCATGTTCCCCCGTCGGGGATCTGACCGGTGTGTTTAAAGCAACAGGCGAATGGGCCGATCTTTACGGACAGGATCCTGCCAACGGTGTATGGAAGATTGTGGTTCTGGATTATGCCGATTTTCCCTTTCAGCCTGCGGAAGGCACGCTCACACATGCAAGTCTCTCCTTTACAGACCTGGACAATACAGGTCATGAGGTTACCTTATATTATGACATGGCGGGGTCTGCAATTGATGTCAACAATACCGATAATGCCGGCATTGCAGTTGCTACGGCCTATAACGTTATCCTTGGCCTGCAAACAAGTTGTTACGAGTCCTGTGATGCCACGGCTGTAGTTACCCCCGTCGGAGGGTTCGGCCCGTATCAGATTGAATGGAGTGACGGACTGGGTAACGGCAGCACCGTACAGCTTTGTGCCGGGACCTATTATGTTGTCGTCACAGATGCACTGGGCTGTACAGATACCGCAAAGGTTGCGGTCGAATCGCCCCTCGCGATTGTGATAGAGGACCTGATACACACTGATACCATACTGTGTCATGGCGCCCCGGCAGGTGAGATCCGCACAAAAGCGGACGGAGGCACGGGTGCATTGACCTATACGCTGATGCCCGGAGACATGCCTTCCGTGAGAACCGACTCCGGCGTATTCCTGAACCTGACGGCCGGCGACTATACTGTTGTGATAACAGATGCCAACGGATGCATCAAGGATACCACAGTAACCATCGGACAAAAGCCGTTGCTTGAGGTCGAAATTGAAATTACGCACGTGATCGGATCCGATCCGGGAACCATTTTGCTGACTGCCACAGGTGGCAGTCCGCCATACCTGTTTTCCATTGACAACGGACTGACAACTCAGGATAACGGATTGTTTGAAGGTTTGCCTGTCGGTACATACGAAATCTATGTGGAGGATGCAAACGGATGTATTTTTGCAGATGTTGCTGAAATCATCGTTTTCGACCTGGATGTTTACAAAACATATGAGGACGTGACGTGTTCCGGCCTTGCAGATGCAAGTTTCATATTGTCCGTCCTGGATGGCATCCCTCCCTATACAATGACCGGAAGTTTTCTTGCGGACCCGCTGGTTAGCAATGACGGCCTTTTCTCTTTCACAGGACAGACTGCCGGTGAATATGACCTCCGGATTGAAGATGTCGAAGGAAGAATTTATCTGGACACCATCAGGATCACCGAACCTCCGGAAATCACTTCCTCAGCCGCAATAACCAATGCAGCCTGTTCTGCAAACACGTATGACGGATCAATTGCACTGGATGTCAGCGGAGGTGTTGACGGATTCTCCTTCCTTTGGTCAAACGGTGAAACCACGGAGGATCTGATTGGAATTGAAGCGGGATCATACACCGTTGTGATTACGGACGCCAACAATTGCCAGGCAGAATTCTATTACGAGGTACAGGGTGATTATGTCGTAACAGCTTATGCCGGTGAGGATGATTTTATCTGCCAGGGTACTGAATATCAGTTGTTCGGGTCTGCCGGAGACAGCGTCCGCTGGCAACCTGAAGCATTTGTTGACAATCCCCGGAGTTCAAATCCCTTCGCCAGCATACAGGAAGGTACTCCCTTTGTTCTGACGGTCTATGACAACGGCTGCTGGGACAGCGACACTGTGTTTATTGACGTGTATGAAAGCATCGGTATCGACATCTATGATCCGTCAGGCGCCCATGACATAGATTCCGTATTGTTTCTGCTGGCTGGTGAGTCCTGTTCAATGGCAGCCACAGAAGGATTCGGAACGTATCTCTGGGTGCCTTCCACATACCTGAGCAATCCAAATGAAAGAGAAGTCTTGGTAACACCTCTGTCCGGCACCTGGTATTATGTATATGGCACCTCTCCTGAAGGTTGCGTGGAATCTGATTCGGTACATGTGATCATTGCCGCACAGATTGAGATCTTCTCAGGATTCAGCCCGAATGGAGACGGCATCAATGACACATGGGTCATCAAACACGCCGTGGAATACGGTGACAGGATCCGTGTACAGGTGTTCAACCGCTGGGGAGAGCCTGTTTTCGAATCCAAAGGGTATGGAGGGGCCAATGAATGGGATGGCACAAGGAACGGAAGACCCATGCCTGTAGGTGTTTATTACTATATCATCAATGTTGGGGACGAAAAATCTGAACCCTATACTGGAACCGTAACATTAATCAGATGAAACGAACTATTCTTTTGCTGACATTCCTTTGCGGTATTGCCGGGTTTGTATCCAGGGCACAGCAGAATCCGCTTTCGACACAGTTTATGACAAATCCCTTCATACTGAATCCTGCCGTGGCGGGCACGCAAAATTATTTCCAGGTGATGTCCAACCACCGGTTTCAATGGGTAGGATTTACAGATGCCCCCATCACGAATTCCCTCAGCGTATTCGGACCGGTAGTAAAATATCCCATGGGCTGGGGTGCAACTATAGCTTATGATGTAACCGGACCGGTCAGTATGGGTTCCGTTCACGGATCATATGCCTACATTCTGAACCTGAATGACAATATGAATCTTTCGATGGGATTGAACCTGGGGATCATGCAGTACAAAATCGATTTCACCAAGATCGATATGGAATTTACAGATCCGCTGATGAATTCGAAAGAAAATTATTACCTGCCTGATGCCAATCTGGGATTCTATTTTTATTCAACCTCATATTATGCAGGGATCGTCGTAACTCATCTGATGAACAGCAGGATCAGGATCGGAACCGATCCTACGGGCAGCAGCAAACTGAAAAGTCATTTTTATCTGACAGGGGGGTACAAGTACTATTTCAACCGCGACTGGTCGGTAGAGCCCAATCTGGTGCTCAAGAAGGTCTGGCCTGCACCGTTTCAGCTTGATGTGAACGCCCGGGTCTGGTACCAGAATATGATATGGGGAGGAATTTCTTACCGCACTCAGGAAGCAATTTCAATTTTATTGGGTTATATTTGGGACAGGAAAATTTACATAGGATACTCCTATGACCTGGTACTGAATCCTCTGGGAGCGCATAATCTCGGCTCTCACGAGCTGATGCTCGGGTACCGCTTTAATGATATTAAAGACTGATGCCGGTAAAAAAACCCTGGTCTCTCGCAACATTTGTTATTTCTTTTGTTCTGGTGCTGGCTGTTTTGAACTGCGGCAATCAAAAGCGAAAATATCTTATACCCCAGGACAGATTTGTGGATGTTCTCGTGGATATCCATCTTGCAGATGCAATAGCGCTGAACAACAATCCGCAGTATACCGGATTTGCACTCGATTCGGCAGAACTATACGAATCGGTGTTTTCAAATCACAGTGTTACCCGTGCCCAGTTTGACTCCACGATCAGTTATTACAGTTCCCGCCATGAAGAATTCCAGCTGATCTACAACCAGGTTTCGGCAAAACTGAACCTGTTGTATGAAGAAATGTTAAAATCTCCCACAGAGGAATAATCCCTCCATGCCGATGTGGCTTTTTTCTGCTATTTTTGCCGGATGTCTACCTTTCTGTTCAACAGCATTATTTTCGGACCTCTCTGGAGCCGCAGGCTGGGTGAATCCCTGGGTGTCAATCTTCTGCCCCTGAACCGCAAAACCTGCAATTTCAGCTGCATCTATTGTGAATGCGGACTTACGCCCGCCCTGAAATCAAAACCTGACTTCCCCCCCCGGCAGCTTGTCCTGGAACAGCTGCGGAATAAACTCAGCCGGATGAAGGAAGAGAGCCGGTACCTTAACAGCATCACTTTCGCCGGGAACGGAGAACCGACTTTGCACCCTGAATTTCCTGAAATCGTTGACTCCAGCATATCACTGCGGGATGAGTTTTTCCCCGAATCGAAGGTTGCAGTGCTGTCAAACGCAACGATGATCGGAAATGACAGAATCTTCAATGCCCTGTTAAAGGCAGATGTGAGCATCATGAAACTGGATTCCGCAAATGAAGACACACTCAGGAAAATCAACTGTCCCAGGGGATCTTTCAACCTGAGCAGGATCATTGACCGCTTGTGCGAATTCAATGGTAAGGTTACGATCCAGACCCTCTTTTTCAGGGGTATTTACAGGAACTCAGCCGTGGACAATACGACCCGCAGGGAAGTTGAAGACTGGCTCAAAGCCATCCGGAAAATCAGGCCTGAAAATGTGATGATATATTCAATTGCGAGGGATACGGCGGTTCCGGGACTTGAGAAAGCGGACCCGGAAAAATTGTATGCAATAGCCCGAAAAGTGGAAAAACTCGGCATTCAAACCCAGGTCAATCCATGAATCAGACAAACAGTGAATGACAGCAAACCAGCCGTACTGGCCTGTCCGCTGGACTGGGGACTCGGCCATGCATCACGGATGATCCCGCTGATCCGTCAACTGCTTCAGTCGGGTTATCACGTGATCCTCGGAGGCAGCGGGAAATCCCTGATGTTACTGATCAATGCTTTTCCGGCACTTCAGCATGTAATACTGCCTTCCATGACGATCCGCTATTCCCGGGGCAGCTCCCAGGTCCTGAAATTATTGTTACAGTTGCCCCGGATGATATCGGAGTTCCGGAATGAACACAGGGTTGTCCGGCAACTGTGTGCCGTACAGCATATTGATATTCTAATCTCCGACAACCGTTATGGATTGTTCTGCAAAAACATTCATACCATACTGATCACCCACCAGATATCACCGGTCCTTCCCCGATGTTTCAGATTTCTGGAAGTTCCTCTTTACAGGCTGATTAAAAAGCTGGTATGCAGATTCGATGTATGCTGGATACCTGATTTCCCTTCAGACAGCAATAACCTTACAGGCGATCTGTCACATCGTTTTAAGATCCCTTACAATGCCCGTTATATCGGATTGCTGTCGAGGTTTACGGACAGTGAAACAATGCTGCAACCACCGGCATACAACCGAAAATACGAACTGGTGGTTGTATTGAGTGGTCCGGAGCCTCAAAAAACCATGCTGGCAGAGCTCATCCTCAATCAGCTTCACCAGGTAACTTATAAGACACTGATTCTCTGGGGATATTCGGGATCAGGGGAGCAGCCTTCCCCTCAGCATGATCACATCACTTTCGCAACACATGTATCCACCGATGAATTTCGCAGGGCTCTTATCAATGCCGGTACGGTAATCTGCAGGCCGGGTTATTCAAGCATAATGGATCTCGTGACCCTCAGAAAACCTGCTATTCTGATCCCCACACCGGGACAGACAGAACAGGAATATCTCGCCGGATATGTTTCACAACACATGCCATTTATGGTATGCCGGCAAAAAAATTTTACACTGGAAAAGGCCCTTGAAGCTTTCAAAAGGGAGTATCCCGGCGGACGATCCTTTGATTTCGCCGACGGAAAAAAATTTGCCTGTTTTCTTCCGGACCTCCTAGATCAGAAATACAAACATCACACATCCGAATCCCAGGAGAAATCCTGAATATACCTGCAGAGGATCATGTGCCTGGGTCCGGAGCCTTGCATATGCAGTTATCCCTGAAATCAGAACGGAGAGTATCAGGTACACCATAAAATCGGTCCTGAACATTAGGGAAAGATACAATATCAGTGCCACGATCCCGCCCACTCCGGCAAGATGGGCACTGATCTTCCAGAAAAACGAAATGACAAGCACGAGGAATACCGTCAGACAAGATGCCAGCATGAAATTGCGGTAGACCTTGCCGGTTTCCGTTTTCTGAATAAGCAGGAAAGCAATCAGGTAAAATACAAGCGTGATGTAAAGGGGAATGATCCGGTCGCGTCTGTTTGTCATTTTGAGACTTCCAATCAGACGGGTATAATAATACAACGGGATAAACACAACCGGCATCAAAAAAGTCACACCGAAAAAAACGAGGCTGATGAAACGCTCCAACCCGTAATCCAGATTGGCCACGTAGGTGCCGGAATGGCTGATGACCAGAAAACCGATCAAAGGCATCAGTAACGGATGGAACGAATAAGAAATAATATCTGCAGCGCGTCTTTCGAATTCATTCATTTTCGTTGAAATGGATTTGCAATAGCTTCAGAATTCCTTGCGCATGCGGGCTACCGGAATGTTGAGCTGTTCCCTGTATTTTGCTATGGTACGGCGGGCAATATGATAACCTTTCTCTTTCAGGATCTCGGCAAGCCTGTCGTCGGTAAGCGGATGTTTTTTATCCTCAGCATCAACACAATCCTGCAGGATTTTTTTGATTTCCCGGGTTGATACTTCCTCGCCTGATTCAGTCTGGATCCCTTCAGAGAAAAAATACTTAAGCGGGAATATCCCGAAATTGGTTTGTATGTATTTGCTGTTGGCCACCCGTGATATGGTTGACACATCCAGACCGGTAATATCGGCGATATCTTTAAGGATCATCGGTTTTAGTTTTGTTTCATCTCCCAGCAGGAAGTATTCCTTCTGATAATTGATGATGGCGTGCATGGTAACGAGCAGGGTATTCTGCCGTTGTTTGATCGCATCAATGAACCACCGGGCTGAATCGAGTTTTTGTTTCACAAAGTTCAATGCTTCTTTTTGTGATTTGCTGTTGCGGCTTCTGTTGTTCTGGTATTTCATGAGCATGTTTGCGTAGGTCTTGTTGATCCTGAGTTCTGGCAGGTTTCTGGAATTCAGGCTCAACTGGAGTTCTCCGTCATCATTCTCGAGTATGAAATCCGGTATGATGGGATTGGCTGATTTGTTTTGCGGGTCAGAATAAGCGCTTCCGGGCTTGGGATTTAATTTAAGGATCTCTCCCAATGCAGATTTCAGCTCATTATCAGCAATGTTCAGCCGTGCGGAAATTTTATCATAATGCTTTCGGGTAAATTCAGCGAAATGATCCTTCAATATCCGGTATGCAAGTCCGATATTCTCCTTTTCCATATCCTTTGTCTCGATCTGCAACAACAAACATTCCTGCAGGTCACGGGCTCCGACACCCGGCGGATCAAACCCCTGAATGATCCGGAGGATCCCGATCAGTTCTACCTCATTGGTTTCTATTCCAAGCGCAAAAGCAATATCATCCACAATATTTTCCAGCCTGCGCCTGAGATAACCGTCATCATCAAGATTGCCCAGGAGATAGGTTGCAAGCGTATGTTGCCTTTCATCCAGTGATCTCAATCCCAGCTGGTTTTCCAGATAGTCGTGAAAGGTGAGTCCAGCTGAAAAAGGAATATCCTCCCTTTTATCGTCCTTTGAATAGTTTTGAGCATACAACTTATAGGCCGGGATTTCATCATCCTGCAGGTAGTCTTCGAAAGTAAACTCTTCCTGGTCTTTGTCTTTCGGATCTGTCGTGGTATCCTGTTCATCCTGCGACTCCAGCCGGAGCTCGTTTTCATCGTAGTTCAGTTCTTCCAGTGCAGGATTGTCTTCTATTTCAGCTTTGATCCGCTGCTCAAGCTGCATGGAAGGCACCTCCAGAAGTTTGATCATCTGGATCTGCTGGGGAGATAATTTCTGAAGTAATTTCTGTTGTAATCTTTGCCTGAGCATGCTGAATTTTATGAATACCCTATATATTTATGCAATTTAGAACTTTTTCATCAGAAATTTGCATTTTTTGGAAATCTTGGAAAAGGTATTACATCCCTTATATTCCCCAATCCCGTAACAAACAACAAAAGCCTTTCGAAGCCAAGGCCGAAACCGCTGTGCGGTGCGGTTCCGAATCTCCTGGTTTCAAGATACCACCAAAGGTCCTTTTCTGGCAATGACAATTCCTGAATACGCCTGCGGAGTTTATGATAATCTTCCTCACGTTGTGAACCACCGATAATCTCACCAATTTTGGGAAACAGAACATCCAGTCCCCTCACCGTCTTACCGTCATCATTCTGTTTCATATAAAAAGCCTTGATGTCTTTGGGATAATCAGTTACCATGACCGGCTTCCTGTAATGTCTTTCCACCAGATATCTTTCGTGCTCTGTCTGCAGGTCCACTCCCCATGAAACAGGGTATTCAAATTTTTCACCTGACTGTATAAGGACTTCCACTGCCCGGGAATAGGTGATCCGTTCGTATTTGTTGTTGAGGGTGAATTCGAGCCTGCCCATCAGATCCCTGTCATACATGTTATTGAGGAACTTGAGGTCGTCACTGCAATGTTCCATGGCATAACGGATCAGGTATCCAAGGAAATCTTCTGCCAGATCCATATTGTCATGAATATCATAAAATGCCATTTCCGGTTCGATCATCCAGAATTCAGCGAGGTGTCTTGGTGTATTTGAGTTTTCCGCCCTGAAAGTAGGACCGAAGGTGTAAATGTTCGACAATGCAAGCGCAGCCAGCTCACCTTCAAGCTGACCCGAGACGGTCAGACTGGTCTCCCGGCCGAAAAAATCCTCACCAAAATCGACAGATCCATCTTCAAGCAACGGCGGGTTTTTGAGGTCGAGCGTCGTAACCCTGAACATCTCACCGGCACCCTCACAATCGGATGCGGTGATGATGGGCGTATGAAGATAGTAAAAGCCACGGTCGTTAAAATATTTGTGAATTGCAAAAGACATTGCATGCCTGATCCTCAAAACCGCACCAAAGGTGTTCGTCCTGGGCCTCAAATGTGCAATCTCCCTCAAAAATTCGAGGGAATGTCCCTTTTTTTGCAAAGGATAGTGATCGGGGTCCGCTGTCCCGTAAACATGCAATCTGCTTCCATGCAGCTCAACCGGTTGTTCCTTCCCGGGTGACGCGGCCAGCACGCCCTCAACCTTTATGCACGAGCCTGTTGTTACCTTCCTGATGATTTCCTCTTCGAAGTCTGCCATATTCAGAACCACCTGAATGTTATGAATCGTTGAACCATCATTCAACGCAATAAATGCAATGTTCTTATTTCCCCTTTTTGTACGGACCCATCCGCTGATTTCAAATTCTTTCCCGAGGTCGGGATTTTTCAATAATTCTTTGATTCTTATCCTCATATTAAGCTTTGATCTTTAAATCTGCAAAATTAGAACTTTAACCTGAATTTGTACATGCCTGACAGAGTAAAAAGGATTTCGTATATTTGGTGATCATTCAGATACCGGGATGTCTATCGTAGTTGACAGAATAAGAAAGACTTATGGAGCACAGGTTGCTCTTGATGATGTCACGTTCACGGTAAATTCAGGTGAGATTGTCGGTTTTATCGGACCCAACGGAGCGGGCAAGTCCACCATGATGAAAATCATTTGTGCTTTGCTTTTCCCCGACAGCGGATCGGTCAGGGTAAACGGCTGTGATTCCGCCACCGGTTCACTTAAGATTAAGAAAAAACTGGGCTATCTTCCCGAAAATAATCCTCTTTATACCGATATGTACGTGGAAGAATACCTGCGTCATGTCGCTGCGATCTACCTTCCCGGAAGAACACAGGGCAACCGGGTCCGGGAAATCATGGGAATTACCGGACTGTTCCCCGAAAAAAACAAAAAAATTGGCGCCTTGTCAAAAGGATACAGGCAGCGGGTAGGACTGGCCCAGGCAATCATTCATGAACCCGAGGTATTGATCCTGGATGAGCCGACTTCAGGACTGGATCCGAATCAGATCATTGATATCAGAAATCTGATTTCGGATCTCGGGAATGAAAAGACCGTAATCCTCTCAACCCATATCATGCAGGAAGTGGAAGCCATTTGCAAACGCGTCATCATCATTAACAAAGGCAAAATTATTGCCAACGATCTGGCAGAAAACATAGGTTCCTACGGCATTTCATCTTCGCATACCATCGTGGTTGAATTCAGTCAGGATCCGGATCACAAAATGTTTGACAACATCCGGGGTGTGGAACAGGTCAAAAACCTCAAACCCGGAACATGGCTCATACAAACTTCAGGAGACACCGACATCAGGGCCGGTCTTTTTAATCTTGCCGTAAAACATGAACTTGTAATCCTTTCACTTCACAGGAAAGAAAGAAAACTGGAGGACGTTTTCCGGGAACTCACATTGTCAAATGATACTTCCATCAACTAATTTGATACTTATACCTACATTTTGATTTCTCTTTATATATTTGCAGTTTTATTTAAGTACCCTCTTTTATGTCATATTTATTCACATCTGAATCCGTTTCAGAAGGACATCCCGATAAAATCGCGGATCAAATTTCCGATGCTTTGCTTGATGAATTTCTCAGGTATGATCCGGAATCAAAAGTTGCCTGTGAAACCCTGGTTACGACCGGACTGGTTGTTTTAAGCGGGGAAGTAAAGACCAACGCTTATGTAGATGTTCAGCAGGTAGCGCGTGAAGTGATCAGGAAAATCGGCTACACAGATTCGGAATATATGTTTGAGGCTCATTCCTGCGGTGTGATCTCAACCATTCATGAACAGTCGCAGGACATAAACCGTGGTGTCGAAAGAGGGAACGAGGAAGAGCAGGGTGCCGGAGATCAGGGTATGATGTTTGGTTATGCATGCAGGGAAACCGACAATTACATGCCTCTTGCCCTTGAGCTCAGCCATCTCCTTTTAAAAGAACTGGCTGCAATCCGCCGGGAAGGCAAGGTAATGACCTACCTCCGCCCTGATGCGAAATCCCAGGTCACCATCGAATACGGGGATGACAAACAACCCAGAAAGATTCATACCATTGTGGTTTCCGCACAGCATGACAATTTTGAGAGTGACGTTATCATGCTCGGCAGGATCAGGAATGACATACAGAACATTTTAATTCCCAGGGTAAAATCCAT
The DNA here is from genome assembly GCA_016926205.1 of Bacteroidales bacterium. Lineage (GTDB taxonomy): Bacteria > Bacteroidota > Bacteroidia > Bacteroidales > UBA10428 > UBA5072. The sequence continues at coordinate 11,338 of JAFGPB010000014.1, forward strand.
TCTTCCTGTGCGTATTCAGAACCTGTTTCAGGATGATTGCCTGCTGTATGTCAATCCGACGGGTAAATTCGTTATCGGTGGTCCGCATGGAGATACCGGACTTACAGGAAGAAAAATCATTGTAGACACATACGGAGGGAAAGGAGCTCATGGCGGCGGGGCATTTTCAGGCAAAGACAGCTCAAAAGTCGACCGTTCAGCCGCATATGCCATGAGACATATTGCGAAAAACCTCGTTGCTGCTGGCGTAGCCGATGAAGTCCTTGTCCAGGTTGCATATGCCATCGGAGTGGCCAAACCCCTTGGGTTGTACGTTAATACTTTCGGTACTTCTAAAGTCGGTCTGGATGACGGCGAGATCGCCCGGCGCATTTCAGGAATCTTTGACCTGAGACCTGCAATGATCATAAAGCGTCTGGGACTTAAAAATCCCATTTTCCTGCCAACAGCAGCATACGGTCATATGGGCCGCAATTCATTCAGGGAGAAGGTCACCCTTTACCGGAACGGGGCAACTGAAATGCGCGAGGTTGAATTTTTCACATGGGAAAAGCTGGACTATGTAGATCGTTTGAAAAAAGAATTCGGGCTCAACTGATTTTTGCGGGTATTTATACACAATACTCCTTCGCATATTAACAAAGAAACGGCAAACAAAAATGGATGTATATGAGCAACTGATCCGCAAAGAAACAAAACTCTCGTTAATCGGACTGGGATATGTGGGCCTTCCGATAGCACTGGCTTTTGCAAGGAAAGTCCGCGTGATTGGCTTCGATATCAATGCAAATCGCATCAACCTGATGAAACAGGGAATCGATCCAAGCAAGGAACTTGGTCCCGAATCCTTTGCGGACACGGACATTAAATTCACCTCTGACAAAACTGACCTTAAGGAAGCCTCTTTCCATATCATCGCTGTTCCCACTCCGATCAACAGGCATAACCTTCCCGACCTGAATCCGTTGCTGTCGGCAACACGGATCGTGGGATCGATACTGAAAAAGGATGATTATGTGGTCTATGAATCAACTGTCTATCCGGGCGCGACAGAAGATGACTGCCTTCCCGTCCTTGAAGAATTGTCAGGTTTGAAATGCGGTACAGATTTTAAGCTCGGCTATTCTCCCGAAAGGATCAATCCGGGCGATAAGGAGCATACCATAAAGACAATAACAAAAATTGTATCCGGATGTGATGAGAAAGCACTTCAGGAAATATCCCGGGTATATGAACTCGTCGTTGAAGCCGGTGTATTTAAAGCTTCATCGATAAAAGTGGCTGAAGCTGCCAAAATTATTGAGAATACGCAGCGGGATGTGAATATAGCTTTGATGAATGAGCTCTCCATGATCTTCAGCAAAATGCAAATCAACACCTACGAGGTTCTGGAAGCTGCGGGTACGAAATGGAATTTTCTCAGGTTTTATCCCGGACTGGTCGGTGGTCACTGTATCGGTGTTGATCCCTATTACCTTACTTTCAAGGCAGCCGAGCTGGGACACTCGGCACAGGTCATCAACTCCGGACGCTCGGTGAACGACGGAATGGGAAAATTCATCGCCACTGAAGTAGTGAAGCAAATCATCAAAGCCGGCAAGAACGTGCTGGATTCCCGTGTGCTGGTCATGGGTGCGACCTTCAAGGAAAATGTGAGTGATATCAGGAATTCAAAGGTTGCCGATGTTGTCGGGGAATTAAGATCATACGGGATCCGTGTGGAAGTCGTGGATCCTTATGCTTCATCAGCAGAACTTGAAAAGGAATACGGGTTCGTTCTCCGGGAGCAACCCGGAAAGGACTATGATGCAATCGTTATGGCTGTTGCTCACCAAGAATACCTGGATCTGGACGAGGATTTCTTCAAGACCAGACTGTCTGCTAAAGGAATTTTAATGGATGTAAAAGGAGTGTACAGGAAGAGTATTAAATCAATACAATATATGAGCCTGTAAAGTGCTGTTTTATAATGGATCATGCCGAAGTAAATCATCAACCTATGGATGTTCAAAAGAAATTTGCCATTATCGGTATCGGAGGATATATTGCTGTCAGGCATCTTAAGGCCATCAAAGACACGGGAAATGTCCTGATTGCTTCACTGGATCCGGCCGACAGCGTAGGGGTAATCGACAGCTATTTCCCGGACAGCCATTTCTTCGTTGAATTTGAACGTTTTGACCGGCATATTGACAAACTGCGGCGTTCGGGTATACAAACCAACTATGTGAGCATTTGTTCCCCGAATTATCTACACGACTCCCACATCCGTTTCGCACTGCGTTCAGGTGCTCATGCAATCTGCGAAAAACCACTGGTATTGAATCCCTGGAATATTGAACCTCTTAAGGAGCTTGAAGCAGAATACGGCAAAAGAATCTACAACATTCTTCAGTTGCGTTTGCATCCGGCATTGATTTCACTGAAAGAAAAGATCGATAAAGAAGGTCCGGGTGCCGGAGTTCATGACATCGTACTTACCTACATAACCAGCCGGGGAAGCTGGTACTATGCTTCATGGAAGGGGAATGTCCAGAAATCGGGAGGAATCACAACCAATATCGGCATTCACTTTTTCGATATGCTTAGCTGGATATTCGGAAATTACAGGCATCTCACCGTTCATATGCTCGAACCGAACAAAGCCTCCGGAATCCTGGAGCTGGAAAAAGCCCGTATCAAATGGTTCCTGAGCATCGATTACAACGACCTTCCGGATGCCGTGAAGAACAGAGGAATGAGGACCTACAGGTCGATCATGATGGATGAAGAGGAGGTTGAATTCAGTGAGGGATTTACAGACCTCCACACCAGAAGCTATCTGGAAATTTTGGCTGACAGGGGTTTCGGACTGAAAGAGGCCGAGCCTTCAATTGAAATGGTACACCAGATCAGAAATTCAAGTCCGGTCGGACTGAAGGGTGAATATCATGAATTGTGCAGAAAAGTCCTGTCATAAGCCATCCCTAAAACACAACATATGGAAAAACAAAAGGTTGCTTTAATTACCGGGGTTACAGGACAGGACGGGGCCTACCTGGCGGAATTCCTTTTGAAAAAAGGGTATGTCGTACACGGAACGAAAAGAAGAAGCTCGCTTTTTAACACCGAGAGAATTGACCACCTGTACCTTGATCCTCATGTACCAAATCCCAACTTCATCCTTCATTACAGTGACCTTACCGATTCAACCAATCTGATCCGCATCATACAGGAGACCCGGCCTGACGAGATCTACAATCTGGCAGCCATGAGTCACGTGAAGGTCAGTTTTGACACCCCTGAATACACTGCGAATGCAGATGGACTGGGCACACTGAGGTTGCTGGAAGCCATCCGGATGCTGAAAATGACCGAAAAGACCCGTTTTTACCAGGCATCCACCAGTGAACTATACGGACTCGTACAGGAAGTTCCGCAGAATGAGAAAACCCCGTTCTATCCCAGGAGTCCCTATGCCATTGCCAAGCTTTATGCTTACTGGATCACGGTAAATTACCGCGAAGCTTATGGCATGTTTGCCTGTAACGGTATATTGTTCAACCACGAATCCCCGATCCGCGGCGAAACATTTGTCACAAGAAAAATAACCCGTGCGGTTGCCAGAATTGCGCTGGGCCTTCAGGATAAGTTCTATCTGGGGAATCTTTCTGCAAAAAGGGACTGGGGACATGCCAAAGATTATATTAAAGCGATGTATCTGATTCTTCAGCAGGATACTCCTGAAGATTTTGTCATCGCGACCGGTATCACGACGGAAATCAGGGATTTTGTAGTCATGGCATTCAAAGAGGCGGGTATTGAAGTCACCTTTAAAGGTTCAGGAGTGAACGAAAAAGGATTTATTGAAACGTGCCATGATCCCAGATATCAGGTTGAAAAAGGCAAAGAAGTCGTTTCTATCGACCCCCGATATTTCAGGCCGACAGAAGTCGATCTGCTCATGGGTGACCCGACAAAAGCAAAGACAAAGCTGAACTGGCAGCCTGAATATGACCTAAAAGGCCTGGTCAGGGAAATGGTGCTTAGTGATATCACCCTCATGCAAAAGGAGGCATATCTGAAAAAGGGGGGATACCAGACGCTGAATTATTTTGAATAGAGGATGGAATTCTTTTATTGCTGAATTAAATAATTTGTAACTTGTCCCGGACAAATCAATCATATGGAGAAAAGCAGCAAAATTTATCTTGCAGGTCATACGGGTCTCGTTGGCAGCGCGTTGTTGCGTAATTTAACCAGGAAAGGATACCGGAATATCATCACCAGGGATTTTCCTGAACTTGATCTTATCAATCAGCAAGCCGTATCAGATTTTTTTAAAAAGGAAAAACCCGAATATGTCCTGCTTGCCGCAGCCAAAGTCGG
>JAFGPB010000098.1 GCA_016926205.1 Bacteroidales bacterium
ATTAGTCTGGGGATTGTATAAGCCAATCCTTTCAACAAACTTACCATCCCGTGGCGCCCTGCTATCTGCTACCACAATGTGGTAGTAGGGCCATTTTTTACGGCCTTTTCTCGATAATCTGATTTTTACGGGCATACAATAATATAAAATTGAACCTACTTTAATTTAAGGCTGCAAATGTATAATTTTTTACTCAATATGAAGGATGTCTGACCTGGAAATTTACATTGATTTCAGAGATAAAATTTTTACAGTATGAAAAAAAATACTACTTTTGACGCTCATTTTAAAAAAGTTGTAAATAAGTTAATGAACTGAAAATATGGCGAATCACAAGTCATCAGAAAAGCGGATCAGGCAGGAACAAAAAAGGAAAGTTCACAACAAGTATTTTTCGAGGACAACACGCAATGCGGTAAAGAAACTCAGGGACACTACTGAAAAGGAAGCTGCGGATGAGCTTATGCCAAAGGTTACATCCATGCTTGACAAACTTGCAAAGAAAAAGATCATTCATCCCAATAAGGCGGCAAATATAAAATCAAAACTTGCCAGACAGGCAAAGGATATCGCTGTCAAATAATTTTCTGTTTTCTGCACAACATTTAATTTCCTAAATTTGAAGGAAAATCTCCGGACCCTTCAGATTATGAAATTCCTTATTTTATCTTCATGTATTTTCTTTCGGCTTAGGAAGATGCTGCCGGCACAACTGTTTTCCTTTTGAGTGCACGTGATGTGGTCTGGTTGTAAATGCACATGTGTATGTGATTGAATACATAAATCTTATAGGCAATGGAATCATATCGTTCAATGAGTATTAAAAACTGGGCGGTCGAGGACCGTCCCCGTGAGAAAATGCTGTTAAAAGGCATTCAGAGTCTGAGCAATGCGGAACTGCTTGCTGTAATGATCGGATCGGGCAGCCGGGACGGATCAGCCGTGGATCTGTCACGGCAGATCCTGCACGGTGCAGACAACAATCTGGACAAGCTTGGAAGATACAGTGTGAATGACCTGAAGAAAATAAAAGGCATTGGCGAGGCAAAGGCAGTGACCATACTGGCTGCACTGGAGCTTGGAAGACGGAGGAAAACGAGCGGAAAAGGTGAAGACAGCAGGATAAAGGGGAGTCACGATGTGTTTGAAATGATGCAGCCTTTACTTGCTGATATTGTACATGAAGAATTCTGGATATTGTTACTCAACCGGGCAAATAAAGTTGTTGAAAAGCGCAAGATGAGCCAGGGAGGGATCTCGGGAACGGTAACCGATATCAGGATGATCCTGAAACATGCACTTGACTGCCTGGCATCATCCATGATCCTCTGTCACAACCATCCATCGGGGAATGAAAAACCCAGTGAGGCTGATATCGGGATCACGCGGAAACTGAAAGAGGCCACAGGGATTATGGATATATCCCTGCTTGACCATGTGATCATTGCCGGAAAAACGTATTTCAGCTTTGCTGATGAGAATCTGCTATGAGCATCGTCTACCTGAAACATGGTGATATTGACACTGGAAAATGGAACCGATGCATCAAACGCTCGTTCAACGCCACAATTTATGCTTATTCGTGGTATCTCGACCTGTTTTGTGAACGTTGGGACGCCCTTGTGGAGAATGATTATCATTCGGTAATGCCTTTAATGACAAAACGTGTTCTGGGGCGTGATATCATATGCACATCCGGATCCGTCAGAGAACTGGGCGTTTTTTCCAGACATCCCGTTTCTGCGGAAAAGACCATGGAGTTTCTCAAATCGATACCGGCCCGGTTTTGCTGTTACAGCATAAGGCTGAACAGGTACAATCCGCTTGTCGATACCAGCCTTAAAACCCGCAGCCACACCCATTATGTTCTGGATCTCATCATACCCTATTTCAGGATCACGCAGTCGTTCACGCCCGGGCTGCGCGTGAAGATTTACCGGTCGGTAGCGCGGAAACTGAGTTTTGTGAGGGGACTGACGCCCAACGATCTGATCCTGTTTTTACTGAAGCACAGGATACCGGTTGACAGGGTAGTCGGTGCGGGTAATTTTGCTGTGTTGCGTTCCATGATGGCATCACTGATCAGGACCAGAACCGGTGATTTTTACGGAGTGTACAATGAGCACAACGACCTTGCGGCAGTTGCGGTTCTTGCAATGGTAAACAGCAGGATTATCACCCTGTTCCTCGCGGCGGATCCGGAACAGATTGATGAAAATCCGCACCTGTTCATGATCGACAGAATAATCGAGAAATTTTCGGAAACCAATACCACCCTTAGCTTTGAGTTCTTCAGCAGTCATTTTACCCCGGAAGTTTATTTGAGCTTTGGAGCAAGAAAAACGACAGTTACCGAGGTGAGATCCGGAAGAATGCCTTTCTGGGTCAGGCCATTTATTAGACAGGATTTTTAATACAAGGTGATTTTACATGCATGTGGAGGCATACTTCACGGACTGTCCTGATCATGGACAATGAATTTTAATGACGGATTTTTGATCCGGACAATCAGTCAGCAGTTGCCGGATGGTCACCTGCCGGACCGGGTGAATGAAAAGCGGGGCAATTTCTTCCAGGGGTACAAGCACGAAAAGTCTTTCTTCAATCAGGGGATGCGGTATGACCAGTTCATCTGTCATGATCACCCGATCATCATAAAAGAGTATGTCAATGTCGATGGTCCTGGCTGAATATTTTCCGGCATGGCGCCTGCGTCCCAGCATCTTTTCAATGTCGCGGATCTTTTCCAGCAGTTCAAAAGGGTTCAGTACGGTCCGGAGTTCCAGGACCTGGTTATAGAAGCGATTCCTGTGGACAAATCCCCAGGGTTCGGTTGTGTATAATGAAGATGCTGCCGACAGGGTACCGGCATTGTCTGATAAAAAATGACGGGCATTGCCGAGGTTCCTGTTCCGGTTGCCCAGATTTGTGCCCAGTGACAGATAGGTTGTATGCATGACGGATGATCTGACCATAAAGTTACAGATTCCCAGCATACCATTGTATGATATATTTGCTCATGAAGTGCTCTTTTATTAATATTGTTGATTGTTTATGATCTGTCAGTTGAACGAACATTTAAAATCCTGAACGAATGAAAAGCTTTATAAAATGCCTGTTTGCCAGCATCCTGGGAATCATCATTGCATCGCTGATCCTGTTTCTTATTTCTTTCGCAGTCATCAGCAGTATGGTGTCGCGACAGGAAAGACCTGTTGATGTAAAACAGCATTCCATACTGATGCTGAAACTGGATAAGCCTGTCGTCGACCGTAAAACGAACATGCCTGTACTGACGGTTGATCTGGATAACCTGGGAATCGGCGGGGAGTTGGGTTTGAACGACCTGTTGAACACCATTGATAAAGCCCGTACGGATACCAATATCACAGGAATTTATCTTGAATTGTCAACATTGCAGGCAGGTATTGCCACCATTGAGGAGATCCGTGACGCGCTGCTCGAATTCAGGACTTCAGGCAAATTCATTGTGGCTTTCAGCGACACGTATTCACAGGGGGCTTACTATCTGGCATCCCTGGCTGACAAATTGTATCTCAATCCGGCGGGGTATATCAATTTTATCGGACTGAGCGCCGAAGTGATGTTTTACAAACAGGCTCTCGATAAACTTGACATTGAAGCGGAAATCATCCGGCACGGGACATTTAAAAGTGCAGTGGAACCTTTTCTGTACGACAGGATGAGTCCCGAAAACCGCGAACAGATCCGTGTATATGTGAATTCCATCTGGGACCATGTGGTGGGACAGATATCCGAAAGCCGTGGTATACAGGCAGACCGGCTGAATGAATTTGCTGACCGGCTCGAAATGTGGAGCAGTTCTGCTGCTGTCGAAAAAGGTCTGCTTGATGCAGTTTTATACCGTGATCAGGTGATGGACACACTGGCCATGCTTTCCGGCCGTGAAAGCCAGGAGGAAAACCGCCTGGTTTCTTTTTCGGATTATGTGAAGGCCCCCGATACGCGCAGATCAAAAGGTTATGTACGTGAAAGGATCGCCGTCGTTTATGCTTCCGGTACCATCTATATGGGAGATCAGTTGGCAGGTTCCATAGGTTCGGAAAATCTGTCGAAAGCGATCCGGGAAGCAAGGGAGGATTCTTCGGTGAAAGCAGTCGTTTTAAGAGTCAATTCAGGTGGTGGTGACGCACTTGCATCGGAAATCATATGGCGTGAACTCGAACTTACACGTGGCGTGAAACCCGTGATCGCTTCCATGGGTGATGTTGCAGCATCCGGGGGATATTACATACTGGCACCTGCCGATACCATTGTTGCCAGTCCCGTGACCATCACAGGTTCGATCGGAGTATTCGGACTGATGGTCAATGCAGGCGATTTTCTTGAAGACAAGCTGGGCATCACCGTGGATGTGGAAAAGACCAATTCCTATTCGGATTTCGGTTCCGTTTACAGGCCGCTTTCTCCGCTTGAAAGGAATGTCATGCAGCATTTCGTGGATGAAACCTATGAGTCTTTTGTAAACCATGTTGCCGAAGGAAGGGACATGGCATTCGAGGCGGTGGACCGTATCGGGGAAGGCCGTGTCTGGAGCGGCATCAATGCCCTTGATATCGGTCTGGTGGACATGATGGGCGGATTGTCAGATGCCATTGACATTGCCGCACAGATGGCAGGCCTGGATGATTACCGGATCAAAGAACTTCCTGCTGTTGAAGATCCGGTGACCATGATCATCAGGGAGCTTACCACCGGCGCACGGGAAAAATTTCTGGGAAAAGAATTGAAAAACAGCTATATACATTATAAAAACCTGAAGGAGATACTGGGAAATGACAGGATCCAGGCGAGAATGCCTTATGATCTTATGGTTTATTGAGCCGGACTAAGAAGACAGACAATGAAGCATCCAAACGGCTAAGTGATGGAACGGTTAAAAATTCAATCCCTATACAATCAAACCACCAAATGGTAAAACAAAATAAAACCATGATCCGGCAGGTCCGCATCATTCTGTGGCCGTTTTCCCTTTTGTACAGGATGGTGGTATATTTCCGCAACATGTTGTTTGACCTGAAGGTCCTGCCATCGGTATCTTTTAAAATGACTGTATTGTCAGTGGGCAATATCACGGCCGGTGGCACGGGCAAAACACCGCATGTCGAATACCTTGCAGGACTGTTGCACAAGCGTTACAGGATTGCAGTCCTGAGTCGCGGATACAAAAGAAGGACAAGAGGATTTTTAAAGGTTTCACCAGGATCTGCAGTTGCTGAAGTGGGAGACGAACCCTTACAGATCAAAAGGAAATTCCCTGTTGTTGATGTTGCGGTAGACCGCAGACGTGTCAGCGGCATCAGGAAGCTTGCAGAAATGAAACCACGGATCCAGGCGGTCATTCTTGACGATGCTTTTCAGCACAGGTATGTCAGACCGGAATTGTCAATCCTGCTGGTTGACTATAACCGTCCGGTCTTTGAGGATATGCTGCTGCCGGCAGGCGACCTGAGGGAACCCTGGAAGAACGCGGTCCGGGCGGATATGATCATCATAACCAAGTGTCCATCAAAACTGAAATCAAACGATAAGGCGCATTTCATATCACAGTTGAAAATACGTCCCGACCAGGAAATATTTTTTACCCGGTATGTATATGGTTCTCCTGTTCCGGTCTTTTCCGGCAAGAAAAACAAACTGAAGTCCTTAAATTACAAAACATTACGAAAGGAAGACCCGTATGTACTGCTGGTTACCGCAATTGCGGATCCCGCACCTTTGAGAAACCATCTGTCAGGGTTTGTGAATGTTGTCGGCGAACTGTCCTATGCCGACCATCATCAGTTCAGCTACCGTGACCTGGAAGCCATCTCCAAGCAGTACTACAACATCAGGAAAAAAGCAAAATATATCTTCGTTACCGAAAAAGACGCCTTAAGACTGGGGGAGTTGAAGATCAGGGTCAAGCATCTGCGGAAAGCCTTCTACTATATACCGGTGGAAGTGCAGTTCCTCTCCGGGGGAGAAAAACAGTTTGTCAGAAGGATCATAAAGTCCCTGGAAAAATAGCAGGGAAAACAATATTTTCATATATGCAAACAAAAAAACCAATACTATGTTCTCAGGTATCGTTGAAGAGGCTGCCACAGTCGTTACCCTCGTGAAAGAAAAGGACAATCTGCACATTACACTTTCATGCTCATTTGTCAATGAGTTGAAAATTGACCAAAGCATTTCCCACAACGGAGTATGCCTGACGGTTGTGAAGAAGACACCGGAAACCTATACCGTTACGGCCATCAGGGAGACCCTGGAGAAGTCAAACCTGGGTTTTCTGAAAACCGGCGATAAAGTCAATCTGGAACGAAGCACAAAGATGGATGGCAGGCTTGACGGACATATTGTCCAGGGGCATGTCGACCAGACAGCGGTCTGCAGTGAGGTCAGGGAAGCAGAAGGAAGCTGGTACTATACCTTTGAATATGAACCGTTGCAGGATGATTATATCACCGTGGAAAAAGGATCGGTATGTGTGAATGGTGTAAGCCTGACCGTTGTGAATTCAAGGGACAGATCCTTTGAAGTGGCCATTATTCCCTATACTTACGAAGTTACCAATTTCCATGAAATATTACCCGGGACTGTCGTGAACCTCGAATTTGACATCATCGGCAAATACATAGCGAAAATCGCCCGGCAGATTTTGGGGAAATAGTATCTGGAGTAAAGCAAACTCCCGTCAGGTTCAGGCATGTATTTTTCCGGCCTATCTTACCTATATATTGTATATTAATTCTATCTTTGTGAACATTTTCTGAATTCGAAATTTCATTGTATAATGTTGATTTATAATGAGTAACAAGTATCCGGAGTATAAAAAATTGGACCTCTCAGCGGTCAACCGGGAGATACTTGAGGTTTGGAACGTTGAAAACACTTTTCATCAAGGTCTGGAAACAAGGAGAAACAGCAGGCCTTATATTTTTTATGAAGGACCTCCTTCAGCCAACGGCATTCCGGGTATACATCATGTGATCTCAAGAACCATCAAGGATATCGTCTGCCGTTACAAGGCAATGCAGGGTTTTCTGGTTGAACGTAAGGCGGGCTGGGACACACACGGCCTTCCGATTGAACTGAGCGTGGAAACCACTCTGGGCATCAGCAAGGAAGATATCGGGGAAAAGATCAGCATCGCGGAATTCAACGAAACATGTAAGGTTGAGGTGATGAGATACACCCGTGAATGGGAGGATCTGACCAAAAAGATGGGCTACTGGATTGATATGGACAATCCGTATGTCACCTACGACAACCGTTATATTGAGACACTGTGGTGGCTTGTTCGGGAGTTTTACAGAAAGGATCTGCTGTACAAGGGTTATTCCATACAACCTTATTCTCCGGCGGCGGGAACAGGTTTAAGCACGCATGAACTGAATCAGCCGGGCTGTTACCGCGATGTAAAGGACACAACCTGTGTGGCACAGTTTGAAGTGGTCCGTGATGACCGCTCGGAGTTTCTCTTTCAGGGGACGGATGCACCGGTATATTTTCTTGCATGGACCACCACTCCCTGGACTTTACCTTCAAATACAGCACTTGCGGCAGGTGCAGATATTGTTTATGCAGTGGTGAGGTCATTCAATGTATATACCCATGAACCCATCACCGTGATCCTTGCAAAGAACCTGCTTCATGTTTATTTTTCAGAGAACAACCAGGATCTCATGCTTGAGGCTTATCATCCCGGTGACAAGCGCATTCCGTATAAAGTCATTGCTGAATATATGGGAAGCAGGTTTGAGGGCATTTCTTACCGCCAGCTTCTCAACTGGGTGAATCCCGGAGAAGGGGCATTTAAAGTCTTGCTGGGCGATTTTGTTACAACCGAGGAAGGAACGGGTATTGTGCATATTGCACCGACTTTTGGTGCCGATGACTTCAGGATCGCACAAAAATACAATGTGCCTGCACTGTTGGTTGTGGATAAAAACAACCACCGTGCCCCGCTGGTTGACCGAAAGGGACGTTTTTTCAGGCTTGAAGACCTGCAGCAGGAGTTTATCCGTGAATCTGTCAACGTACAGGAATATACCGGCTTTGCCGGCCGGTATGTCAAGAATGAATACGACCCGTCCCTGAATGAATCTAATGTCACGGTGGATATCGATATTGCAGTCTGGCTGAAAAAGAACAACAAAGCCTTCAGGATTGAGAAGCATGTGCACAATTATCCGCATTGCTGGCGGACCGACAAACCGATATTGTATTACCCCATGGATGCGTGGTTTATTAAGTCCACAGCCATGAAGGAAAAGCTTATTGCACTGAACAATACGATCAACTGGAAACCCGAATCAACGGGAACAGGCAGATTCGGAAAGTGGCTGGAGAACCTGGTGGACTGGAACCTGTCCAGGTCAAGGTTCTGGGGCACACCCCTTCCCATATGGATGAGTGATGACGGAACAGAGTGCAAATGTATCGGATCGGTCAAGGAATTGAAACAGGAGATCGACAAAGCCGTGGAGGCAGGCCTGATGGACGAAAATCCCATAAAAGATTACCGTGATGGAGATTGCAGTGCTGAAAATTACGGGAGTTTTGATTTGCACCGGCCTTTTGTCGACCGCATCTTCCTGGTTTCGGATACGGGGAGGAAAATGACAAGGGAACCCGACCTGCTGGATGTGTGGTTTGATTCAGGAGCCATGCCCTATGCGCAGTTGCATTTTCCTTTTGCTATGAAGGATCCGGCTTTCAGGAACTATTTTCCGGCTGATTTCATTGCCGAGGGAGTGGATCAGACACGCGGATGGTTTTTTACACTGCACGCCATAGCTTCCATGCTTTTTGACTCGGTGGCATTCCGGAACATCATCAGCAACGGACTGGTACTGGATAAGAACGGCAATAAAATGTCGAAACGCCTGGGAAATGCGGTTGACCCTTTCGAGACCATAGAACAGCAAGGCTCCGATCCGTTGCGCTGGTATATGATGACCAACGCACAACCCTGGGATAACCTTAAATTTGACATTGACGGAATAGAAGAAGTCAAGCGCAAGTTTTTCGGCACGCTTTTCAACACATATTCCTTCTTTGCACTGTACGCCAACATCGATCATTTTACATACCGGGAACCTGAGATTCCCGTTGAAAAACGTCCTGAAATAGACCGGTGGATCATATCCCTTCTGAATTCACTCGTCAGGGATGTGACATCTTATTATGACGACTACGAGCTGACCAGGGCAGGAAGGGCCATTCAGTATTTTGTTACCGAACATTTGAGCAACTGGTATGTAAGGCTCAACCGCAAGAGATACTGGGGTGGGGATTTTTCAGAAGACAAGCTGGCTGCATATCAGACTCTTTATAAATGCCTGATTACGGTCGTTAAGCTGTCCGCGCCCATCGCTCCTTTTTATATGGATAAGGTTTTTCGTGACCTGAACGGCGTGAGCGGCAAGGAACAAGAAAATTCCGTACATCTTGTCGGTTTCCCTGTTTGCGATGATTGCTTAATTGACACCGATCTGGAAGAACGAATGGAGCTGGCACAGAACATCTCATCCATGATCCTCGCCCTGCGGCGCAAGGTTAACATCAAGGTGCGGCAGCCTTTGCAAAAAATCATGATGCCCGTTCCCGACCCCGGAACGGAGAAAATGATCGACTCAGTCAAGCAATTAATACTGAATGAAGTTAATGTCAAAGAGCTGGAGTATTTAAAGGATACTTCCGGACTCCTCATAAAAAGGATAAAACCGAATTTCAAACTGCTCGGTCCGAGATACGGCAAGTTGATGAAGGAAATTGCCGCGGCAGTTTCATCCTTCAGCCAGGAAGACATACAGCGACTGGAGGCTACAGGTGAATGTGTCATTACAACCGGCAGCGAAAGGATTGCGCTGACACCTGACCTGGTTGAGATCACCTCAGAAGATATTCCCGGGTGGCTTGTGGCAAGTGAGGGTAAGTATACGGTTGCGCTGGATGTCAACATAACAGGGGAACTCAGGGATGAAGGTATTGCCCGGGAGTTCATCAACCGCATCCAGAACATCAGAAAGGAAAACGGCTTCGAAGTGACCGATAAAATCGCTGTGGAAATTCAGAACAGTGACGTGGTTCATTCGGCAGTGAGTAATTTCAGTGAACACATTGCCTCCCAGACACTGGCCAGGTCCGTGACACTTGTCGATGAGATCAATAAGAAAGAGGCCAGCAGGGTGGAAATAGATGATAATGTAATTACTTACATAACCATTCGTAAGATTTAATCCGAACGGAAAATATTATTGATTTTTTTCTTATATTTAAACTAATAAAACAAAATGTTATGGCAGAGAAGACGAGATATTCCGATGACGAACTCGAGGAATTCAGACAGATCATACTTGATAAGCTTGAGAATGCCAAAAGGGATTATGAACTCCTGAAGAGCGCGATTACCCAGAGTGAAAGCAATGATACACAAGATACTTCCCCTACTTTCAAAGTGTTGGAAGAAGGTGCTGCTACACTTTCCAAAGAAGAAGCCGGCAGACTGGCGCAACGTCAGCAAAAATTCATTCAGCATTTGCAGGCAGCTCTGGTGAGAATTGAAAACAAGACATACGGTATCTGCAGGGAGACCGGAAAATTAATCTCAAAAGAGCGGCTCAGGGCGGTTCCGCATGCCACCCTTTCAATTGATGCGAAACAAAAACAACGCTGAACGAAACGCCTTAAATTTCATGCTGATGAACTGAACAGGCTTCATGAAATGCTCCTGCGGACATCCGGAAGGAAGAAAACAGACAGACCGGTTTCTGCAGGTAATGAAATACCACAACATGAAAATACCGATTGGAAAAAAAGCAGTACTCTTTATTGTAATCATCCTTGCAGCAGATCAGCTCCTCAAAATTCAGGTCAAAACCAGCATGACCATCGGGGAAAGCATAACCGTCATCAACAATTTTTTTTACATCCGGTTCATTGAGAATCCGGGAATG
>JAFGPB010000099.1 GCA_016926205.1 Bacteroidales bacterium
AGATGTCGCAAAGGTGAAAGGAAGGCACAGGAACAATTATACAGGCAATATTACAGGGCAATGTATAATGTTAGTTTCAGGTTGCTGAACAATCAGGTTGAAGCTGAAGATGTTATGCAGGAAGCTTTTCTCGCTGCCTTCCTGAAAATAAATGCATACCGTGGATCGGTCAGCTTTGGATCATGGCTTAAAAGAATCGTAATAAACAGGTCCATTGATGTATTGAGGATGAGGAAGATGAAACTGGAAGAGAGGGTAAGTGAGGATGGAACGGAAGCCGAACAGGAAGCGGAATATGATGTGGATGAAGTGGAAACAGCTGCAACCATACAAAAAATCCGTGAAGCTGTTAATGCTTTGCCCGACGGTTTCAGGGTTGTGATTTCACTCTATTATTTTGAAGGGTATGATCATAATGAAATTGCACAGATCCTGGGAATCCACGAATCAGCTTCCCGTTCTCAACTGGTGAGAGCCAAAAGAAGACTGGCAGAATTTCTTAATGCAAAGAAAAGTGAAACCAATTGATCAATTCATCAGACAACACCTGGCAGACTTCAATGATGCTGAAGCGCGGGAAGGACACTTTGAAAGATTTACCGGGAAACTGGATGATCTTGATGCAAAACGCAAACGTCAGTTCGGAATGCTGCTGCTTCGTATTGCTGCGCTGGTTGTTTTTGTTTTTCTGGTTTCTCTTTTGTTCTTCAGGGAATACAGGACATGGGGTAAAAATACACCGGATGACAAGGTCATTGCCAATAACATGGAATTTTATGAAGCGGAACAGTATTATACTGATTTGCTCAGTGAATATTACGAAAAAATAGAGGGATTGAAGTTTCAAGACAATAAGGGAGAAAAGAAACAGGTATTAAGAGATTTGCAGGAAATGGACAGGCAGGTTGAGGTTATGAAAGATGATCTCCGGCAAAATCCAAGCAATGAGCTGATCGTGAATGCAATTATCAATTTCTATCAGATAAAAATTGAACTGATGGATAATATTATTGCGCAGGTACAATAATTGAATGACTTACATTTATAATTTTGACGGAAATGAAAACAAATAAATTCAAACAGGCGGTTCTGAGCGGAATCATATTGTTGATCAGCACCGCCGGATTGTCTGCTCAGGAAAACGGGTATTCGAGAACAATTGAAAGGGAATTTGCAGTGGAAGAGCAGACAGGATTGGAAATCAATAATATTTATGGCAATGTGAGCATAATGAATCATGATCAGAACACCATATCCATTGAGGTTACGGTCAGGGTTAACATGCGGGACAAAGCCCGGGCTGAGGAAATCCTCAGTATGGTCGATATCAATATCTTGCAGGAAGATCATATGGTGAAGGCAACCACCCGGATCAATGACAACGTCAGCAGGTTGTTCAGGGGTTTTAATATCGGGGGAGGCGGACTGGAAATCAATTATGCTGTTCACATGCCGCCATCGGTCCCGTTGCAGCTTTATAACAAATACGGGAATGTTTTTATCGACGAAATTACATCGACTTCAGTCATTGATGTGAAGTACGGTAAACTGAATGCAGATAAAATCATTCATGATTCGAATGAACCGCTGACAAAGATCAATCTGGCATACTCTGATGCTGTCATACAGGAAGCCAGCTGGCTGAATGCTGAGATCAAATATTCAAAAATAAACATTACCGATAGCAGAGCATTGGTCGTTGTGAGCAAATACTCCAAGATCTATCTGACCAATGGCAGTTCGGTGGTGAGCGATTCTAAATATGATACTTTTGAATTCGGAAATCTGAATAATTTTGTTGTCAGTACTGCATATTCCAATATCAAGATTGACGGACTTTCCAACAGGCTGCAACTGGAGGCCAGATACACCGACGTGAATGTACAAAATGTCCCTGAGGGCTTTGAAAGTATAACTGTAAACAGCAGTTACGGCAACATCAGGATAGGGATTGACCGGGATGCATCTTACAGGCTGGACGGTTATGCCAAATATTGCAACATCATCCTGCCAGAAAACAATTCACGCATAAACAGGATTGACGATGACAACGAGCTAAAAGTGAACGGACAGGTGGGTACTGGTCAGGATATACAATCGACGGTCAAAATTTCTTCATCATATGCCAATGTGAGACTCATCCCTTAAGGATGTTCAAGAGATCAAACGTCGCTGTCCGATTATACTTTCACTCCGGAATAAACGGTTGGCAGTCAGAAAAAATCAACTTCATCCCTGGATTTATGCTTTACGAATGAAAGAAACCAGTGAAAGACCTATGGCCATGATCATGACGATGCCAAAAAACATGGTCACCAATGCAGCGGTGAGTGAATCATAAAGTGGCCTGCCAGGATCAAACTGATGCTGAAGCGTCATGATCAGCGGGTTTATGAAAATCAAAAAGCCGGTCAGTATAAATATGATGTGAACGGTACAGTAAATGATTTTTCCCTGCCGGCTTTCAGTGAAATCAGGGTTTTTTGGCCTGCTGTAATACTTCTGGTTTCTTTTCCTGGACCGGTATCCAAATGATTGGTATCCATGAATGCCTGAAGATGCTGACGCTGCATGCATGGGGTATAACCCTTTCTGCCGTTGCCTTAGAATCCTGTCAAATGCTTCCCTGATCTGTATGAAGTGATCCTGTGCGAATGGATTGTGATTGATGTCAGGATGGTATAGCTTGGCTTTTTCATGGAAAGCCTTTTTGATCTGACGAAGATTTGAACCGGGAGCAATGCCCAGCACATCATAATATGAGGAACAGCCGTTCATGCTGAAATTTTGTTGGGCATCACGGAAACATCCCGTACGAATCCTCACAATCCTCAAGGGATCATGCAGGGCCGAGATCCGGGATGGCAGGAAAACCCTTCCTATTTGGCCTGCCAGAGACATCTGGCGGGAGAAAAGATCCTTCCCGCCCTGCTTAACAGTTTAACTGCCTTTTCAGCATCTTTCTTCTCAATTCCTGCAAGTGCAGCAATTTCACCGGTTTTTAAAGGTTTTGTAGCCTTCTGCATAATGCTCAGAACTTTCTCCTGTAATTCCATAATCCCGTTTTATTTCAGAACAAATTTATGAAAAATGAAATTATATTTGTGCCTTTTAAGCAACACCAAATGCAGCAAATTGAAGAAATCATATCCGGATCCGTGACTGAAGCAATCCAATCTTTGTACGGCCGGGTGTGCAGTCCTGATCAGGTCCAGCTGCAGAAGACAAGGCGTGAGTTTGAAGGTGATATCACCCTGGTCGTGTTTCCATTGCTGAAAATATCACGCAAGACTCCAGAACAAACCGCATCGGATATCGGGGAATATCTGGTCCGGAATCACCATGAGATCAAACAATACAGCATTATAAAGGGGTTTTTGAATCTTGTGGTGCATGACAGCTATTACCTGAAAACCCTGAACAACATCAGTTCTGACAAAAGCTATGGCATAAAGACCGGTGCGGATAACGGGAGCGGGTTGCATACCGGTCCGTATGGCGGGGACATGATGCATACGGGTGCGGAAGACCAGGAACCTGAAATCTTTATGGTCGAATATTCTTCCCCGAATACAAACAAACCCCTGCACCTTGGTCACATCCGCAACAATCTGCTGGGATATTCCGTGTGCAATATCCTCAAAGCTACAGGCAGACGGGTCATCAAAACCAATCTTGTGAACGACCGTGGCATCCACATATGCAAGTCCATGCTGGCCTGGTTGCGTCACGGAAAGGGAGAGACGCCGCAGTCTTCCGGCAAAAAGGGCGATCATCTGGTAGGTGAATATTATGTGAAGTTTGAACAGGAATACAGGTCGCAGATCTCTGAATTGATAGCCGGAGGCCAAACACAGGAAGATGCTGAAAGAAATGCCCCGCTGATCCTTGAAGCACAGGAGATGCTGAGAAAATGGGAAGCCGGCGACCCGGAAATAATGAAACTCTGGAGAACCATGAACGAATGGGTGTATGAAGGGTTCGACGAAACATACCGTAAGCTGGGCGTTGATTTTGACAAGGTATATTATGAATCGGAAACCTGGTTGAAAGGAAAGGAAATCGTGCTGGACGGTGTGAAAAACCAACTGTTCTTCAAGCATCATGACGGCTCTGTATGGGTTGACCTGAAGCCCGAGGGACTGGATGAAAAGATACTGCTGCGCTCGGACGGAACTTCCGTCTATATAACTCAGGATATCGGGACAGCACAACTCAGACAGGAAGAATACAGTCCGGATAAAATGATTTACGTTGTGGGCAATGAACAAAACTATCACTTTAAAGTTCTTTCGATCATACTGGAGAAGCTGGGATTCCCGTGGGCCAGATCTTTGCACCATTTGTCGTATGGTATGGTGGAACTGCCCGAGGGAAGGATGAAATCACGTGAAGGGATTGTGGTTGATGCAGATGATCTGATCGCAGAGATGATACAGACGGCCAGAGAAATGTCAAGGGAACTTGGCAAACTGGATGGACTTCCGGAGGGTGAAAAGGAAAATATTTGCAGGATCATCGGAATGGGAGCGCTGAAGTATTATATTCTGAAAGTTGATCCTGTGAAAAACATGACTTTCAATCCGCGCGAATCAATTGATTTTGATGGCAACACAGGTGCTTTTATTCAGTACACGTATGCCAGGATCAGATCTGTCTTCCGGAAAGCTGAAGAACTTGGTATCGCGAAACCCCGAAATGTTTCAGAAAGGATTGTATTGAACCGGAAAGAAAAGAACATGCTCCTGCTGGTTCATGATTTTCCGTCAGTAATTGAGGATGCCGCCAGGGCTTACAATCCTTCCCTGATCGCCAATTTCACCTATGAGCTGGTCAGGGAGTACAATCAGTTTTATCACGACTTTTCAATATTAAGAGAAAAAAATACGGAGAAAAGGAATTTTCGGATGGCACTTTCGGAGGTGGTCGCACGGGTTGTCAGGAACAATATGGGTCTGCTGGGCATAGAAATGCCGGAAAGAATGTGACCAGCCGGGTCCGGCCAGCAGTTCCCGTAGCCATGATCCTGTATTTGCGGAAATTATCATATTTTTGCCGTGGTTTAATATAACAAGGAGTTTATGACATGTTTGACAGTTTGACGGACAGACTGGAAAGGTCTTTCAGGATCCTTAAAGGGGAGGGGAGGATCACTGAGATCAATGTAGCTGAGACTGTGAAAGAAATTCGCCGGTCCCTGCTTGATGCCGATGTGAATTACAAAATTGCCAAGTCTTTTACTGATGCGGTGAAGGAGCAGGCACTGGGACAAAAGATCCTGGCATCGGTGAAACCTGGCCAGATGATGGTCAAGATTGTTCACGACGAGCTGATCAGCTTAATGGGAGGGAAACACGTGGACATTAACCTGAAGGGAAGTCCGGCTGTCATTTTAATAGCCGGATTGCAGGGTTCAGGTAAAACGACTTTTGCCGCCAAACTTGCCGGTCATTTGCATCATAAACGGGGCAAAAATCCGTTGCTTGCAGCTTGTGACGTTTACAGGCCTGCTGCAATTGAGCAGCTGAAGATTCTGGGAGAACAGATTCAGATACCGGTGTTCATGGAAGAAGGAAATGCAGATCCTGTGAAGTTGTCGCAGCATGCCATTAAACATGCAAGGCAGAGCGGGAATGATACTGTCATTATCGACACTGCAGGAAGGCTGGCAGTGGATGCCGAGATGATGAACGAGATTGAATCCATAAAAAAGAGCGTTTCACCGCATGAAATATTGTTCATCGTTGATTCAATGACCGGACAGGATGCGGTCAATACGGCCAAAGAGTTTAATGATCGCCTGAATTTTGACGGAGTCGTGCTTACCAAGCTTGATGGTGACACCCGGGGAGGTGCTGCACTTTCTATCCGTGCTGTGGTCGATAAACCCATAAAGTTCGTGAGTGCCGGCGAAAAGATCGATTCAATCGAGCTTTTCCACCCTGAAAGGATGGCGGACAGGATACTGGGGATGGGAGACATCGTTACCCTTGTCGAGAAAGCCCAGGAACAGTTCGATGTGGAGGAAGCCCGCAAGCTCCACAAGAAAATAGCAAAGAATCAGTTCACCTTCAGTGACTTCCTGGCACAGATACAGCAGATCAAAAAAATGGGTGACATCAAGGATCTGGCAAGTATGATACCTGGTGTCGGAAAGGCTGTTAAGAATATGGAGGACATAGATGATGATTCGTTCAGGCACATTGAAGCGATCATTTATTCGATGACACCTTATGAAAGGGATCATCCCGAAACACTGAACGGTTCCCGGAGAAAAAGGATAGCTGCCGGCAGCGGAACGACTGTACAGGAGGTGAACCGGCTGACAAAACAGTTTGACGAGACAAGGAAGATGATGAAGGCAATGGCTTCAAATAAGAAAGCGATGGGAATGCCCGGCAACATACCCTTTATGAAAAGCAACTGAAGGATACCGGTTGAAGTCGTGAATTTTGAAATTATTATGAACACAATCCATCCTATAAACTTAAATTGACATGCAGATCATTGACGGGAAAAAAGTCGCCGCTGAAATCAAGGCTGAAATTGCGCTCGAGGTGGATTGTATAAAAAGCTCCGGCGGAAAAATACCACACCTTGCCGCAATACTGGTGGGCCATGATCCTCCGAGCGAAACCTATGTTGCAGGGAAAGTCAGGGCATGTGAAGAAATCGGCTTTAAATCTACCCTGGTGCGTTTCGATAATGACATCTCGGAAGAAACCCTGATCAATGCGGTTCACAACCTGAACAAAGATGCGGATATAGACGGTTTCATTGTCCAGTTGCCGCTTCCCGGACATATCTCCGAACAAAATGTCATTGAGTCAATAGATCCTGCTAAAGATGTCGATGGTTTCCATCCCGTAAACATCGGCCGGATGGTTCTGGGAATGCCGTCCTTCATATCAGCCACTCCTGCCGGAATCATAGAATTGATCAGACGTTACGAAATTCCCACGGCAGGTAAGGCCTGCCTGGTAATCGGCAGAAGCAACATCGTCGGAAGACCCCTGAGCAATCTGCTTTCACTCAAAGGATACCCGGGTAACGCGACTGTAACGCTGGCACACAGCAAAACCAGCAATATACCTGAACTGGCGCTAAAAAGTGATATCATCATCGCTGCACTTGGATCACCCGGATTCATAACGGGTGAAATGGTAAAAGAGGGCGCCGTTATTATTGACGTGGGAATCACGCGCGTAAAATCTGATCTTACACGATCCGGATACAAGCTTACGGGGGATGTGAAATTTGATGAGGTTGCACCCAAATGCAGTTATATTACTCCTGTCCCGGGTGGAGTGGGACCGATGACGATCGTTTCGCTTCTCAGGAATACTTTACTTGCCAGCAAACAGAGGATTTCCGGGTGATGTATGTGACAGGACTTATTTACATGCCGGTACATGAGGGATGTTCACATAGTTCCGGAACGGGTTGCATTTTTAAAGGGATGTTGTAATTTAGTCCGTCATATGAACTGCACTTTTTCAATATCGCTGGTCCTGCTCATTGCACTGATTTTTACTGGCTGCGAGCGGAGAAGTGATACTGAAGCGCAAAGGTTATCGTGGGTTACGGAAGATCCGTTAACCATCCCATACAGAATAAGATATCAGCGTTATGAAAGGCCAAACCTTCTCAGAAACGGTTCTTTTGAAACCGGACGTACCTTTTCAATTGACAGCGGCAGAACATCTTTTGTCCTGGATGGCTGGCAACAATACGGTGAGCATATTGAGTGGGTGGATATCAGCCTGGACAGCATTTACGCTTCAGATGAGGTTTTCACCGGAAGCAGGGCCGTGAAAATCATCAGGAAAAAAGCCAATGAAACAGATCAGCAGGGCGATGGAATTGTCAGCGAGTTTATACGGGTGATTCCCGGCAATTATGATTTTACGTTCTACACGCGTCTGACCGACATTCTGCCCAGCAGGCCCAGGCTTGGAACCCGCATGTTTGACGGCATTGAAGTAAAGCTGTTGTATTTTGACAGGAATAAGATCCTGCTCGATTCCAGACAATACTTTCCGCAGCTGGAGCAAACCATTGATCATTCGAACAAATCACTGTCATTTGCAAATTTTCTCAGCATTCCTTCATTCGGATGGGGCAAAATTATCGGGAAATCCCATTCCTTCCCGTTTCCTGAAGGAAATATTCCTTCGAATGCACATTTTCTTAAAGTATCTCTGGGACTGAAAGGGACAGGTACCATGTGGATTGACAGTGTAGCACTGCGTTATTCCATAAAAAATTTCTCGGTTGCCGAAAGGATGAGCTTTTATGCGGATACCTCCTTCTCAATCCATCATGTGGTCATTCCCACGCCGAAAAAAATCAGGTCTATGGAATCTGTGATTTATTATTCACCGGATTCTGATGTCAAAGAACTTCCTGTTATCCTTGTTCCACATAATGCCGGCAACCTCACTCTGAAAGCTGCACTTCATTTGCGTGAAGCACTCTTCAAGGGCATCCTGACTGCATCGGATGGTCAGGCAAACCGGGAAGATATCCTGATCACCTCGAGTCTCCCGGCCTCCTGGCTAAACGGATCAAGGCTTGTATTCAGCCTGGGCAATACGGCAGTAAGCCAGAGAAACCGGGAAGTTATGCCTTTCCGTGACATTGAGGTACACCATCAGGGGTATTATATTCACACGCTGGATGACATATCCAACCTGGTATTCCTGAACGGCAACAACGAAACGGGTATTTATTATGCAGTCCTGACTGCAATTCAGCTTTTTGACAGCAGGAAACCTGTTTTTCATAATGCAAGGGTCATTGACTATCCTGATTTTACAGGCCGCTTTTACATCATCACAGACTGGAATGCTGAGGGCAGGACGGATCATGGACTGCAAATGGCAGATGAGCTTGTCGCTTACAAGTTCAATGGGGCGGTGCTGGATATCAATCCTGAAAATGCATCTTCTTCGGAATTGAGAAACCTGAACCCGTTCCGTGATCCCGGCAGCCCGGGGGAACCTGTCACTGTATACGGCATGATTGCATCAAACAGGATTTGTCCTGGTACGACTGTCTCCGGCCTGGTACCTGTTAAGGAAGTCGGCAGAGAAATGGTTCAATGGATGCGGAGCATGGCTGATGCGACTTTGTCGGCCGGACTTGACGGTATCATAGTTGCCCCTTCATTTCGACTGCCTGATGATTCCTCGCTCTGCTATACCTATCCATTGACTCCGGAAGTTGACCGCAATCCTGCAGTGAACGGTATGGTTGACATCCGCAGTCTGGTGACGGGAAGCTATCCCGGACGATCACTCCTGTATTGCCCGCCTTTGTTTCATAATGAACTGATGGATCTGAGCAATGTTTTTGTACCTGAAGACATGGCCATACTGAAAGACATACCGGTGCTGTGGTCGGGCAGCTCATTTTTTGGCGACAATACCGATGATGCGGACCTGGAAAGGTTTGTCAGTCAGACAGGCGGCAGGCCGCCGGTTTTTCTTGACAATTCGATGCTGATGGCTACGCGCTGGGGCCTGTACGGAGGAGCATATCCCCATTATCCCGGCCGGCTGAGAGTTTTCAATATTTTTGAACCATTCGGAAATACCGGGATCAGGGAGATCTTTTCCGGACTGGATCGATCTCATATTTTTATCAATCACACGGCACTTTCGGAAATTGATATGATCAGACTGGCAACAGCTGCTGATTTTACATGGAACATGGAACAGTACGATCCTGATTTCTCATTGTGGAAAGTACTGGTGATGCGTTATGGTGTTGATGTTGCAAGTGAACTTATAGCATTTGCATCCAATTATGCAGAAATGCTTGAGATTTTGTTAAGACTGAAGATCAATGAACAGGTTGCCCGAAACCTGAAAAACGGAAAGGACAAACTGCAGGTGATGGACGTTCAGATGTCAACCCTGGAGGATATTCTTGGAAATGAACACAGATTGACCATGGAACTGAGGTCGCTGCATCAGATCCTGAAGGAGGAACTCATTTATTACCAGCGCAGTCCTTCCACAGGGTAACCTGCAAATAAACCATATCAACAATATTTACTCTTTGGTTATAAATTTGTTGCCCTGTTTTTGCAGAATTATTGTTGATATCCGGTAAGAATATATAAATTACTTTATTTATATTAGCCAATAACTCAATATGTGATGTTTTCTGACTGGGATGATTATACGGGTGATGATGATGTGCTGGAACTTGTGAAGCGCTACCATGATATGCGAAGCAGCAACCGGATTGATTATTTCGATATCGATGAATTCGAAAGCATCATAGAGTATTATTTAAATGAATACAATTATCAGGAGGCGGTCACGGCAATCAATCTTGCCCTCAGGCAACATCCCTGTGCCCTGTCCGTCAGGTTGAAGAATATACAGGTGCTGATTGAAACAGGAAGGCCGTCCAGAGCGCTTGACATGATCAGAAAAGTTGAAAAAATTGAACCGTCAAATTACCAGGTTTACCTGTTTAAAGGCATTGCCCTCAATATCACCGGAAAAAGCGATGAGGCGCTGAAAAGCTTTAATTGTGCAATTGACCTTTGCAACGATAACCAGGATGATCTGTTGTACTCCGTTGCCCAGTCGTTTTTGCAGACAGGCCAGTTTGTTACTGCGAACAGTTTCCTGTTGCGAGCACATGATGTGGACAGGACCAATGTCCTTGTGCTGTATGACCTGGCCGAGAATTTTGAAAGGCTTGATCAATTTGATGAAAGTCTTGAATTTTACCGGAAGTATCTGGATGTAGACCCGTTCGCTGAACAGGTATGGAACAACCTGGGACTTCTCTGCTGCAAAACGGGAAGATACATGCAGGCCGCGGAAGCTTTTGATTTTGCAACAGCCATAAATCCCAATCATTTCACAGCTTATATGAACAAAGCGGATATGCTGGTCGGCCAGAATGATCATACGGGCGCGATTGAAATATACCGGGAAATACTTGAAAAGGATGCTGAGAATACGCATGCATTGTGTTCACTTGGTGATTGCTATGAAGAAACAGGAAATTATTCGGAAGCTCTGAAAGCATACAATCATGCCATTGCCCTTTATCCGGATTTCAGTGATGCCTGGTTTGGGAAAGGGTTGGTTTTTCTGAAGATCAAAAGATACAGCCAGAGTATCTCATCAATAAAAAGAGCATTACTTTATGAACCGGAAAATCCTGACTGCTGGTTTATGCTTGGTGAGCTGTATTCCCGTATGAATAAAGACATACAGGCTGTTGAAGCTTATAAAGAGGCTGTAAAGATCAATCCGCTGGATCATGAAGCCTGGCTGGCATGTGCACAGGTTTTTTTCCGCAAAAGAAAGATCTGTGAGGCCATCAGTACACTGAGCGAATCGTTTGAATTCATAGGTGAAAATCCAACACTTCATTACCGTCTTGCTGCCTATCATGCGTATCAAAAGGATTTTAATACTGCCATAGTTCATTTTGAGCAGGGCCTCATGCTGAACTATAGTGAATATCAGGAAATGTTCCGGTTGTTTCCGAAGACCCGCGAATACGGTATTTTTTATGCGCTGATTGAGGAGCATCAGCATAAAGTCAAGCAAAAGATTAATCATTGAATGTATTCCGTCCAAAAAATGAAAATCAAGTTACCCTATCTACCTGAAAGACTGACAAAACCAAGAAATAACGGATTGACCATGGTCATGGACAAAGGATTGAGTCTCCGCCAGGCCGGGGATTTTATCGAAATGTGCGCCGGATTTACCGACCTCGTCAAATTTGGATTCGGAACTGCTGTGATCAGTGAGAAACTGGAGCAGAAGATCCGGTTGTACCACCAGGCAGGTATAAAGACTTATCTGG
The DNA here is from genome assembly GCA_016926205.1 of Bacteroidales bacterium. Lineage (GTDB taxonomy): Bacteria > Bacteroidota > Bacteroidia > Bacteroidales > UBA10428 > UBA5072. The sequence goes on from JAFGPB010000099.1 coordinate 11,848, forward strand.
GAGGCACATTGTTTGAGGCTTTCGTGATCCGCAACAAATTCGAAGATTACGTGAAACTGCTCGGTGATCTGGAGATCACGGTTGCTGAGGTTTCTGACGGGTCGATGTTCATGCAGCACAGCCAGAAACTCGAATACATCAAAAAACTATCAACCAGCTTCACCGTTCTTTCAGAGGTAGGTTCAAAACAAAAGGGTGTTGAGATCCCGGACCCTATCTGGGCCCGAATGATGGAGTCCGAACTTGAAGCAGGTTCCTGGAAAGTCATTGCAGAAGCACGTGAAAGTGGTACAACAGGCATTTATCACAGTGACGGAACTGCGGATGTGGAACTGATCAGCATGATCAACAAAACGGTAGATACGACTAATGTTTTGTGGGAAGCTCCTGCCGGAAAACAACAGGTCTGGTTTATCAAACAACTGGGATGCAATGTTAATCTGGGCAATATTGCAGCACAGGACGTCATACCCCTTGAATGCCTTCGCCTTGGTTTGCGCGGTGATACATTCTTCGATTTCCTTCCGTCCACCTTTGCCGGGTACAGGCCCGATTCGGAAAAATACAAGCAACTGGATTCATGAACAAATTCTCCGGATCAGCCGTCATGAAAGGTTATGGTTTGATCGGTTTTCCTCTTACCCATTCATTTTCAAAACAGTTTTTCATACAAAAATTCAACCGCGAATCCCTTTCGGATTGTTATTATGAGAATTTTCCGATTCAAAGCATTGACCGGCTTCACGACCTGATTGCGGGGAAACCTGAACTTTCCGGGTTCAACGTGACCATTCCCTATAAAGAAAAGATCCTTCCCCTTCTGGATGATCAGGATGATGAGTCAAGGGAAATAGGAGCCGTGAATACGGTAAAAATATACAGGACTGAAAAGACTTACCGGATGAAAGGATTCAATACCGATGCATACGGATTTGAGGCTTCCATTTTGACTTTTCTGAGACCTTCACACAGGCGTGCACTTATACTTGGAACCGGAGGAGCATCAAAAGCGGCTGCTTTCGTGCTTAAAAACCACAACTTCAGAATAACCTTCGTATCACGTCATCCCAGTGAACAGAACCAGATCTCCTACAAAGATCTTTCAGCCGGCATCATTTCGGAGTTTCAGATCATTGTGAATGCAAGTCCTGCAGGCATGTTTCCTGATACAGGCTCATTTCCGGACATACCTTACCATGCACTGAATTCCGGACATATTTTGTATGATCTGGTCTATAATCCGTCCGTTACCAAATTCATGGAAAAAGGAAAAGCGATGGGCGCAACGGTAATCAACGGGATGGATATGCTCCGGCTTCAGGCTGAAAGAGCATGGGAAATATGGAATGACCCTGAACTATGAGTCCGGATAATGGGATTTACATTACAATTACTGCCATTTCCCGCAGTTCAATGGGGTTTACATTGCAATTGCTGCCATTTCCCGCAATTCAGAACTCAGACTGATGCCATATTTGTAAGCATTTTCGGATTTGACCTCGAATTTCATCTTTTCACAAATGATCACAAAATTAATTGCTGATCCTGCCTCCAGAGCTCCGCTTCTTTCAGTCACCAGCAGCGTGCTTTTCCCGTCCAGGTGTTTTCTGATCTCGGGTATCATCCTGGTCATTGAAAAAGGTATGAACAGGATGTGACATTTTGAAATTTCTTCAGCAGAGTTGAATTGTACCACCCTGATGTTTTGGGATCCGACCTTCCTGCCCTCCATATAGGATTCAAGTTCACCCAGAATTTCCGAATCACCGAAAACACCGATCACAAAGGGTCCGCTCCGGTAACTTTCAGGCCATTCGGTCAACAAAGTAAAATCATGTATAAAAAGCGTCTGTGCTTTGGGTATGGTATTTTGCAGGTAAGCGGTAGTGAAGATAAAAACTGCGCATAACGTAATAAAAAATCGTTTCATACAACCATACTTTGTTCAGTCCTCTCTTATACGTCAAAACTGTCAAAATGTTCCTGTGGATGACTTTAAAGTTCAACTGCCATATGAAACCCTGGTTACAGGTAAATATCATCAGGATATTTCACGTGAACCAGCGACAATCCTTGTGCAGGTGCTGAAAACAACGCCTTGCTGCGATCCCTGCTTTCAATGATATGTGTGAAGTCCTCCCGGGTAATTTTACCGTTTCCCACACCAATCAGAGTGCCGACAATTGCCCTCACCATATTTCTCAGAAAACGGTCGGCCTCAATTATAAAAACAAGATTTCTGCCGGATTCTTTCCAGCATGCCTTCTCAATACGGCAAATATTTGTTTTTGCATTGCCGTGGAGCTTGCTGAAACTGGTGAAATCGTTATACAATATCAGTTTCCTGGCAGCATCGTTCATGGCTTGCACATCAAGGGGCTGTGCGTGGAACCATGAAAGGTCATTCTGAAAAGGATCCTTATGCTTCCGGATCACATATTCATAGGTCCTGGAAATTGCACTGTAACGGGCATGGGCTTCCGGTTTGACGGTGCGTATGTCATTTAAAGCTATGTCCGGAGGCAAAACGCAGTTCATTTTATAAAGAAAGTCTGTTTCTTCCCTGAACAGTTCTTTTTCTGTATCGACATGAGCTATGAAAGACAAGGCATGCACTCCTGCGTCGGTTCTGCCCGACCCGACGACCCTGAGTCGCTCTCCACTGATTTTATACAGGGAATCTTCAACAACTTCCTGTATGGTCAGGGCATTCATCTGTTTCTGCCATCCATGGTAGTGTGTGCCCCGGAAAGACAATCCGATGAAATACCTTCTCCGCATAATATATGTTGTATTATATAAAGGTGCATAAAATTGCATAATTTTCGGGAAACCGGTTCAGGTTGTACTTTATTAATTATTCACAATCATGTATTTAACAATTTTTAACAGAAAATTACCTTCTGATTATCAGTAATATAGTAAAACATACATGAAAGCAGGCTGACGACGTGGTATAAAAATTGTTACTTTCGCATTCAATCGTGGCAGCACTTTTGTAACAGGCATTCTGAACGGTTGTGTTGCTTCATAATCGCAAAATGAACGTATTGAAATTAACATGCATCAATAATCGTTGTTATGGCTGACTTATCGCAACAGATCAGGGAGCTGAATGAAAAAATACAGCAGGAAAGCATTTTTATTGAACGGATCACACAGGAGATACGCAAGGTGATCATTGGACAGAAGCATTTGATTGACAGTCTTCTGATTGGACTTCTTTCCGACGGACACATCCTGCTCGAAGGTGTTCCGGGACTTGCAAAAACATTGGCGATCAATACACTGGCGCATTCTGTCAGTGCAGTTTTCAGTCGCATTCAGTTCACACCTGACCTGCTTCCGGCCGATCTGATCGGGACCATGATATACAGCCAGAAAAAAGAAGAGTTTATCGTGCGAAAAGGACCTGTTTTTGCAAATTTTGTACTTGCTGATGAGGTCAACAGATCTCCCGCCAAGGTTCAGAGTGCATTGCTTGAGGCAATGCAGGAGAAACAGGTGACGATCGGCAGCAAGTCGTTTGATCTTCCGAATCCCTTCATGGTGCTTGCCACACAAAATCCCATTGAACAGGAAGGTACGTATCCGCTTCCTGAAGCACAGGTTGACCGGTTTATGATGAAGGTGGTCATTACCTATCCCTCCATGGAAGAAGAAAAGCTCATCATACGTGAAAATACCGGCAAGGAGTTTCCGGCTGCAAACCCGATCCTCACGCTTGATGACATTATCAGATCCAGAGAGATTGTCAAGGAAGTATATATGGATGACAAAATTGAACAATACATTCTGGATATTGTTTTTGCAACCCGCCAACCCGACAAATACAACCTTCCGCAGTTCAACACAATGATCAGCTACGGCGCCTCACCGAGGGCCAGCATCAATCTGGCAAAAGCTGCCAAGGCATTTGCGTTTATCAGGCACAGGGGCTATGTGATTCCTGAGGATGTTCGTGCAGTATGCCTTGACGTGCTAAGACACAGAATAGGGCTGACCTATGAAGCGGAAGCCGAAAACATCACAACGGAAGATCTCGTGATCGATATTTTGAACAATATTGAAGTGCCTTAATGATGAAAGCTGGAAGCAGAACCATACTGACCCTGGTCTTTTTCATATTTGCCCTGCCGCTTCTGCAGGGACAAAATTATATCGGTATGCATAAAGACGATATTGAGAATGTTTTAAGGAGGGATCACCCGCATTTCAGAGCCGATCTTTCAACGGTGAACAACACCTTTAAATATCTTAAGTTCGTTGACGATGTCAGTGAACAGACCATACTGTTTTTTCTTTCAGATGGTGATGTCTGTACTTATGTGCGCTGGATTTCTGATTATGCAAACCTGAATGACATGATCGGAATGCTTGACGGAAACTATAAAAAGATTGGTGAAAAAAGATGGACTTACAGTCAGGATGGAAGACATTATGCGGTGAAACTTGAAGAGGAGGACTGGTATTTTACAATCAGCATTCGTGAAGAGTAACATTAAAGTTTTGTTGCATTGGAAACCAACGAACTATTAAAAAAAGTACGCAAAATAGAGATCAAAACCAAAGGTCTTTCCCGGCACATTTTTGCCGGTGAATACCATTCTGCATTTAAGGGAAGGGGAATGGCTTTCAGTGAAGTGCGTGAATACCAGTATGGTGATGACATCAGGAACGTTGACTGGAATGTGACGGCACGTTTCAATCATCCTTATGTGAAGATATTTGAGGAGGAACGGGAGCTGACGGTCATGTTGCTGGTGGATGTGAGCAGTTCTTCAAAATTTGGTACCCGATATCGCTATAAAAACAGTCTGATTGCCGAAATGGCATCAGTCCTTTCATTTTCTGCGATCCAGAACAACGATAAGGTAGGCATGATCATGTTTACCGACCGGATCGAAAAATTTATACCACCCAAGAAGGGAAGACAGCATATCCTCAGAATCATCCGTGAACTGATCGGATATGAACCTGTCAGCAGCAGAACAGATATATCATTACCCCTTCGAACTCTCGTCAATGTGATAAAAAAACGCAGTATTGCATTTCTTATTTCCGATTTCATTGATGAGGGCTTCGAAGAAGCACTGAAGATCGCGAACAGGAAACATGACCTCGTAAGTCTTTGGGTTTATGATCAGCGTGAGACCGAATTGCCGAATGTGGGACTGCTTAAGCTTCGTGATGCTGAAACCGGCATGATCAGATGGGTTGATACATCGAATAATGAAGTCAGAGACGGTTATCGCATGAGATACAGAAAACGGCAGGTGGACATTCATGATCTTTTCAACCGGTATGGTGTCGATCATGTTTCAATTGCCACTCATGAGGATTATGTTCAGCCATTGATGAGGCTCTTCAAGAAAAGGGCATGATTTTAATGGGTTTATGATAACAGAATAAGTGCTCAGATCTTATGAATGTGGTCGTGAAAAATATTGTGCTCATCCTGGTCGTATGTTACCTGTACGGTGCGGTTTTTCCATACAGCCTGTCTGCTCAGGATATCTCAGTCAGCGCCAGCCTGGATACCAACAGGGCATTGATTGGTGATCATCTTGACATGCAGCTGAATGTTTCAAAACCTGAGGATACAAAAATAAGTTTCCCTGAAATTACCGGTGAATTGACTGATAAGATTGAAGTGGTAAACAAATCTGTGGTTGATACCCTAAGGATATCCGAAGGATATGAAATGCTTCAGCAGAAACTTGTGATTGCCGTATTCGACACGGGATTTTTTGAGATCCCCCCGCTGAGTTTTGTTGACCGCTCAGGAGAACTTCCTGACACGATCGAAACATTGCCGGTGGCTCTGGAAATCATCCCGCTTCCTCTGGAAACTGATATCAGGGATATCAAGGCGAACTATAATGCACCGGTAACAATTCTGGAACTTTTGCCTTATCTTATTGCGCTGCTGTTTTCCGTCGCGTTAATATTGTTTATAAGATATTATTACAGAAAAAGGTATAAAAAAATGCCTGTTGCGCTTGCCTGCCAGATGCTTGATCCGCCGGATGTTGTTGCATTGAATGAGCTGGAAAAGCTAAGGTCAGATGCTCCGTGGCTGCACAACAGGATCAAATACTATTATATCAGGCTTTCGGAAATTTTACGGAATTACATTGAACGAAGATTTCAAATTGCAGCACCTGAAAAGACCACAGAGGAGATTCTTCATACCCTGAAAAACCTGGATGAAGATTCCCGGAACGTTCAATTGTTGTTGCAGATCCTGACGCTGGCGGATCTGGTGAAATTTGCAAAGGTTGTTCCGGACAGGGAGGAAAATGAAAACCAGATCGGACTGGCGGTCGAGTACATCCGAAAAACGACAGCGGGGACAGTGGAGAAATTACCGGGAAACCGAAACATAAAACCGGCAATGCTTTTAGAAACACAAACCTGAAATGACTGACATTCAGTTTGCACATCCGGAATATCTTTATCTTCTGCTGCTGGTGGTACCGGCAATTGTCTGGTATATTTTTTATCACAACAGGACCCAGCCGGATCTTAAGGTTCCCACGGTTTCACAGCTTACAGAAGTGAGAAATGGCATCCGCAATTATTTGCGGCATATTCCTTTTGCACTCAGAATGTTGACGGGTATTGCGCTGATTCTTGTACTGGCAAGGCCTCAATCAACCAACCGCTGGAGTGACGAGTCGGTTGAAGGAATTGACATTATGCTTGCGCTGGATATTTCAGGAAGCATGCTTGCAGCGGATTTTTCCCCGAACCGCATTGAAGCTTCAAAAGATGTGGCCATTGAGTTCGTATCGGGCAGACCAAACGACAGGATCGGTCTGGTTCTCTTCGGTGGAGAAAGTTTTACGCAATGTCCCCTGACTACTGATCATGCGGTACTGATAAATTTAATACAGAAAGTGAATGTTGGCATTGTGGAGGATCAGTCGACTGCAATCGGTCTGGGACTGGCAAACGCCATAAAACGTCTTAAGGAAAGCACTGGCAGAAGCCGTGTCGTGATCCTGGTGACCGACGGAATGAACAATGCGGGTTCAATTGATCCTTACACGGCAGCGGATATAGCCAGAACATTTGGCGTCAGGTTATACACCATAGGCGTGGGCACAAGGGGTATGGCACCGGTCCCCTTTCAGGATCGTTACGGCAATATTTATTATCAGCAGGCGGAAGTGGAAATCGATGAGGAAATGCTCGGGGAAATTGCAAGGCTCACGGACGGTGAATATTTCAGGGCTACCAACAATCAAAAGCTGAGAGAAATATATGATCAGATCAACAATCTTGAAACGACAAAAATTGATGTGAGACAGTACTCGAGAAAATATGAGGAATTCAGGATTTTTGGAATCTGGGCATTGTCGTTCCTGATGCTTGAGATCATTATAAGAAATGCATACTTAAGAAGTATTGTATAGTGAATAACTTCAGATTCGAGCACATAGAATATCTCTGGCTGCTTGCAGTGATTCCGGTCCTTGCAGGATTGTACATGGTCATTTCGATCATGAAAAAACGAAATCTGAAGGATTTTGGCGAACCTGTGCTGTTGAAAGGTATGATGCCGGATTTTTCAGCATTCAGGATACATCTCAAGTTCCTGCTGATGTTGCTGGCAACTTCTCTGATTATCGTTGCGCTTGCCGGACCACAATTTGGTTCCAAAATTGTGGATGTCAGGCAAAAAGGACTTGAGATCATCATCTCGCTGGATGTTTCAAACAGCATGCTGGCCGAAGACATCAGACCCAACCGTCTTGAAAGGGCAAAACAGGAATTGTCGAGACTGATGGACAGACTGGAAAATGATCGTGTGGGACTTATAGTCTTTGCCGGTGAAGCGTATACGCAGATACCCATTACAAACGATATTCTTTCCGCCAAAATGTTCCTTTCAGGAATCAGTACTGATATGGTATCCAGACAGGGAACTGCAATCGGTTCAGCGATCGAACTGGCAACAAAATCATTCAGTCAGGATCAGGATGTCGGAAAAGCGATCATTGTGATCAGCGACGGAGAAAACCATGAGGGTGACGTACTGGAAGCATGCATGGAGGCGGTTGAGCGAAAAATCAGTGTTTTTGCGATCGGAATGGGGCAGGATCAGGGAGCCAGGATCCCGGTCAGTTCCGCCCCTTATAACAGGGATTATTTAAGGGACAGGGACGGGAATTTCATAATATCGGAACTGAATGAACAGATGCTTCTGCAGATTGCTGCTGCCGGAAACGGGAAATATTATCGGGCTTCATTACCAGGGATGGGCTTAAATGACATTCTCGATCAGCTTGAAAAACTGGAACAGGCTGAAATGACATCGCAGGTTTATGCGGAATATGAGGAGCAGTTTCCGTATTTCATATGGACCGCCTTGTTTATACTGTTACTTGACCTGTTCATACTTGAAAAGAGAAATCAATGGTTGAAACAATTGAAGTAATTTGTTGTGAGAGGAATGATAAGGCTAAACATATTTATGCTGCTGTTCATGGTCAGTGCCGCGGCATATGCACAGGTTGAACAGAAATATCTGCGCCATGGCAACAGGCATTACAGAGATCATGAATACCAGGAAGCAGAAATTCATTACCGGAAAGCCCTCGAAAAGGATTCGGAATCGGTCAGGGCGAATTATAATCTGGGAAATTCAATGTATAAGCAGGACCAGTATGAAGCTGCGGCTTCACGATACGATATGCTTCTGAAACAGTCCGATGACAGTATTGAACGGGCAAAATATTTTTATAACCTGGGGAATTCCTTTTTTAAATCCCGGAAATACGCAGAAAGTGTTACAGCTTTTAAAAATGCTCTGCTGCTCAGACCGGGTGATATGGATGCAAAACACAACCTGCAAATGGCACTGAGGATGTTGCATAAAGAAAACCAGACCGGCAGTCAGGGTCAGCAAAATGAAAGTGACCAGGAAAATCAGGACGGTGGCGGTTCTGAACAGCAACAGCAGCAGCAGGGGGATGAGGATCAGAACATGCAGGACCGTGCACAGAATGAGCAATATGAAGATTCAGACGATCGTTCGGAACTTCCTGAGCCTCAACGGGGACAGATATCTCCCGAAGATGCGGAACGTCTGTTACAGGCTCTTGAAAATGAAGAGAAAGATGTTTTAAAGAAGGTGCAGGAACGACAGATGCAAATAAAAAAAGTTCCGGTTGAAAAGAACTGGTGATTCACCTGTTCTTGCCTGGACAATGAACAATAATTATACTTGACCATGCGGACATTTATGGGTATCATGCTGACCGTTATATTCAATACCTGTGGTTTTGCACAGGAGGTTGAATTTACAGCATCTGCCACTCCGGATGTTTTGCATGTGGGTGAGCAGTTCAACCTGATCTATAGTTCAAATCATCAGATCAGTGACCTGGATCTTCCCGAGATCCGTGAATTTGAATTCCTCGGAGGTCCCAGTCAAGGACACAGCCAGAGCATTTCTTCGGTGAACGGAAAGATCACCAGAACATCAACATATCAGTATACCTATTTTTTCAGGGCGCTAAAGGAGGGTGAATTTACCATTCCGGCAGCCACTGCAAAAATCGGGAACAGGGAATACCAGGCGAATCCGGTTTCGATTGAAGTCGTACCTGCCCAGACGACACCTTCTTCAAGGCAAAACCAGCCTGATGGAAATGATACGGAACAACCGGAGGAAATCGATGACAACAGCCTGTTCATCAGATTCATGGTCGATAAGACTGAAGCTTACATCGGAGAACAGATTGCGGTTACCATTAAATTGTATTCCAAGGTTAATTTATCAGGCGTTGACCAGGCTTTCAAAGGACCCGATTTTACCGGTTTTTTCATTGAACCGGTGGAAGTTATGCCATTAAGAAGTCTTGAACGTGAAGTTTACAACGGAGACATATACGGAACAGGGATCCTCAGACAGATGGTGATCATTCCTCAGCATTCAGGAGACATCACCATAGGATCCTTTGACGTAGATGTTTCAGTGCGCCAGGAAGTCAGAAGACGGATTACGGATTCATTTTTTGATGATTTTTTCTTTCCCGATGTGCAGAATGTGCCGTATACTTTGTCAAGCGGACCGGTCAGGATCAGCGTGAAACCACTTCCGGATGACGCTCCGGATTCATTTGCGGGCGCAGTGGGTAATTTCAGGCTTTCCTCCTCGATAAGCGGGACTGAGACCATGACCAATGAACCGCTCACACTGAAATATATGATTTCCGGAACTGGCAACCTCAAACTGATGGATGAACTGACTGTTGACATTCCTGCAGGACTGGAAAGGTATGATCCGGTGATCAGTACAAATCTGGACAATGCCAGGTCAGGGACCAAGACTTATGAATATCTGATCATTCCGCATAACGCAGGAATTTATTCAATCCCTCCCGCAGAATTCACTTACTTTGATCCTGCATCCCGGGAATACCGAACCCTGTATTCACAATCCTATACGGTAAATGTCCGGAAAGGGGAATGGGACAGCCTCTCCCATGCGGTTTCAGGTGTCTATAAGGAAGATGTTCAGTTGCTTAACGAGGATATTCATTATATAAAAACCAGATCCATTCGGCTGTCTGACAAGGATTCATATTTTGCCGGATCATGGTTGTTCTATATCTTGTCAGGTGCTGTACTCATCATGTTCATCGTCCTGCTGACGGTCCGCAATCGTTTGAAGGCTTATAATGCTGATGTTGTTCAGGTGAGAAAGCGCAGGGCTGATAAATATGCGCTGAAAAGGCTGAAGCATTGCGGGGGTCTCATAGAACAGGGGAAACATACAGAATTTTATGACGTTTTGCTTGTGGCTTTATGGCGTTATCTGAGTGACAAGCTCAACATACCGCTGTCAGGGTTATCCAGGGAAACAGCAATGGAACAACTGAAAATACGCAGCATTGAAGAAGAACTGATCCGTGAATTCTTTAGAATAACGGGTGAATGTGAGGTCGCACGATATACCCCCGTAGCGGAACACACTGACATTAAGCAGATATATCAGGATGCGCTGGATGTGATATCAAAAATTCAACAAAAGCTGAAATGAACTTATGCCCCAATCGATCACCGGATCAGGTCACCGGTCAGACGGTCGCCAGAAAACGATGGCGCATTTTCCTTTTATCTGCCATCTTTATTTCGGCCAGTCAGGCAGCAATGAATGCTGTTCAGCCGGATTCACTGATATCGGAAGCAAATCAGCATTACATCGGCCTTCAATTCGATCAGGCTGCTGCACTTTACAGGTCTGTCCTCGATTCGGGTTATGAATCTGCAGAACTGTATTACAATCTGGGCAATGCATATTACAAAATGAACCGCCTCGCAGAGGCCATACTGTTTTATGAAAAAGCGCTGGAACTGTCACCCTATGATGACGACATCAGAAATAACCTTGACATGGCAAACATGTTCATCGTGGATCAGGTGGAAACCATTCCTGTTCTTTTTCTGAAACGGTGGTGGAAGCTTGCTGTGAACGTTTTGCCACCTGATGCGTGGGCAGTTCTCAGTCTGCTTTTGTTACTGGTTTCCCTGTCTCTCCTGTTCCTGCATATCGTGTTTGCAGACAGGATCAGGCACGGAAAATACCTGTTGCCCTTTGGGTTGACTGTATTGTTTCTTTCAGTGTTGCTCTATGTTTTCAGTATTTCCCGGAAGAAATCCATCGTGCGGAATGACAAAGCAGTTGTACTGGATCTGTCCGTAACCGTAAGAAGTTCTCCCGATGAGCTGGGTACCAGCGTATTTATGTTGCATGAAGGTACGAAAGTCGAAATACTGGATAGTCTGGAAAACTGGAGGGAGATCAAAATCGCCAACGGAAATCAGGGATGGTTGTTGAAGAGCTCAATAGGTGAGATTTAGCGGATTCGTTTCAAGGCCGGATCTCAAAACCGGTGAAATTCATGAATTCACCTTCCTCCGTGGATACACGGTCAACCCTGGCATGAAGAGGTCCACTCATACACCACTGGATAAATCCGTCCACAGCAATACTGTCACCTTCAGCTTCCACATATACATCACCATTGTAAAGGTTTCTGACAAAACCATGAATTCCCCTCCGCCTGGCTTCAAGCCATGCTGCATAACGAAATCCTACACCCTGCACGACTCCTGAAATGATGATATTAACGTGTATTTTGTTGTCTTTCATCTTCTGATTCACTAATTTAACAAGAAAATAGCGGATGTGCTAAAGCTGGCTGACATTTTTTTTGTATGTTTTCATTCCATTCTGACGGTTTTCAATGCATTCGGATGGATACATCCGGCCCTGAGAAAATGGAATCTGGCAACACTGTTGCTTACGGGTGCTTCCTGGTTCGGTCTGGGTATATTCTACGGATGGGGATATTGTCCGCTGACCGAATGGCATTTTCGAATTCTTGAAAAACTGGGGTATGTGGATTTGCCTGTTTCATATATCACTTATATGCTCGATCGTTTGTTTGGTTTATCTGTTCACCAGGATACTGTTGATTTCTTTACCATGACCATGTTCCTTGCGGCTGTGGCACTTTCGTTGGTTCTGAACATCCGGGACCTTCTATACAAAAAAACTGAATGTAAGACACATGAAGAGCTGTAATATACTGTCATTATGCCTTCAGGGTATTGAATTCCCTGATCCGTTTCAATGAACATTTTAACCTCAAACGTGTTAAGAATGGTGATATGAATGCAAATCAACAATATTGACGAAATGAAAGATATAATACTTATGATGTTGTCCTTAGGATTTTTTAATGTCACTGCGAGTCCGCAGGAGAACAAATCATTCCATGACTTTCAGGTTACCGATATCAATGGAAATGAATTTGACATGGGTTCGCTGAAGGGGAAAAAGGTGCTTGTGGTAAATACAGCCTCCAAATGCGGTTTTACGCCTCAGTATGCGGACCTTGAGAGACTGTATAAAGAATATGGTGACCGGGATTTTGTAATTATCGGCTTTCCCGCGAACAACTTTCTGGGTCAGGAGCCCGGTACGGACGCGGAAATCAAAGCTTTCTGCCAGCTTAATTACGGTGTTACCTTTCCGATGATGTCAAAGATCTCGGTGAGAGGAAGAGATATTCATCCCTTGTATGAGTGGTTAACCAGGAAGGAACTGAATGGCGTGATGAATTCAAATGTATCCTGGAATTTCCAGAAGTACATGATTGATGAATCGGGAAATCTTGTCGGAATGATTTCTCCGCGGGAGAATCCTTATTCGGATGAACTCCTGGAATGGCTGAACAATTAGTTGCGCCAGCAGGACAAACACCCGTTATGAATTTCAGGATTCTTTGAGAAACAGATCCAGTTTCTCAAAGAATTCCTTTATGTTTATGGGTTTGTCTATATACTCATTCATACCTGCTTCCAGGCAGATGCCCCTTTCATCTTCCATAATAAAGGCAGATTGTGCAATGATAGGAGTATACGGTTTGAATTCACGGATTATTTTTGTAGCTTCCAGACCATTCATTTCAGGCAATTTGATATCCATCAGAATCAGATCAATCTTAATGCTCGATCTGCACAGCTCAACTGCCTGGGATCCAGTATTGGCCCTGAGCAACTGAACATCCGTTGTATGCAGGACCGCTTCAAGAAATTTATAATTCACATCGTCATCCTCAACAATCAATACCACCTTGTCTTTCCATCTGTAAGGAGGTATTCTGAATTCTTCCTCAGGAAGTACTTCATGATAGGTGTCGGGCACCTCTTCACGCGGAATGGTGAATGAATAAGTGGATCCCTGATCCGGAACCGTTTCTATCCATATTTTTCCACCCAGAAGCTTCACCAGGTTCCTGGATATGGTCAGTTCAAGTCCCGAACCTTCATACTTGCCGAAAAAAGTGAGTTCATCCGTAAAACTTTTCCTGGTCTGTTCCCGTGAACGTCCGGCACTGGTATCTTTTACATAAAAGTCTATTCTGTTTTCCGAACCATACTGATATCCGATTTCTATGAAACCTTTTGATGTATGATTGATGGAATGCCGGACCAGGCTGATGATGAGCTGCTGAAGCCTGCCTGCATCCGTATAGGTAACGACATCTCTTTCTTCCGGATAATTCACCCTGATTTCGAGATGGGACTTATTGCTGATGGCCTTATGCCGGTTGCAGATCGTTATCACTTCGTGCAGCAACAACTCGACATTGCAGGGTGATTTGTTGATTCTCACGATGCCCGTCTCCATCCTGGCGAATTCAGAGATGTCGTCAACCAGTCTCAACAGGTAAATCCCCTGTTCTTTAATGGTGTTTATGTATTCAGTCCTTTGATCATATGACAGGTTTCCGATATTCAGGATTTCACTGTATCCGATGATCGCATTCATGGGTGTTCTGATCTCATGAGAGATGTGCCTTAGCAGCATGTTTTTGTTTTTTTCAAGATCATCGGCCTTATCCTTTGCTTTTTGCAGGTCTCTTTTGATTTTATCCTGAGCGGTAACATCCGTAACAATGCAAATAACTGCATCATTATCATTCACATTTCCGTAATCTATCGGGAATACTCTGATGGAGATGATTCTGAATTCCCTTCCTTCGGCTTCTGCTTTTGCAATTTTGAATTCAAGTTCAGAATATTTGCCCTGTTTTTCCGCATTGATCAGGGCTTTCTCGAAAAAGATCCGGTCTTCCGCCGGAATCAGGTTTTTAATGTCCTCGACCGGAATTTCATGCTCTGTTCTTAACCCGAGTATTTCAGCAGCCTTACGGGAAAGTCTGACAGTTGTCTGGCCTGACGGTTTCATAAAGAAACCGATTCCGGCGAGCTCGACAACTTTGAGAAATACCGGTATCCCGGACTGAATACCGGTCAGGTTATGGAATTCGGCAAGTCTGCTTTTCAGCTTGTTGTTCTCCGCTTCCAGACTCTCGAGCGATCGCCTGAGGTCCTTTAATTCTTTTCTTCTGTTGCCCGGTCCCATTTTCTGTATTTCCAGAAATGATCCAAAGATATAGCGAGTACCATCATTTAAACACTGATTCCACGCGCTTGATAAGATATTGAATATCAACAGGCTTTCTTATAAAATCCAAGGCTCCCATTTCCAATGCCTTGTTCTCACTTCCTTTGTCTGAGAGTGCTGAAATGACAATAACCGGAATATCACGGATTTTCTTTTCTTTCCGAAGTTGTTCAAAAAAATCAAATCCGCTTGTTTTTGGAATCAGAAGATCCAGCAAAATCAGATCAGGTGTTTTTCTCTTAATAGACAAAAAAGCATCCTGAACGTTCTGGGCTTTTATAATTTGATATCCCTTATCTTCTAATACTGCCTCCATTAAGGCAATGTTTGTGGAGGAATCGTCAACAATCAAAATGCAGGGTTGGTTTGTTATTGCTGCCATCACCAAGAATTCGCAAATAAAAGATCGATAAAAATAATAATTTAACCCGTTGAACGTAATCAAAAACAGCAAAAAATATTGAAACATCCTATAACTCATATAACAAAATGACGTATATAATGCAAACTGCCACAAAGAGACAAATTGTTATCTTTGGCTGAGGAAGTGCATTATTAAGAATTTTAAAGATTCCGGAGACTGTCCGGAGACTAAACGTATATGGATGAACTGCAAAATATTGATCATCTCTGCAACATATACCAGGAGGAATATCTCACGGAGGATGACCTGGATGAGTTGAGAGTGAACAGCAATGTCGTGACTTATGAAAAGCCCGAAGTAATTTTGCGCCAGAATACCCGCACGTCCCATATTGCGTATGTGAAATCCGGACTGGTAAAAGTTTACAAAGAAGGCCACAACAGGCGTAATTTTATTTTAAAGGTGGCCTGTGCAGGTGAGTTTCTGGGCCTTACATCGGTGTACGGAAACGAATTGCACCAGTATTCCGCTTCTGCTTTGCAGACAAGCGAAATATGTTTCATCGATTTCTTCACATTCAATAAAATTACACAGCGGAACAAGCAGTATGCCATGGGTCTGATCAGACTGATTTCTGAAGAGAACCTGTTCATTCTCCACCGGCTCATGGGACAAATCCACAAGCAACTTCCGGGCAGAATAGCCGATGTGATTCTGTATTTTTCAGAAACCATCTTTCACAACACCACATTCGAATTTCCTTTAAGCAGGAAAGAACTGGCAGAGCTGGCGGGCACGACGAAAGAAAGCTTCATCAGAACGCTTGCTGAATTTAAACATGATAAAATTATACATGTGGAGGGATCAAAAGTTCATATAAACAGTTTAAAAATCATTCATACTTTAAGCAAACTGGGTTAATTTAGCAAACCGGTCGAGTTTCCATATGATCATCCTGACCAGAACTGAATTTCTTTCAGAAAGCATAACAAACAGCGTACATGAAGATAATCATTGCTGATGATGAATTTGCCAACAGGCTGCTGATCTCTGAGATCGTCCGGGATCTGGGGCATGAACTCATTGAGGTTGAAAACGGTGAACAGGTAGTCAGCATTTTGGAGCAGTACAGTGACGTTGACCTGATCCTGATGGATATTGAAATGCCTGTGATGAACGGAATGGAGGCCGCAAGACAAATACGGAAGAGATTCCTGTATCCCAAGAATCAGATACCGATCGTGGCGATCACCGGGCACAATCAGGGTGTTTTTCCTGAAGATTGCCTTCACATCGGCTTTGATTGTTTTCTCACCAAGCCATACTCCATTGACAAATTTACACAACTACTGGAAAGCTATTCCAGGAATGGCAGAAATATCTGAATTAAGTTCATTTACAAATCAGCGATGCAATTTTCTCCAGAAAAAACGCATCGGTGTTGTCGAAACAGGATTTTTTTCTGCTGTCGATGTCCAGTACACCAATAATGTTCCCGTCTTTTCCTGAAAAAGGCACTGCAATTTCAGACTTTGACCTCGGATCGCAGGCTATATGCCCCGGAAATTCATTTACATCATTCACAACAACGGTTTTTTTCTGCTGTATGCTGGTCCAGCAGACACCTTTGTACTTCTCCAGCATAAGACAGGCCAAGGGTCCCTGATAAGGTCCGACGATCAGCATTTCTTTCTGCAATAGGTAGAAACCTACCCAGTAAAAATCCTGCATTTTATGGTATAGTACGGCATTGATCGTAGCCATTCGGGCAAGTACATCATGAACGGGTTCAAGGAGAGGTTCAATCTGGTTTATGATCCGCTTGTAACGGGCAGTTTTAAGGTCTGACATCATCATCTTTGAATGTTTTACCGACAAATATAGAGTGTTACTTTAAATGAATAAATTTATATACATTTGCTGAGCGTATAACTGTGTAATTTTAAATAGCTGGATCTGGTGTATGGCCTGACGTTCGTCAGGAATCCGTATGCCTTATCTTTGCGCCTGTTTCAAAACCGCTGTGCAATGCAAAGGTTACGGACAATTATAGTTTTGTTGTTATTTCCGATTGCCGTTTCAGCCCATCCCTGGAAACCGAAATACTATGTAATGGTTGATACGGATTGCGGTTTTGATGATTTGCGGGCTTTGTGTCTGATGCTTGCGTCGCCTGAGATCAGGATACTTTCCATAACCACGTCAAACGGTGTGCTGGATGCCGCGACCGGTTACCACAAGGTAAAGTCCCTGCTGCACGATCTGCATCATGAAGGTCTGCTGGTGGGTGCAAATTGTGATACGCTTGTCAAACCTGCATACTGCCAGCCGGCAGCCAATCTTCAATGGGGCGCGGCCGTTTCTCTTTCCGAAGAAATTCCATCAGCCCTCGAAGTTGTGGAATTTGTCCTCAACAACATCAGTGAACCCGTTGTGTTTATAAGTCTTGGCAGTCTCAATACTGCCGCAATGTGCATGGAACGATGCAGCTCTTTTGAACAACGGATCGACAGGATTTACTGGAGCAGCGGAAGCGATCTCACATTTGAAAACTTCAATTACAGTCTGGATACAGGTTCAGTAGCTAAGATATCCGGAGTCAATACGGAGGTTTACCAGATCAATGGTGAAACCAATGGAATCAGTTATACCGAATCCTTGACTGATCAGATATGCAGGACCGGCGGACTGCATGCCGCGAAAATCTGCTCCAGCACAAAACAATCTGATGCACTTAATTCGCAGTTGTTTTTCGATGAAATAATACCCTTGTTTCTGCATTTTCCCGAATTGTTCAGGCACGATACAGAAGGTCCTTTCTCGAGGTACACGATAAACTCAGATGTCACATCTGATCAAATAACAACTGGCTGTAAAAAAATTCTGGGAGGTGAAACGGTGAATCAGAATCAGGTCTTTGATGCATTTCCCATGGATACGGCAACCTATTTTACTGATGTTCAGAAAGACATGAATCAGACAATTGCAATTTACGGTAAGGAGGAGTGGATTGCTCAGACCATTACTGCAGAATTGCACCGTCATCTGGGTGTGTATGCCGTCATTGGTGTTAAGATGGGGATCAGGGCAAAAGAATATTTCGGTGCAGGGACTGATGAAATGAGCGTTGTATCCTATGCAGGAAACACTACACCAACCAGCTGTCTGAATGACGGTATACAGGTCAGCACGGGAGCTACACTGGGTCACGGTCTCATTCATGTTGCCGAGGATCATTCCACCCTTCCAACTGCCGAATTTACCTACATGAACCGGAAGATCATCCTTTCACTTAAGGAGGAATACAGGAAGAAGGTTGAGCAGGAAATCAGGGAATACAACAGGATATACGGTCTCAGCAGCGATATATACTGGGAACTGGTGAGGAATGCAGCCATCAGATGCTGGATGAACTGGGACCGGAACGAAATTTTTGATATTCAGGGTACAACGGATATGATTTTTTAGTCACCGGTATCTATGATCTTCATGTAAAAAAAAATAATATGCGCCATATTGGCATTTTTTTTGTAACTTTTTTTTATAAATTTGCTCCTCTTTCCAGGGACAAAGATATATTGAACTGATTTATAGTCATTAATGAGAAAGAGAAATGTTGGAAGCCTGTTCATGGGCATATTCGGTTACTCGGTTGCCGTTTTGTTTGTGGTGTTGGGATTGTACCTGATATTTACCAAAAGTCTGGACAACATTCAACCGGAAATGAGAACAATCCTCGGGATTATTCTTTTGCTGTACGGAGTATTCAGATCGGTAATTAATTATCAGAAACTGAGAGAAGCCAGATATGAAGAAGATGAATAAAATATTGCTGTTGTTCATGATTGCCCTTATAACCGGTTGTATTTCATGCAAATCAGCGGTTTCCAGGATGGGAACGGATGAAAGACCGACAAGGGGTAACATCAGGATCGGTGTTGATGAATCCTACCGGCTGCTTGCAAAAGCGGAAATTGATGCCTTTGAAGCGATATATACAAATGCAGAGATTGATCCGGTTTATGCTTCGGAAGACAGCATACTCAATTTGTTCCTGAACGATTCCGTCAGACTGATGGTCACGAGCCGTCCGCTTACCGAAAATGAAATTGCCTATCTGAGACAGGACCTGATCATCGCAAGAACAACGAAAATAGCTTATGACGCAATTGCTTTTGTGGTCAACAGGGACAATCCGGACAGCCGGATCAGGTATAATGACTTGCGGGATATTTTCCTGGGCAGGATCAGTTCCTGGAAGCAAATGAATCCTGAGTCCCCGCTGAACAAAATAAAAGTTGTTTTTGATGAAGCAGGTTCCGGCAATGTCAGGACCATCATGAATAAGTTTGATATCGACAGCCTGCCTGCATATTGTTATGTTACAGGTTCCCATCCGTCGGTAATCGACTATGTCGAGAATGATCCCGGATCCATGGGCATTATCGGCGTGAACTGGATCAGCGATGCGGATGATTCAATCACCCATTCCTTTTTAAACCGCGTGAAAGTGATGGGTATTACATCTGAATATTTTTCAGATTCAAATGAATATTATCAGCCTCATCCGGCCTATATTGCGGATGAATCCTACCCGTTTATCCGGGAAGTATACATGATCAGCTGTGAGACATTTGCAGGACTGGGGGGCGGATTTATAGCTTTTGTAGCCGGTGATACGGGGCAGCGTATTCTGTTAAAAATGGGTATGGTGCCTGCAACAATCCCGGTGAGACTTGTGCAAATTACTAATGAATATTAATAAATAAACTAATAAAGATGAGATCGATAACAACTGCTCTATCATGCCTTTTAGCACTTCATGCCTTTGGCCAGCAGGATTTTGATTATGCGCAGAAACTTGTGGAAAGTGAGCAATATGAAGCTGCAGAAGAGGTGTTTGCAGGTTTGCTGGAAAAGGATCCGGCAAACGGTGATTTATACTATTATTATGGAGAGGCACTGCTTAAGGACTACCTGTCAGATACACTGGCAAATTCTCTTCCGGAATTTGCAGGCAATGCGGAAGAACTCTTCCAGGAGGGACTTAAACGGGATGCCGGCAATCCGTTGAACCTTGTCGGTGTCGGAGCCGTAATTCTGTTGCGTACGAACGATACGACCCAGGCACAGCCTTATTTCGACAAGGCTGAGGCTTCAATTCCCACAAAAAAGAGACAAATTACATCCGAACATGCCGTGCTTCTCTCAGAAATGGCTGAAGCCCAGTTGTACAGCAAAATAATCAATTATCCAAGGATCATCTATTATACTGACAAAGCCAGGGAAATCAGTCCTGAGGATCCACACATATATTTAATCCTGGGGGAAATGTATATTACACAGAACGATGCCTCCAACGCATTGTCCAATTACAACAGGGCCAATTATTTCAATCCCGACTGGCCGGTTCCCAAAATAAAGATCGGTGACATTTATATGCGCATACCCAATCTGAATGCTGCACGGCCATACTTTGAAGAAGCCAGGGATATCGATTCAACTTTTGCCCCGGTCTATCGGAGTCTGGGAGAGCTTTACTACAAGGCAGGCATGTACGATCTTTCAAATCAGATGTTTGAAAAGTTCATGATGTTGTCGGGATATACAACACCCTCCAAGCTTCAATATGCCAATTCATTGTTCAAGGCCGGTGATCATGAAGGGGCCCTGGAGGTTTACGAGGATATTCTGAAAGTGGACAAGTCCCGCAATTACATCTATCGAGTGGCCGCGTATTCATGTTACGAGGTCAGACCGCAGCAACTTGAGAAAGGATTGGATTTCATAGAGACATTCCTGAAAAATGAAGATCCGGAAAATGTCATTTCAAGGGATTATGCTTACTACGGAAGGATCCTATACAGGATGGCCGATTACAGTGATTCTGCATTGCTTGCCCGATCGTTCACACAGTTCATGAAAGCATATGAACTGGATTCCACAAACGTGAGCCTTGTCACAGAACTGGCCCTTGACTTTTACAATGCCCGGTGGTATGAGGGTGCAATCCGGATGTACCAGAGAAAGGCCGAACTCAGAAACGGAGAGGAAAGTTTTGAAGACATCATGAGGATTGGAAGATCTTATTACAACCTGAAAATGACGGCTGAAGCGGATTCTGTATTCAGCAAATGCATCGGGTTGCAGCCTGACAATATTGAGGCCTATATGTTTCTGGCAAGGACTTATGCCCTGATGGACCCAGGAACCGTTAAAGGGTTGGCAGCACCTAAATTCCAGACCGTGATCGACAGGTTCGGCTCGGATGCTGAAAAATACAAAACTCAGCTCTATGAAGCATTTTCCTACATGGAATTTTACAATCTGCAACAGGGGAATTATACCGCAACCCGGTCCTGGGCTGACAAAATCCTGAACCTGGATCCCCAAAACCGTGATTGGCAGATTAATGCATTGAGTGCTAAGGCTATCAGCTATTATCGGGTGGATGATTACGTGAATTCACGTGAAATGTACCGGCAGTTGCTCAATTGGAATCCGGGCAATGCTCCTGAGGTCAGGCAAACCATTGAAGATCTGACGAAGCTGATTAATATGGAAAGAAATTTAAGACAGTAAAACTGTTATTAATCATTTACATCTGAATATAAGCTTAAACATCTAAATTTTGTTTTTTTCATTTCAGGAATTTATTGTTTTAAAAAAATTACTTTCTTTGTAGGCGGAAATTATATTAATTATTATACACTTAAATAAACTTGAACATGAAAACTTTTTTAGAAGCATTAAGATCGATTTTTGTGATAGCGATCCTTGTACTGGCATTGTTAGCTGGTTACCTGATCTGGTCAAAAGTCATGGGAAATCCGGCCAATTTTGAGGGTGGCAATCCGGAAGGTGCGGCTTTGCAGGGAAATTATCTGGGTATCGTCTATAAAGGAGGGTTCGTAGTACCCGTTCTTATTGCTGTAAACCTGATCGTAATTACCTTTGTGATTGAAAGGTTCATTATGCTTTCAATTGCAAGTGGCCGCGGAAGTCTTGCAAAGTTTGTTCGCAAATTTCAGAATCTTCTGAATGAAGACAAAATTGAAGAAGCATCCGCACTTTGCGACAAGCAGAGAAGCTCACTGGCCAATGTTATGAAAGCCGCTCTGGATAGATACAGGGAACTTCAGAATGACAAAACACTGGAGAACGATCAGAAAGTCGTTTCTTTGCAGAAACATCTCGAAGAAGCAACTGCTCTTGAATTGCCCGTGCTTTCAAGGAACATTCCGGTGATCGCCACCATTGTTTCGGCATCAGTGCTTATCGGATTGTTCGGTACTGTGCTGGGTATGATCCGCGCATTCGGCGCACTGGCCACAGCAGGTGCTCCCGACGCACTGGCCTTGTCAGAAGGCATCTCCGAAGCACTCGTAAATACCGCTTTCGGTATTCTGGGATCAGTTCTCGCCCTGATATTCTACAATGTTTTCACAACGAAAATTGACAACATGACCTATAAGATCGATGAGGCTGGTTTCAGTCTGGTACAAACATTTTCTGCTTCGCTTAAATAGGATGATCTTGTTGAGGAGATAAAAACATAAGACAACAAATTGGTTTAAAAAATATTAAAAGAGAAAAACATGGCAAAAATTAAAATGCGTAAATCGGCACCAAGGATCGATATGACTCCTATGGTGGACGTGTTTTTTCTCCTGCTTACATTTTTATTGCTGACGGCGCAGTTCAGGAAACAGGAATCGGTAACCGTTGACACACCCGGATCGATTTCTGAGACTCCTGCTCCTGAAGGTAAAGTGATGACAATTTCCATCAATTCGGAAGATATGGTGTTTTTCAATATGGATAACGGGGGAATGGACACGTCCCTGCACCTGAGAGGTCATCTTCTGAGAGAGATCGGAGAATTTTACGACATTGAATTTACCAGGGAGGAAATTGAACAGTTTGAGATGCTGGAATCATTTTCACTAAACGTGCAGAATCTGAGAAACTGGATCAATGCAGAGAATATGCAGGAACGGGCGGCGTATGACGAGGGTATCCCTATGGATTCCACCAAATCGGCAAGCAATCAGCTTTTTCACTGGATCAGGGCTGCGCGTACCGTCGAACCGAATCTGACAGTCGTTATAAGGGGAGATAAAGATGCAGATTATGATAGGGTTAAAAGTGTTATTGATGTTATGCAGGATAACAATGTCAGGAAGTTCAATCTGATTACAAATCTTGAAGCTGTTGAAGTTTCACTTGAAGAAAATCTTTAAAAAATAGTATTATGGCTGAAATAGCAGAAACCGGCGGGCAACAGCATAAAGGTAAAAAACGGGCGAAAAAGCACAGTACGCACATCGACATGACGCCAATGGTGGATCTTGCCTGTTTATTGATTACTTTTTTTGTGCTGACGTCTGCTTTTACGAAAGCAAAGGTTATGGAAATCGTCTATCCTGAAAGGCAGGAAGAAGGCGAGGAGTCAAACGCTCCTCAGATATCCGAGAGAAGGGCATTCCATATTATACTGACAGAAAATGACAGGATCCTGTGGTATGCGGGTCGTGCCGATCCTACACGGGAAACATTGCCGACATTATATGAGACTGATTATAGTGCTGATGGTATCAGAAGGATCCTTCTGGAGCGCAACAAAAGTCTGTTTACCCAGATTCAGGAAATGGAGGAAGCTGTTCTCGAAGGAAGGCTTGATGTTCCGAGGGACAGTATTAACGCAATGAGAAGACAGATGATGACAGACGATGATGTAGGACCTATTGTTCTCATAAAAGCCACGGATGGTGTCAGGTATAAGAATATGGTTGATATTGTTGATGAAATGGCCATTACAAATATTGCGCGCTATTCAATCGTTGATATCAATGAGGTTGAGAAGGTAATGGTACGTCGCTTTTTTGCCGCTGAATCATCTGGAGCCGCCAGTAGTAATTAACATTAATTGATCTAAATTATGGAGAACAAACCGAAAAAAAAGGAGGTCCTGACATTCGATGATATCGTTTTTGAATTCAGAAATAAAACCTACGGTTCATACTGGCTGCGCAAAAGATTTGGGCGCTATGTATTCATAGGATTTATTCTGGCTTTGATTGCGGTTTCATCGGCTGTTGCAGTGCCTTTTATCAAAGCCTTAACCAGGGAGGATGAGGAAATTGTTTTGGCGGAAGAAAAATCCGTTGTTATGGAGACCATTGATGTCGATGATGATCTGGCACCTCCGCCTCCTCCACCACCTCCTCCCTCCGCAGCAGAGCAAGCAGTCAGTTATACGGCACCCGTTGTGGTTGATACGGTTACACAGGAAGTACAGCTTGCCATTGTGGATGATGTCAGGGAAACGATTACCAATGAACCGGTTCCAGAAGAGATCATTGAGGTTGTCGAGGAAGAGGAGTCTGTGATTATTGAAGAGGAACCTGCCTTTGTATTTGTCGAGGAACAGGCAACTTTCCGTGGAGGTGATCTGAATGATTTTCGCACATGGGTACAGGAAAATATCATCTATCCTCCGCTTGCAATTGAAAACAACATATTTGGACGTGTAACTGTTCAGTTTGCCGTAAACTCACAGGGTCAGGTAGTGGATGTTGTCATCCTTCGTGGAGTTGATCCTTTGCTGGATCAGGAGACCTCACGCGTGATCCTTTCATCACCGAGATGGCAGCCTGCCAGACAGGGAGGTAGAGCAGTGAAGCAGCAGTTTACAATACCTGTTGTATTTACGCTTACGGAATAAAAGATATACATTGATTATTTAAAAACTGTCACCCCTATCAGAGTGACAGTTTTTTTTATGGGTTTTTGATCATTGAATAAAGATATTTTTCCGTAATCACAGGAATTCCGTGTTTTTTGGCTTTTTCAAGCTTGGCAGGACCCATGTTCCTGCCGGCAACAACGTAATTTGTATTGCCTGAAATGGCTGAAACGATTCTTCCTCCGTTGATTTCAATCATTTGTTTGATTTCTTCACGGGAACTGTGCTGAAAAACGCCTGAGATGACAAAATTCAGACCATTGAGTTTCATGGTCCGGACCGGGCGGTCAGATGCGACGGACATCTGTAAACCATGCCCGGACAACTTCTGTATAAGTTCAAGGTTATCCTGCCGGGAAAAATACTGCAATATACTTTCCGCAATGGTGCCTCCTATGTCTTCCACAGCTATAAGATCCTCATATGAAGCACTTGATATTGCCTGCATTGATCTGAAATGGCCGGCAATTTTTCTGGCTGCAGTTTCACCGATATAACGTATGCCCAGGGCATATAACAGTCTCTCAAAAGGTGCTTTCTTTGATTCCAGTATACTTTGTATCAGATTGTCCGCTGATTTATCACCGAATCGTTCCAAATGCAACAACTGATCCTTTTTCAGGGCATAAAAATCTGCGACATTTTTCAGGAGACCTGCATCATAAAGCTGATTGATGGTTGCATCGGCAAGACCGATATCCATTGCTTTACGGGACGCGAAATGGTTCAGTTTGCCCTTGATCTGCGGAGGGCATCCTGTTTCATTCGGACAATAATGGCGTGCTTCATCCTGTTTTCTGAAGAGTTTTGTGCCGCATTCCGGACAGTATTCAATGAATTTTATAGGAACCGAATCAGGCTGGCGGTAATTCTTTTCGATACCGACTACTTTGGGTATGATTTCTCCGCCTTTTTCGATCGTTACCATATCGTTCAGTCTGAGTTCGAGCAGAGCGATCTGATCGGCGTTGTGCAAAGAGGCCCGCCTGACCGTTGTACCTGCAAGCTGGACCGGTTCAAGGTTTGCCACGGGTGTCACTGCTCCTGTCCTTCCTACCTGGTAATCAATAGATTTAAGTCGGGTTACAGCCTGAAGGGTTTTGTATTTATAAGCGATTGCCCAACGTGGCGATTTGGCTGTTGTTCCCAGCTTTTTCTGCTGCCGGTATGAATTGATTTTGATAACAATACCGTCAATGTTGAAGGGCAGGTTATTCCGTTCCTGTTCCCATTTGTTCACATAATTGAATATGTCCTGAATGTTCCTGCATCGGGTCATGTGTACGGGTATCTTGAAGCCCCAGTCCCTGGCAGCCATCATGTTTTCAAAGTGACCGTCCGACGGCAGTTTATTCCCGGCTATGTGATACATAAAACAGTCCAGAGGTCTTTTTGCAACGAGCGATGAATTCTGTATCTTTAGGGTTCCTGCGGCCGCATTCCTGGGATTTGCAAAGACCGGTTCACCGGTTTCAATTCTTCCGCGGTTCATTCTTTCAAATCCCTGGCGGGTTATGATGATTTCCCCGCGGATCTCAAACTGGTCGGGATAACCTGTACCGTGTAAAACAAGCGGTATGCTTTTTATGGTTCTCACGTTAGGGGTCACGTCATCCCCGGTTGTTCCGTCTCCCCGTGTTATGGCTTTTGTCAGCAAACCATCCTTATACTGCAGATTGATGGATACGCCGTCATATTTCAGTTCGCATACATATTCAACCCGTTCACCGTGCAAAAGCTTTGTGATTCTCTGGTTGAATTCCTGAATTTCTTCAAAAGAATATGTATTCGTCAGTGATAACATAGGGAAATCGTGTTTCACCTGCCGGAATTCATGGTCAATGTCGCTTCCGACGCGTTGTGTTGGTGAATTCGGATCCTTCAGTTCGGGATGTTCCTTTTCAAGCTCAATCAATTCACGCATCAGCTGATCGAATTCAAAATCGCTGATTTCTGGTTTTGCCAGTACATAGTAACTATGGTTATGATGGTTAATGGTCTTGCGCAATTGTATTATTCTTTCTTTAACATCCATTTGATTGCGTTTTTCTGAATTTAACTGGCAATTTATGAAAATTGCAGGAAAACAAACTACCGAAATGAACGGGAAATTTTTCAGGGATGGTGCAGATAGAACAAAGCTCAGAATGCCAGTCTGTAAGATATTTCTGTAATTGACATATATCTGAATCATGCAAAAAATGCAGGAATGTCAACAAATGCTCCGGAATTGGCAAATAACTGCAAATTGTGCATGATTGGTAATATGTATATCTAAAATCGCAATTCTTTTATATCTTTGTACGGGTTATGGTTTCCGGAGACGCTTTCGCATTTCCGGGATAATAGGGAATCAGGTGTGAATCCTGAACAGTACCCGCTGCTGTAATCTCCTTTATTATTCAGTGTACCTGCAGCCACTGTTGAGGTTCCGGAGATCGATCCGGATGGGAAAACGGGAAGGCATCACTGAATGGAGTAAGTCAGAAGACCTGCCATAATTTAAATTTGTTCGGGTTTAAACAATACTGAATTGGCTTTGAAATTATCTGACTTATTATTCGTACTATCAACCCTTGTATCGTGTTCCCATGCTTTCTGCCAGATGAAGGAACCAGAAGTGATTTCCATACCGGAAGTCATTGTTACAACAAGCAATTCGAAGTTTTTTTCTGAAGACCAGACAATCATTTCTGTCGGTAAAAACGTACTCCCTTTAAGCCGGCAACAAAACCTGGGCATCGTTTTAAGCCATGAATCGCCTGCCCTGATACGAAGTTACGGCGGCCAGGGCTCCCTCGTGTCGCTTTCTTTGCACGGAACAGGCTCCAACCATGCCTCGGTAAACTGGAACGGTTTTCCGGTCAACTCACCTACCACAGGTCAGATCGACCTGTCACTGATACCTTTCGGCTTCATGCAGCATGTAAACATTGTAAATGGCGCTTCGGGTGCGTTGCATGGCAGCGGCACTTTCGGCGGATTTGTCGAGTTGACAAACGAAGCCGATTGGAACAACAGGTTTTCGGTGAATGTATCGGCAGAGGCAGCCAGTTTTCATACACACGGTTATTTTGGATCCATACAGACCGGGGGGGAAAGGTTGCAATATCATCTTTCCCTGCTTGACAGGCGTTCACTGAATGATTTTACTTATAAGGATATATACCGGTTTGGTTCACCCGAAATCACAGCGGTGCACAATACATTTAAATCGCGTGGCATTATGCAGAACCTTTACCTGAATGCAGGGAACGGACATCTGATTGAAGCCGGAACGTGGTTTCAGCATAAGATGAAAGAAACGCCGCCGCTTATGGGGTCTTATAAAGAAAGCAATGCGGTGCAGATAGATCGTAATGTCAGGTCATATCTGAATTACCGGAAGACCTTCGGGCGTTCTTTCCTGCTCGTAAAGGCTGCTTACTTTACTGATTTTATGAACTATACCGATAAAAACAATGCAACGGACGAAGACTATTCTGTATATTCGAAAATTGACATCAGCAGAATAATGAGCGGAATCGAATACCGTCATACTGTTTCACCGGCTTTCACAGCGGGCATGGGTGGATCCTATATTTTTAATCATGCTGTTTCCAACAACTACATCAATGAAATACGTGAGCATGAATTCGCATTGTACGGCAATCTTAAGGTGAAAATGGGAGACTGGATCATCAATACCTCGGCGAGACAGGAGTTTTATGACGGCATAGATCCGGTCTTTCAGTATTCTCTGGGCGTGCGTTTTAAAGCAAATGAAAACATCATACTGCGGACTAATTTTTCAAATAAATTCAGAAAACCCACATTAAATGAAAAATACTGGAAACCGGGAGGCAACCCGCAATTGAATCCCGAACAAGGCTGGGGCGGGGATCTTGCGGCTGAGATCATCATGCTGCAACATGATGACGCAACCCCGATCCTTTCATTAATGCTTTCGGGCTATTACCAGGGAATTGACAACTGGATACAATGGATTGTACGCGATTCTTTAACACCGGTGGAATACAAGAAGGTTCATTCCCGTGGCGCCGAGGCTGTGATAAATTTCCGTGTTTTGGCAGGACAGTTCAATATCTCGGGAAATCTGAACTACGGATGCAATTTTGCAACCATAAAGGAAACGTATGACGACAATCAATCCCTGGCAGGAAATCAGCTTGTTTATATACCGCGGCACGTGGCACGGATGAATCTGAATGTTATGTACAGGAAGTTTACCCTTGGGTGTTATGGTACCATGACAGGGAAACGGGAGACTGCAGAAAGTTCAGACCCGATCTTACGTTTGCCGGCATACGGACTTGTTGACATCCTGACCGGGTACGACAGACAGTTCGGACAAATCCATGCCGGTATTCATTTTCAGATTGAAAACCTGTTTGACAAACAATATGAAGTCATACGTTCCTATGCCATGCCGGGCAGAGCTTTTCATGTTGTTCTGACACTCGATTTTGACAAAGAATGAAATTTTATCAACTTATATTATTGTTGCTGCTGACAGTCTTGTTGGCAGCATGTGAGAACGACAATGACGGGCCTGCCGGCGATACATACGGATCCGGAGTCTATATTATTAATGAAGGATTTTTTTCTGGCAATAACGCAACCATAAGTTACTATGATCAGAATGACGGGACTATGGACCATGCAATTTTTTACAACGCAAACGGCCGGGTTATCGGCGATGTTTTACAGTCGTTTACCGTGAATGGAAATACAGGTTTTATTGTGGTCAATAACTCTGCCAAGGTTGAAGTTGTTGATATGAGTACTTTTGAAACAGTCTCGGAGCCTGTTGCGGCAACATATCCGCGTTATTTTCTGCCGGTAACTGCCGAAAAAGGATATCTGACCAACGGGAGCTTTCAGGGTTATGTGCTGATCGTGGATTTGGATGATTTTACTGTAACGGATTCAATACAGGTAGGGTTTGGTCCTGAAACATTAATTCAGCTTGAAGACAACATTTTTGTCTGCAACAGTGGCGGATGGGGATCGGACTCTACCATAAGTGTTATTGATCCGGCTACGGATGCAGTGACAGGTACGATTAAGGTCACTGATACCCCCATGGATATTGTTGCAGATGCAATTGGAAACTTATGGGTGTATTGTAAAGGATATGCAGCGTATGACTGGAATCCACCGTATGATCTGATCAGTGAAACGGATGCATACTTGCACCAGGTTGATCCGGCAACCGGAACTATCCTCTGGCAGGGGAAAGTAGGCAAAGCCAGTGACTATGTTGTAGTTCCGCCTAAATGTGCCATCTCATCCGACGGACTTACCTTATACTACCTGCGACCTGACGGGGTATATTCGGTTTCTGTTACCAATCCGTCGATTGCTGATGATCCGCTGATATCCGGCAGTTCTTATTACGGCATTGACGTGAATCCGCAGAACGGGGATCTCTATTTGTGTGAAGCAAGTCTTTCCGGCAACGGTTCTCTTAAGATATATGACGCAGAAATAAACTCTGTTGCATCTTATGCAGTGGGTATCATGCCGAATGGTGCGATATTTGTTCCCTGATTAAAGGATGTCGGCACTTCCTTGATCATTTTTCGGTATCTTTCCGTTAAAAACCATATATTCACGGAGTGAATGATGCCGTTATGAGACCAGCAACGTTTGACCGGGGCATTTTACTGAATTTTTTTTTATTCATGAGTTCATTCGCGGTCTGCCAGGTGTCAAGACCCGGAAAACCATTGCTGCTGAACTATGAGGGAGCAAAACAACTTATTGTATATGAGATAGAGGTTCCCGGGAAGGAAGAATCTGCTGAGTCTGCCAAAGAAGTCCATCCGTGGCTGAAACCTGCCGGTTCAGGATTTTTGGCAGATGTCGGTTTTGACATCTACGAGACCGGCACATGGGATACGCTGCAGGACGGGACAAAAGTCTGGCGTGCAGCCTTTCTGGTCAGCCATGCCACAGCCCTGAATGTCGTTTTCAACACATACAGGGTGAACAAGGGTGTAAAGGTATACCTTTATGATTACGAACAGCAGCATGTTCTGGGTGCATTTACAGATATGAACAACAAAACTGCAGGTATGCTCGCCACAGCGCAGCTCTTCAGTGAACTGCTGATCGTAGAGGTACAGGTTCCGTCGTATCTTGATCATGCTGGTGAGCTGGTCGTTGCACAGATCGGATGCGATTTTTCAGTTGACCGTGAAACAAAAGCATTAAAGGACGGCTGGTATGGCTTATCGGGTGACTGCAATGAGGACATCAACTGTTATGACAGCCCCCTTTACCAGCAGCTCAAATATTCTGTCGTCCGCATCGTTTACCAGGGGGGGGAACGGTGTACAGGGGCGCTGCTGAACAATACCTCGGAAAACGGACGCAATTACGTGATCACTGCAGAACATTGCATCAGCAATGAAAATATTGCCAATACCTCTGTTTTTTATTTCGATTATGAAAGTCCGTTTTGTGACGGTCCGGACGGGAACAGCAGCAGGAGCATATCGGGATCGACCATACGTGCGAAAGGTGACTGTCTCGATTTTGTACTGCTGGAATTGCTGGAACCCGTTCCCTATACTTACCGCCCCTATTATGCGGGATGGGATGTAACGGGCAATGCGCCTCTTTCAGGTGTTGCCATACACCATCCGAAGGGGGATGTCAAGAAAATCGCTGTTGAAAATCACAGCCTGACCACCGCAACATTCAGCAGTGAATATGTTGAAAATTCACACTGGCTTGTTCACCACTGGGAATCAGGTACTACCGAAGCGGGTTCATCGGGAGGACCCTTCTTCGATCAGCATGGCAGGATCACGGGAACACTGACAGGCGGTCAGGCTACCTGCAGTGATCCGGTCAACGATTATTTTCAAAAGGTGGCAGGCGAATGGGACTTCCTGCGCTTATGGCTGGATCCTGCCGTGGTGCATCCGGGATTCGTTGACGGATATGATCCATGGGCGGAATTCTGGAGGAGCGGGGACACGCTTTCCAACATACGGGAATCGGAGCAGCTGGTAACCCTGAAGGACGGCCTGGTATGGGGAAATTTATCGGGTCATAATTCTGCATACCTTACGCAGTTTGCCGAGCAATACAGGATCCTTGACAAAAAAACCCTGTTCGGAATATTGCTGAACATATCCCAGAATGATGTCACTTCAGCGGCTTCCCACCTCATCGTAAAAGTCTGGCAGGGCGGATCCTTTCCTGAAGAAACAATTTTTGAAAAGGATGTTCTTCTGGCGGATCTGATACAGGATGAGGTGAACCTGATCGAGACGGATTCAGCTGTATACGTTGCCGATACATTTTATGTCGGATATGAACTTTTTTATGGTCAGCCCCAGGATACATTTGCCGTGCGGATGGCCATCAGCCGCCCCGTTCAGCAGGAAAACACCGCATTTGTTTTCGACGGTACGAAATGGATGTCCATGAGCGATTACACTTCCGGCATTGTGAATACCTCCTTCAGCATCTTTCCGGTTGTATATGATCAGGATCCTGTGGATCCGGATGATGATCCTGAAGAAGCTGTCAAGGTCTATCCGAATCCGGTCTCAGATGAATGCTGGATAGATTTCAGGGAAATGACCTCCGGACCGGTAACACTCAGGTTGTACAATTTGTCGGGACAGCCGGTTTACCGGCAGGATTTCCCGCCTTATCAGACCAAGATTCATCTGCAGACCGGAAATCTCACATCCGGTGTTTATATCCTGAAAGTTACGGGAGATCACGGAACCTCGACTGCAAAGCTGATCATATTTAGGTGATGCAGGTAAAAGGAAGTATGGCTGTGAGGTGGAGTCATGGCTTCCGGCGGCATTGGTGAAAACAGATTTTTCAGGCTCAAATTGGTAACATTTGTGGCCAAAATCAAGTATAGTATTGTGGTCATAATGATTTTCACAATGTCGGGATACAGGATAACCTTTCTTTTCCTTTTATCGGTGATGTTCATGTCCGTTAACGGACAGGACGCTGCTTCATCTGCCTCTCTCAATGTACGGGGCGTTTCTGAACTTGATATGGAACCACTGCCCGGTGCCACCGCAACACTGTATGAAGGGGGCAAACGTATAAATTCTGTAAGGACGGGTACAGACGGTAGGTTTTCGTTCACACTTGAAGTGAACAGGCAGTATACGATCGAAATCTCAAAAGAAGGACTGATCAGCAAGAGGATCAGTTTCAACACCACCATGCCGGATGAAGAAAAAGGCGTATGGACAAGTGAATTTTCCATGGGACTTGTCAGGTTCTGTGATGGTGTTGATTACAGTATTCTGGATGAACCTGTGGATGTTGTGGAATTTGATGCAGGGAGAAGGGAATTTGTATCCAATAAGGAATATGTTTCGAGAATGCGACCCAAAATTGAAGATGTGCTCATGGATTATGAAACCTGCATGCTGGACAAGTATGATGCTGCCATGAGAAAGGCCGATCAGGCCTATGCCAGGAAAGAGTATCAGGAAGCAATTTCAGAATACAATGCTGCCCTGGAAATTTATCCTGACGAAAAACTGCCGGGTAAACGTATTGCAGAAATTGAAACGCTGATCGAAGATGAACGGAATACAGATGAAGCATACGACCGGGCAATTGCTCAGGCTGATGCCTTATTCGAACGACAAAAATTTACTGAAGCACTTTCAAAGTACAGGGAAGCGTCGGCCCTCAAACCCCGGGAGAATTACCCGAAAGAAAAAATCTCAGCCTCTGAGGCAGCGTACTCTGTGCAGCAGGCCGAACTTAATGAACAGCGCGACAGGGAGGACGCCTATAACCTGACTCTGGCAAAAGCCGGTACGGCATATACACAGAAGGACTACAGCAAGGCACTTGAATATTATCAGGCTGCGGCTGAAATAAAACCTTCAGAGGCTTTACCGAAAACCAGACTTGAAGAGATTCATGAAATTCTGGAGAAGAAAGCTGCTGAAGAAGCAAGCATCAGGAAAATTGATGATGCGTACAGAAATGCAATTGCTGAAGCTGAAGCCCTGGTAAACAGCGGGGATTATGATGCCGCGAGGCAGAAGTACGCATATGCGCTGACAGTCAAGCCTGCTGAGGCATACCCAAAGACAAAAATGACTGAGATTGACCGTATTGTCGAAGCTCAGGCCCGTGCTGAGGAAAATGCAAAAAAGGCATTAATGGAGAAGGAGTATCAGTCGGTTCTCACTGAGGCGGACAGGTTGTACCGGAACAAGGACTATGAAGGAGCCAGAGCGGCTTATGTAAAAGCTCTTGAGGTGAAGCCGTCAGAGCCGTTTCCGAGACAGAGGATCACTGCCATAGAGAATGCTGTGGCTGCGGAACAGGCTGCACAGCAAATGGCTGTGGAAAAAGAATACCAGGCTGCAATCACTGCCGCGAATGCTGCATTGTCACAGAAAAATTACGTGGAGGCAGTATCATTGCTGAACAGGGCGCTTGAATACAGGCCGGATGATCCTTTTGCAATGAAGAAACTTAATGAAACGGACATCCTGATCGCGGAACAGGAAAGGAACCAGGAGATGCGGCAACATCAGGATGAACAGTACAATGATGCCCTGCTGGCCGGCGATCAGTTTCTGGCCCGGAAAGAATATGACAATGCCAGGCAACAATTTCAGAGAGCCATGGAGATAAAACCGGGAGATCCGGTTGCCCGGAAAATGCTGACACAGATTGAAGAAATCCTTCTGGCCGAGAAGACAGCAGTTCAGAGGGAATTCGAGCTTTCTTATTCCGCAGCAATGACGAAGGGCGTTGAATCACTCACGAAAAAAAATTATGCGGATGCCGGGGATGCTTTCAGGGAGGCACTTGCCATCAAGCCTGATGATGTCTCTGCAAAACAAAAACTGAATGAAACTGAAAGGGTGCTTTCTCTTGAAGCACAGCGTCTGGTTGCCGAAACGGAAAAAAAACAGAATTATGATGAGGTTGTTATGAGGGGTGACGGATTGTTTGCCGGCAAAGAATATTCAGGAGCAAAACAAGCTTATGAGGATGCGCTGCGGATCATTCCCGGTGAACCCTATCCCCGGCAGAAAATAACAGAAATAAACCAGATCATTGAGGAACAGGATCAGCTGCTGCAGGAGTTGCAGGCGGTAGAAAACACCTATCAAAAAGCCCTCACCTATGCGGACAACTATTATGAAATGAAGGATTATGCGGGTGCGCGTGAAGAATATATCAGGGCAGCAGAAATTAAGCCGGATGAAACGTATGCCAGGGAAAGACTTGAAGAAGTAGAGGAACTGATACGTGTCAGGGAGATTGAACAGGCTGAGGTTTCAAAAAGGGCAGATGCCTACGCTGCGACCATCAGCAAAGCGAATGATTCATTCAATAAAAAGAAATACCAGGATGCCAGAAGCAGTTACAATCTTGCACTTCAGCTTATCCCCGGCGATGTTTATGCAAAAGAACAGATCGCCAGAATTGACCGCATAACAACGATGTCATCACGGTCACAGTCTTCAGAGGCTGAAGGCCAGGCAACACTATTGTCAGCAACTGCACCGGACAAGCTTGAGTTTTCATCCGATCAGGAAAAGGACAACTATTTTGAAGAGCTCAGGAGAAGTTACCCGGGAGGAATTACCCTGGAAATTTACCGGGAAGAATACAAAGAGACCCTGCGCTATATTGTCATAAGAAATGACATTGTAAATGAATTCAGAAAGCTCAGATTTCTTACCTTTGGCCAGGAGGAGTATTCTGTGAACGGCAAACCCATTACGGAGATGTATTTCCTTTCACAGATCAAACAACGTGAAGGAGAACAATATAAAGAGATTGTAATGCAATGAGGTGCTGGTGCATCAGCCTGTCCGTATGGCTCATACTGTCAGGCTGCAATAGCAGGGAACCTGGAACAGTAAAGGTAAATACCAGTCGCGGTGCATCTTCCGGCCGGGTCACATATGCAAGCGGTTTCACAATTGAGAACAATGAGGACAGAGTGGTGCTCAGCATTAAAAATCCCTGGCAGAATGCTGAGCAGATAAGCTATTCCTACATTCTTTGCAATTCAGCGGAATCATCCTCCGCAATCGGCGGAAGGGAAAACCTGATAAAAGTTCCTGTCAGCCGTGTCGTCTGTCTTTCGACCACACACATAGGTTTTATCGATGATCTGGGAATGACGGAAAGCATCGTCGGCATCTCGGGAAAGGATCTTGTTGTTAGTCCCGTGATGAGGAAAAGGATAGAAGTGGATGAAATCCGGGATGTGGGGTATGATGAAAACATCAATTATGAACTGTTGCTTGAACTGGATCCTGATGTCGTTTTTGCATACGGAGTAACGGGCTCGGTTACCAAAATCCTAAATAAGCTTGAAGAGTTGAACATACCGTTTGTGCTGGTTGCGGAATACCTTGAACAGAAACCTCTGGCCAAAATGGAATGGATCAAGTTCTTCGCAGAGTTTTACGGAATGGGAACAGAAGCAGAGCTGCATTTTGATTCTGTCGCTGATGAATACAACAGGCTTAAGGGACTTACATCCCGGATTGAGGAAAGACCTGAGGTAATTCTGGGATTGCCCTGGAGGGGTACATGGTATGTTTCCGGGGGACAGAGTTATGTGGCTGAGCTTATCGCGGATGCAGGAGGGAACTATGTATGGAAATCACTGGATTACAGGGACAGCAGACCCATGGAGCTTGAGAAGGTATTTGAGAAAGCACTGACAGCTGACTTCTGGCTCAATACAGGAGCTGCCCGGTCAATTGCTGAAATTATCAGGACGGACGAGCGTTTTAAGAACCTGCAGGCCTTCAGACGAAACACGATCTATAACAACAATAAACTGTTGAATGATACCGGCGGCAATGCGTATTTTGAATCAGGTGTCGCGGAACCCCATGTTATTCTCGCAGATCTTATATCCATTTTACATCCGCAATTGTTACCTTCGCATGAACTAAAGTATTACCAGAAACTTCAGTAGACCGCGAAAGGAAAGTATGAAACAAATCCATCCCGGCAAGGGGCCCCATACATCTTTACTGATCATTTTTCTGCTGGCCATTGCAGCCTTTCTGTTCATGCTCGACCTGGTAACCGGACCGGTGGAAATTCCGTTCAGACTGGTTTTCACCACCCTTTTACATCCCGGATCCGTTGATCCGGTATGGAAACAGGTGATGTTTGACTTCAGGATCCCCAAAGCCCTTACGGCTGTTGTCGCAGGTTCTGCACTTGCTGTAAGCGGATTGCAGATGCAGACGGTTTTCAGGAATCCGCTGGCAGGACCCGATGTGCTCGGCATCAGTTCCGGCGCGGGTCTGGGTGTCGCACTTGTGGTTCTTGGATTCGGAAGGATTTTTTCCGGTGGTGAAATGCTGTACATCAG
Source organism: Bacteroidales bacterium (assembly GCA_016926205.1). Lineage (GTDB taxonomy): Bacteria > Bacteroidota > Bacteroidia > Bacteroidales > UBA10428 > UBA5072. The sequence goes on from JAFGPB010000099.1 coordinate 49,331, forward strand.
CGGATGGATTCAAATTGCGGCTGCCTGGGCCGGTGCCGCTGTCGTACTGTTTCTGGTAATGGCGGTATCATTGCGCGTGCGTGATATAATGACCATACTGATCCTCGGCATACTATTCGGAAGTGCGGTATCGGCTGTTGTGAGCATTCTTCAGTATTTCAGCGAACAGGCCATGCTGAAGACCTATGTCATATGGACCATGGGAAGTCTGGGCAGTCTCACGAATGTGCAGCTGAATGTATTGCTGGTAAGTATTGTCACGGGATTTATTATTTCAGTACTTTCACTGAAACGAATGAATATATTGCTGACCGGTGAAACGTATGCCCGGAGTCTGGGACTAAACCAGAAATCTTCCAGGATCCTGATCTTTTTATCAACCAGTATCCTGACCGGAAGCGTAACTGCTTTCTGCGGGCCGATCGGATTTGTCGGAATCGCAGTCCCGCATCTTGCAAGACTTTTGTTCCGCAGTGCCGATCATAAAGTGTTGTTTCCGGGTAGTATCCTGCTGGGGGCGATAATGTTGCTGATCAGTGACCTTGTCTCTCAGATGCCGCCGCAGGATACGCATCTTCCTGTGAATGCAGTCACTGCACTCCTGGGAATTCCCATAGTGATGTGGATTATCTTTAAAAACCAGAGGCTGGTCAGCGTTTCATGAACGCTACAGAAATGAAATGGACCATAAGAACAAGAAGAATATTATAGATCTTAAAGAACTTATGATCGGTTACCGTACTCAGCACACACGGACTTCATTTGCCTACGGACCCATCAACCTGAGCATTCGCTCCGGTGACATGATTGCATTGATTGGTCGCAACGGCATTGGTAAAAGCTCATTATTGCGCACCATAGCACAGCTGCAAAATCCTTTGGGAGGGAACGTCCGCTTGTTTGGGAAGGAGAGCGACCGTTATGGCAGACGGGAACTGGCACAGATCATAAGTTTTGTATCGACTGAAATTGTCAGCATTCAGAACCTGAAGGTGTATGATCTGATTTCCCTGGGACGGGCTCCTTATACGAACTGGCTGGGGAAGCTGATGGATCATGACCATTCGGGGATTCAGTCAGCACTTGACAAGGTGAAAATCCCGCATCTGGGGGCAAAATTCATGCACCAGCTCAGCGATGGTGAACGGCAAAAGGTCATGATTGCCAGAGCACTTGCACAGGATACACCGGTTATCATACTGGATGAGCCCACGGCATTCCTTGATCTGCCCTCCCGGTATGAAGTACTGCGGTTGTTGAACGAACTCTCAATCCGGGAGGGAAAAACAATTCTGTTCTCAACGCATGATCTTGATATTGCAATTCATGAAGCGGATATCATCTGGCTGATGATCAGTGAAGGTATTACAGAAGGGGCACCGGAGGATTTGCTTTTTAAGAAACAATTTCATAAATTGTTCTTAAATTCATGTCTGGAATACGACCAGCAGTCGGATGGTTTCAGATTGCAAAAAGGGAGCCAAAAGAGTATCGGATTGAAAGGGACGGAGGAATCCGTGCACTTCACTGGAAAAGCTTTAAGAAGAATAGGATTTCAGGTGGATGGAACAAATAAGGGCATCGGCAGGATTGAAATTGTATCCGAAGGCGGAAAAATTGTCTGGATTCTGGATACAGGTGCTGAAAAGCAGGTATTTCAATCAATTTATGAGCTGACGGATTATTTAAAATACAACTGTAAATAAAAACTGATGGAAACAATGATGAAAAAAGTCGTGTCCTATATTCTGATAGCAATGGTTCTTATATTTACCGTTGTCGCAATACTGGGTATATGGGATATCATTGATCTGAGGAATGTTATGATGAATGCGATCTTAACACTCATCATCATATTTGCGGCATCGGCGGTGATCCTGTTTATATATACCGTTTTTATGAGGGATACAGAAAGAAAGGATTAACTTTGGCCTCATTGTTTACGGAAACGAGATAAAAGAATGCTGTCAATTCTGATTCCTGTTTATAATTTCAGCATTGTATCGCTTGTCACTGAGCTGCACCGTCAGTCCCTGAAAGCTGAAGTCCCTTTTGAGATTGTCGTTCTGGATGATTGTTCGTCAGAATTGCTGCGCGATCAGAACAAAGGTGTGCGCAAACTGAAGCATGTCCGTTTCATTGAGCTTGAAAAGAACATCGGACGGGCCCGCATCCGGAACAGGCTTGCGGACATGGCAAAGTATTCATCACTTCTTTTTATGGATTGTGATTCCGAGGTTCCGGACGATCAATATATTGACAGGTACCTGCCTTATGTCGGTCATGAAGTTGTCGTTTGCGGGGGTCGGGCATACAAGCCTGAGCAGCCCGAGGAACCTGAATACTTTCTGAGGTGGCTCTACGGACTGAGCCGCGAACAGATACCTGCAAAAATCAGGGCCAAACATCCATACAGGTCCTTTATGACCAACAATTTCATGATCCCCAGGTCAATTCTGATGCAGATTCAGTTTGATGAAAGTATTGTAAAATACGGCCATGAAGATACCCTTTTCGGTCTTGAACTAAAAAAAAGAAACATTCCCATAGTGCATATTCAGAATCCCCTGATCCACATAGGAGTTGAAGCTGCCGGTGAGTTTCTAATCAAGATGAGTGAAAGCATTGAAAATCTGGTGAAACTGGTCAAATCCGGCAAGATTGACAAAAAACATTATGATGATGTCAGAATCCTGAGGTATTATGCTTTCCTGAAGAGATACGGACTGACAAAAACCTTCCTGAATATTTTTGACGGATTGTCCAATGCGTTGTACCGTAACATGTCAGGCAACAATCCAAGTCTTTTTCTCTTCAGCATATACAAACTTACACTCTTTTGCAGAGCGATGAACAAGAAAGATCAGGAAAGCTGATCCGTTGCCGGCAGTCCGGTACATATCCCGGATCGCCCGTTACACAAACCGGGAAGACCTGCCGCGAGGGCTTCAGGGTTTTACAAATGAAGGTTTAACAGTTTCATCTGAGAACAGGATCGCTGATTGGATCAGTGCAATATGCGAATATCCCTGAGGAAAATTACCGAGCAGCCTCCGGGAACTGAAATCGATATCCTCGCTCAGTAATCCCAGATGGTTTGCACAGGATGCGGTTTTTTCAAAGATCTCCCTTGCCTCATCCTTCATTCCGATTTTATAGAGGCTGCTGACCAGCCAGAAGGTACATATGGTGAAAGATGAATGTGGCAGGCCAAGACCGTCGGCATGTTTGTAACGATACATCAGTCCGTCCCTCAGCAACTCTTTTTTAACAGCATGAACGGTGTTAACATAATGTTCATCGTCCGCTTTCAGAAAGCCGCTGTCTTCGACCAGCAACAGGGACGCATCCAGATTCTCCCCGCCGTATACCTGTACAAAGGACTTTTTGTTATTACTCCACCCCCTGCTCATAATATCATGGCGGATCTGGTTTGCAGTTTTTTCCCATTCCGCAATGTATTCCGTACGGTGGAGCATCCGGGCGATCTTTATGCCCCGGTCGACCGCAACCCAGCATTGGATTTTTGAAAAGACATAATGTCTGGGTTCCTGACGGATCTCCCAGATACCGTGGTCGGGATTTTTCCAGACATTGGAAACGGTCCGGACCAGGCTGCGGGTAATCGACCAGATGTCCTCCATTTCATCCAGTGTTCCCGAAAAATATTGGTAGTACTGCAGGATCAAATCGAGCAAAAACCCGTATATGTCATTCTGAATCTGAAGATATGCTGCATTTCCAATGCGTACGGGTCTGGAATGCATGTATCCGGAAAGATGTCCGAGTATTTTTTCATCAAGCGTCCTTTCTCCCCGGATCCCGTACATGATCTGAAAGTGCTCATCCTTGGATTTGATAATATTTTTAAGATAGGTCATGTACCGGCGTGCTGCGGAAAAATGGCCCAGCCTGACCAGTGTATTCAATGTGAGGGATGCATCCCTCAGCCAGCAGAAACGGTAATCCCAGTTCCTGCTTTCGCCAATGGTCTCCGGCAGTGAAGTTGTCGGTGCCGCCAATATTGCTCCTGAACCCTGATACGACAGCAGTTTCAATACAAGTAAACTTCTGTTTATCAAATCGTTGTATAGAGGGTAGTCCCGGGAACGATTGATCCAGTTCAGCCAGTAGACCTTGGTTCTCTGGTATTCAAGGTATACACGGTTGAGATCGATATCGATGAGTTTCTCGTTGTATGAGATCAGGATGTATCCTGAATTCTTTAACGTGATTTCATTGGATTCCAGGATATCCTGTAACTGAAATGAAGTATACAGATAGACGGATTCATATCTTGAACCCGAAATATAACTCTTGATGCAGTCGCTTTTTAAAACATGCTGCGTTTCTCCTGAAGCATAATTGAGCTTCGGATCATATTTAAATCTGACTGCAGGTGTCCCTGACAAAATCCTGATATAACGGTAGATTTCCGGAGGTGTGAAATACTGGTTATACTCGGTTTTGTAACGGGGCATGAAATCAAGGACTTCAAAGGAATTGCTTCCATCGGTAAAAATTGTGTGCAATATATTGGTGTTTTTCAGATAGCTCTGAGATGACCTGTAGTCTTCACGCAGCAATATTTGCATGGATCCTCCGGTTTTTTCGTCCAGTATCCTGGCAAAAACAGAAGGTGAATCAAACTCAGGCAGACAACACCAGTCAATGGCTCCGTCCATTGATATCAATGCCGCACTTTTACAGTTGCCGATCAGTCCATAGTTGAGATTTTCCATCAGGTCAGGCTTGTTTTATCCTGTGTCAGACATTCAAGGAATTCAATGAATTCATTGTGGGAATGCAGATAATATTTTGCATTTTGTGAATATCCCCCGATTTTAATGGTAATGGCTTTATCCGGAAGCACCATAAACATATCCTCGTCAGTGGTATCATCACCAGCTGCAAGAATGTAATCGGACGGGAAAAAATCAAGCATTGAGATTGCAGCGGCTCCTTTGTTGACACCGGGATACTTGATTTCAACGATTTTGTTTCCTTTCATAATCTGAAGTTTCAGTCGGGTACAGGGGTATATCAATGTGTCCAGCAGTTGCTTGACCCGGAGATCTGCCAGCCACAGGTCTGTCTTCCTGTAATGCCACACAATGGAAGCTTCCTTAATTTCGATTGATGAACCGGGTGTCCTGTCCGTTATGGGTTGAATCAGTTCAGATATCTCTTCCTTCCATGCATGCTTCTGCCTGCTGAATTTTCTGGTCCATTTTCCCTGTTTTCGGATGAATGAACCGTGTTCAGCAACCAGAATGAGTTCTGACTGGGGAAAGTATTGTTCAAGGAATTTCCTGTCCCTTCCTGAAATGATCACGACCTTGTTTCTGGAAGATGCGATGAGCTGACTGATCAGGATCTTCAGCTTTTCATCCGGTACGGCTTTGTACGGATCTTTTGCGAATCCTGTAAGAGTTCCGTCATAATCAAGAAGGAACAGTCTTTTTCTTTTATTCTGGTATGCATTGATGATTGAATTCCGGTTACCGGCATCGATGTATTTCCCGCTGATCTTTTTCCGGATCAGTCCGATATTATTAAGCTCGGAGAAAAAATCACTTGTCCATCTGGCATTTGTCTGCCGGCTGAGCACTTGCTGCATTTTCTCCAGCCGCTGTATTTGCTCGGATTCCGGTATGTTCAGCGCAAAGAACAGGGTATCCTTGATTTCTTCAATATTGTTGGGATTCACACGCAGGGCTTCATTCAATTCAATGATCGCACCGGTCATCTCACTCAGGATTAAAACACCCGGTTTGTTCTTTTTGGTGGCAACGTATTCCTTTGCAATGAGATTCATCCCGTCCCTGAGAGGAGTTACAAGGGCAACATCTGAGATGTAATACAAAGCACAAAGGTGTTTGATGTCAAAGGACCGGTAAAGGTAATGCACGGGTGCCCAGTTAATATCACTGTATTTGCCGTTCAGGTATCCGGCATACTCGTCGATTTTGGTCTTCAGATCCTGATACTTTTCCACATTGTCCCGGGAAGGAACGACAAGAAGGATCAGCACCACATTCTTCCTGTATACCGGATAGGTTTCGAGAAAACGATCATAGGCCTGCAGCCTGTGCAGGATTCCTTTGCTGTAATCCAGCCGGTCGACCGAAAAGATGATTGTTTTATTCTTAAACTGTTGTGAATAACGTTCAATATGCATCCTGGTCTCCGGATCTTCTGCAATGTTGTGGTAGAGGTCATAATTAATTCCCATAGGGAAATTGTCAACCCTTACAGGCCGGTTTTTGTGGATTGTTTCATTGACGGTAAATTCAAGCCCGAGGATTCTGTAAACCGAACTGATGAAGTGGCGCATGTATTCGAATGTATGGAAGCCTACCAGATCAGCACCAAGCAAACCCTGCAATATTTCTGCCCTTTCAGGCAGAACCCTGAACAATTCGTATGAAGGAAATGGTATGTGCAGGAAAAATCCGATGCGGCAATCGGGTAAATGATCCCGCAACATTCCCGGCAGGAGCATCAGATGATAATCATGGATCCAGATGAGATCATCAGGTTGCACAACTTTTTTCACTTCCTCCAGAAATAGCTGGTTCACGCTTTTGTATGTTTCCCAGAACCTGGCATCGTACTCGGTATATACGAAGAAATAATGGAAAAGCGGCCAGATGGTACTGTTGCTATAGCCTTCATAGTAATAACTGATCTGCTCGGCTGACAGGAATACGGGATGGATATTCTGATTCTTGAGATCACGGGATATTTTTTGTTTTTTGCCTGCATCATCAGGATGAATACCGGGCCATCCGATCCAGTGCATCTCTGTCTGAAAATTAAGTGAATCAAGACCTGTAGCGAGTCCGCCCACACTTTTTGTATAACTGATACCCTCTTCGTTATCTGTTATACTGACGGGCAAACGGTTTGAAATGATAATGAGTCTTTTCATGATACCGGCAATTTAGTTCATGCAGAATCCCGGATGTTACTGCCGGGGATCAGGATTTGTTAACTAACAAAGATACCAATTATCGTGTGTTAAACCTGACAAATATCCGTAAAATCGCTTTGAAACGCTGCTTAACCTGCTCTTTTACTGATATATTCGTGTAACGTTATCCGTAATGGTGAAACTTGTGTATTTTCTGCCAGGTAAATAGGTTCCGGAATCATAAAGCCCGTCTGCGGGCGTGCCGGTAGAACTGCCACCGGTAAACACATGATGCCGGCACAGAGAGAGACGCTGCTCTTATGAATTCATCCGGTGTTCTGTGATTCATCCCCTGACGGGGCAGTGAGATCACGATAATAGATCACTATACGTGCCCTTCGGGTGGTGTAATTGATGCGTCTGATTTCAAACCGGTTGATTTCCAGTCCTGTTTTCTTCCTTAAGTCCTCAATGAGCTCCTGACGTTTTTCAGGGACGAGCAGGTCCAGGTGATCATAGATAATGGTTTGTGAGAATTCATTTTGCTGAAGCCACAGTTTTTCCAGTCCGTAAACGATAATGATGATGACAAGGTTGGTGAATACGAGCTCAATAAAACTGAATGTATCCCCTGCAAGGGCATTGATCACGGAAATCCCGATCAGAACAAACAAATAGGTCATTTCTTTGATGGGGATCTGATTGGTACGAAAACGGAGTATGCCAAAGATGGCAAACATGCCGAAAGCAAATCCCAGCTGCAGTTCGACGCTTTCCAGCAGATAACATAGCAGAAATACCAGTGTGGATACAAGCGTAAAACTGAACAGATAGTCCTTTCGTCTGGCAATAGGATAGTAAAGAAGTCTTACAATGACCAGTATGACACTGCTGTTGATCGCGAATCTCAGAAGCAGTTCATTAAAACTGGTCGCATGGAAAAGATCCAGACCCAATATTGTATTTTGCATGGTTTGATGTATTGATGCTTTCGCAAATAATTTCTTCCAAATTAAGAGCTTCCCGTTGACTTCTGCAACACAAATATAAGTTTGGGATTTATTTACCGACAAACCCTCCTGTTTTCAGCTTCAGTCATAAACCGGCTGAATGGTCCCGGCGTCCGGAACTCAGGAACTTTCAGGTACGATCCTTGGAAACCTGTCATTAAGATATGTTGACGGTTGACCGGGGGAAAATATCGATAAAACTGCTTACTTTGCAGTATGATAAACAACAAAACCATCACCGTCGTCCTACCCGCATACAATGCAGAAAAAACCCTGGAAAAGACATACCATGAAATCCCTTTCGACATTGTCGATCACGTGATCCTGGTTGATGATTTGAGTGAGGACAATACTTTGGAAAAAGCAAAGACTTTGGGCATCAAACACATCATTCCGCATATGCAGAATATGGGTTACGGATCAAACCAGAAAACATGCTATAAGAAGGCCCTGGAATTGAACTCGGATATCATCGTGATGCTGCATCCTGATTACCAGTATTCACCGCGACTGATACATTCCATGTGTTACCTGATAGCGAACGGTGTGTACGAAGTCGTTCTCGGATCGAGAATACTTGGGAAAGGAGCATTGAATGGAGGTATGCCTGTCTACAAATATGCGGCAAACCGGATCCTGACTTTTGTGCAAAATCTGCTCATGAACCAGAAACTGTCTGAATACCATACAGGTTTCAGAGCATACTCCAGAATTGTCCTGGAAACGATCAACTACCAGGTGAACGCGGAAGGTTTTGTCTTTGACAACCAGATCCTTGCACAAATTTTTCATGCGGGATTCGAGGTTGCTGAAATTACCTGTCCCACTCAATATGCTGATGATGCTTCATCAATTAATTTTTCAGACAGTATAAAATATGGTCTCGGTGTACTGGTTGTCTCATTGTCCTATTTGTTGCAGAAGACCGGGATCTTTCATTTCAAAATCTTTTCAAAAAAAAGTGAGAACTAAAACAAAAATTTATGAGAGCAATACTATTCAACGTGTTAACAGCATTTTTGTGCATCATCCTGCCAGGATGCAATCCTGCCTCCTCCGAAAGAAATGTGCAAACCAATGATTCTTTAATTATGAAACTGAATGATTTCGCTACATTCAGACTGACAACCGATCTTTCGGTATTGTCTGAAAACCAGAAGAAAATGATACCCATACTGATTGAAGCAGCTCAGATCATGGATGAAATTTTCTGGATGGAAGCATTCGGCGACCGGAACGCTTTTTTGGAAAGTCTGGATAACAATGCTGAAAGACAGCTTGGAACAATAAATTACGGTCCATGGGAACGTTTAAATGACAACCGTCCGTTTGCAGAAGGTTTCGGACCGAAACCGCCGGGAGCAAATTTTTATCCGGCGGGTTTGACAAAGGAAGAATTTGAGAGTTTCGATGGTGCGGGAAAAACCAGCTCCTATACTCTGATCCGAAGGGATGTTGAAGGAAAACTTCGGGTTGTACCTTACCACGAGGCCTTCAGGGACCAGGTGGAAACAGCCTCGGGGTTAATCCTTGAAGCAGCCGCCCTGGCTGATGACCCCGGATTTAAAGAATATCTGAAGCTCAGGGCAGAAGCATTGCTTTCTGACAATTATTATATGAGTGACATGGCCTGGATGGAGATGAAAGAAAATATCATCGATTTTGTAGTGGGCCCCATTGAAACTTATGAAGACCAGTTGTTCGGATATAAGGCATCACATGAAGCATTCATTTTGATAAAGGATCTGGAATGGACTGAAAGGTTGTCGAAATATGAAGCTTTACTGCCTCTGCTTCAGGAGCAGTTGCCGGTCGATGGAGTATATAAGTCAGAGATTCCGGGGAGCAGCTCCGATCTTGGAGTCTATGATGCAATATATTATGCGGGTGATTGCAATGCAGGGTCCAAGACAATAGCCATAAACCTTCCTAATGATGAACGTGTGCAGCAGGCAAAGGGCAGCCGGCGGTTACAGTTAAAAAATGCAATGCAGGCAAAATTTGATGAAATTTTGGTTCCCATTGGATATGAGCTCATCTCTGAAAGTGACCGGGGACATATAACCTTTGATGCATTTTTTACGAATACAATGTTTCATGAGATCGCACACGGACTGGGATGCAACCATACAATAAACGGAAAGGGCACAGTGCGTGAAGCTTTAAAGGAACATTACACGACGATTGAGGAAAGCAAAGCGGACATTCTGGGCTTATACCTTGTTACGAAGCTTAATGAAATGGGGGTGACGGAGGTCGATCTGATGGATTCCTATACGACGTTTCTTACCGGTATTTTCAGGTCGGTTCGTTTCGGCGCATCCAGTGCCCATGGCAGAGCCAACCTGATAAGGTTTAATTACTTCAGGGAACAGGAGGCATTCCGCATAACGGATGACGGACATTATGCCGTTGATTTTGGTAAAATGCAGGAGGCTGTTTTGTCTCTTTCCAATCTGATCATCACAATTCAGGGTGACGGGGATTATGACAAAGCGGGTGAGCTGATAGAAACATATGGAATTATTGACGGACAGCTGAAAAGTTCTCTTCAACGTATTGAAGATCAGGACATCCCCGTAGATATTGTTTTTGAGCAGGGTCTGGATGTACTCGGTCTTTGAACGCTGCTGGTTTTAATGATCCTTTACGGTATCCTGGTTTAACCGGTAATAGAATTAAATTGTGAAGCTTGTCCGGCTTCCGTATTATTTCAATAAAATGCCTGCGATCCGGTTATCCAGACTGGTCTGGTCCGCTGCAAAGCTTGCCAGTCCGGCCAGATTCAACAATGCATCGAGAGCGAGTTCACCCGACCGGATGCGTTTTTCCCAGTGGCTGTGTACCGGTATTTTACCGTCCCTTGCAATTTGATTCAGGTCTTCTTCTGCGAGTATGGGGAACAAATCTCCGCATCCTGACTGATGGGCCAGGTTGATGAGCTCAATGCCGCTTTTGGGAGGATCCCTGCTGAATTCATTTGCAAGAAGCAGCTCATTTTCAGTGACTTCCCACAGTTTCTCAAAATGGCAACCTTCAGCCTGTCGGCCGAACACAACAGGAAAATCACGGTCCGAAACGAAAGAATATGAACCCGGGAGTTTCTTTTTACAGCTTTCTGCCGCAATTCTTACCGGTATGGTCAATGTATCCACGCCGGTCAGGTTTTCAACCTGTTCTGCAGTCCGTATGCTCGCAGCGATCAGTCGTGTCTGATACCCGGATTCAGACGAAAGCTTATTTACGAGTTTCTGCGTTGCAAGGGTGGTGCGCTCACCTATACCAAATTCACTTCCGAGATCGTTGTTTTTGAAATATGCGCCGATCCTTCCCAAAAACACATTGACATAAGCAGGTCGTGCAACAAGTGCCGCGAATGCATTCTGCCGGGCGCTGAATTCAAGGGTAAGGTTGATTTTCACACCTCGCTCACCAAGATATCTTGCAGCAAGCAAGCCGGTTGCCGTAAAGGGTACCTTGATCAGAAAATGATCTGGACATATTTCAAACAGCCGCAAAGCGTAATTGACCGTAGCCGCAAAATCATGTGCCAGATCCGTATGCAGCTCCACGCTTACCAAACTTCCAAATCTTCTGACAAGCCGAAATCCGTGCCTTGCATTTAACATAAAGGCTATTTCGGTGATCTGTTGTTTCGGGGAAAGGTCTTTTACGATTCTTTTTGCCTGTGCGATATAATCATCGTACATACCTTTCTGGATTTCCTTGTTCAGCAATGTGTTGTTTGTGGTTAATGCGGTCATTTCTTCAGACCACAGAGAACCTGCATCCTCAATATCACCCGTATCAAGCCATATTTCGGTGCCCTTATCCCTGAGGCTTTTCCAGAACGGATCAGAATGGGCCATAACAATGGTTTCATCAATGTCTTTCAAGACAAAGCTTTTGATTTCTTCTTTTATTGCGCTACCGATATTCATTTGATTGATATACTTTTGTCGGAGAATCAATTTAGTGAAATCCCGGGTCATAACCAATCGAATTCTTAATTATTTTGGTCAATGGTTCCGGATGCATTTTTCCTGAAGCAAAAACCCGGAACATTCCTGGCTTTTGAACGATGATATTCATTAAAATGTGGTAATTTTCATTCCCGGTTCAGTGTTATGTCACAGTTGAAGGTAATACGTGCATCTGCCGGTTCGGGAAAGACATTCAGTCTTACGAACGAGTTCCTGAGTCTGCTTTTCAGGGATACGGATTATTTTATGCATATCCTTGCGGTAACTTTCACGAATAAAGCAACTGAAGAAATGAAAAGCCGGATCATAAAGGAATTGTTTTATCTTTCTTCAGGAAGGGAGAGCGGACAACTGCAGGAACTGATTAAAAAAACCGGTCTTCATGAAGCCGCTGTGCGCAATAAAGCCCGGATTGTGCTGAAAAAAATACTCCACCAATATTCACGGTTTTCAATCAGTACAATCGACAGCTTTTTTCAGAAGATCATACGTTCCTTTACAAAAGAGCTTGGGATCCAAAGCGGTTACATGATAGAACTGGATACGGACGCTGTGATTGCCGTTCTGATTGAAAGACTGCTGGTAGAACTTGAAAATGATAAATCCTTGCTGGAATGGCTTATTCGCTATGCTGAAACCCTGATAGAACAGGGGGAAAACTGGAATTTCAAAGACAGCATGACAAGGCTGGGCAAGGAAATATTCCGGGAAGCATTCTTTGGTCATCAGGAGAAGCTGGGCAGTGTTTTTTACGATCGGAGTGCTCTTGGAGATTACCAGTCATCACTTCATGCCATAATTGAAACATGCCGGAAAGAGTACACGGCAATCGGAAGGCAGGCAGTGGAATTCATAGAATCTTACAACCTCGCGATTGATGATTTTTCCAGAAAGGATAAAGGACCTGCGGGTTTTCTTTACCGGATCGCTGGGGGGGAATTTAAAGAACCTGCTGCAAGTGCCGTGGAAGCTGCAGCTGATGTTAAAAGATGGTATACCAGGACTTCCTCTAAAAAAGAAGTGATCGAGTCGTTATTTCATAACGGACTGCAGTCATTCATGCAACAGGCTGTCGGGTTTTACAGTCAGAGGAATAAAGATTATCAGACGGCAGATGTGATCCTGAAGAATCTTTTCACATTGGGAATCTTATCTGATTTAATCAGGCTTTCATCTGATTACTGCAATGAAAACAATGTCTTTCTGCTGAGTGAAGCAGCCATTTTCTTAAACCGGATCATCCGTGATAATGACACACCGTTTATTTATGAAAAGACGGGTTACTGGTATTACCATTTCATGATCGATGAATTTCAGGATACATCCATGATGCAATGGAAGAATTTCAGGCCACTCATCAGCAACAGTCTTTCACAGGATTTTGACAATCTGGTTGTGGGTGATGTAAAACAATCAATTTACCGTTGGCGTAACAGCAACTGGGAGATACTTGCCGAAGGAATACAACAGGATTACCGGAACGAAAGCCTTGAAATTTGCACATTGCATGAAAACTGGAGGTCAGACAACCGGATCATTGAATTCAACAATTCATTTTTTATGCTCGCTGCAGCCATAATGCAGGATGCTTATGATGAGAGTCTTAAGGAATCCGGACCTGATTCCCGGGACCCTGACAGTACATCCATCCTGAATGTCTATTCAGATGTTGGTCAAAAACAAGGAAAGGAGCGGGATGAATCCGGTCTGGTTCAGATAGATATCATCAGGAAAGATGAGAAAAGAACCTATGACGAAATCATATCCTCGAAACTTATTCAGCACCTCTGTGACCTGCAGGATAAAGGTTATGCATTAAGTCAGATTGCAATTATTGTACGAAAAAACAGCGAAGCTGAACAACTGGCCGCTATGCTGATTGATCACAACAACAAATATGGTGACGGATTGCACCGGTTTGATGTCATATCGGATGATGCTTTGCGTCTGGGCAGCTCATCCTTAATTGGTTTTATCATTGCCCTGCTCAAATATATTGCACATCCGGACGATGAGGTAAACAAATACCTGATCCTCTCGGATTATCTGAATTATATCAGGGATGGAAATCCGGACCGCAACTTTGACGTACCGGATAATACAAAAGCATCATGGAACGATATTTTCACTAAGATACTTCCCCGTGAATTCTTCATGCTGGCCGAATTTCAGGGTAGGATTTCGCTGACGGAGACCATCCAGCAATTGATGCGTCTGTTCGGGCTTGACCGGTTTGAAGGTGAAATTGCATACATTCAGGCATTTCAGGATCTTGTCCTGGAGTTCTCCAAAAGGCATGCATCTGATCTTGTCCGTTTTCTGGAATTCTGGCAGGAAACCGGAATGAAAAGGTCTGTTGCAGCTCCGGCAGGCCAGGAGGCGGTCAGGATATTGACGATCCACAAGGCGAAAGGACTTGAATTTGATGTTGTGATCTTACCCTATTGCAACTGGAGGATCAATCCAGGAAAGGATACCATAGTATGGTGTGATGCCGGAAATGTTTTCGGCGGCAATTTCGACGTTCTGCCTGTCTATTATTCTCAGCGGCTCAGGAATACCCATTTCGCCCAGGAATATTATAAAGAATTACGCAGACAATATGTTGACAACCTGAATCTTTTGTACGTTTCATTTACCCGGGCACGTCATGGTCTCTTCGCATATTGTCCGGATCCAGGAAACGACAGGCTGACTGATGTATCTGACCTTATAAGTCGCGTATTGGAAAATGCCGGACCGTCAACCCCAGATGCAACTGCAAAGCTGGATTTTCAGAAGCATTTTGATCGGAATGCGGGAATCTTCCGATACGGAAGTCTGCCGATAAAGGAACGTAAAGCAGATACGAAAAAGGATCCAGTGCTGACACTCATCCAAGATCCCTTTGAACCGTACGAAACCGTGGCGGAGAAGATTCGCATTGCCTATCAGGGCAGCCTGTATCTTGATGCAACAACAGGACGGTTGTCCCGTCCCGTAAATCAGGGTAAGATCATGCATGAGATATTCAGCAGGATCGTTTGTCCGGATGACATACCCGCATCCATTCAGAGAATCTGCATTCAGGGTAAGATCGACAGGAAATCGGGTGAAAGGCTGTTAAAGCATTCCTGGGAACTGTTGAATGATATTCAGGTATTATCTTGGTTTACAGGCGACTGGAAAGTCCTTACAGAAGCTGAAATCATACTTCCGGACGGTCTTGTGAAAAGACCTGACCGTGTGCTGGTAAGGGATAATAGGGCTGTCATCATTGATTTTAAATTCGGCAGATCCTTCCGCAGACAGGATGAATTGCAGGTAAAGGGATATTCTGAAATATTGAAAGCCATGGGGTACGAACAGGTGGAGGGTTATCTCTGGTATGTTGAGGCCGGCACAGTGAAGAAAATAGCATGATATGGATTTTGGTGGGAGTCACAGAAGAAGATTCAACAGTTATATTGACCATATGCGCGGGATCTATGGCAGCCGTGTTCAGAAACTCGCAATAGATGCCGGATTTACCTGCCCCAACCGTGATGGAACAAAGGGCAGGGGAGGGTGTACTTTTTGCCTGAACGATGCTTTTAATCCTTCTTATTGTGATCCTGCCAGACCTGTGAGACAGCAGATTGCCGAAGGTATTGAATTTCACCGGAAGCGGTACAAAAGAGCCTGTAATTATGTGGCGTATTTCCAGGCATACTCAAACACACACGCTCCGGTCAGCAGACTGACAGACCTGATCAATGAAGCCCTTGGTATCGAGGGGATCGTTGGAATTGTTGTGGCTACCCGTCCGGATTGTGTGGACGATGAAAAACTCGGGCTTTTCAGGGCTTTATCAGATCAATATTATGTGATGATTGAATACGGAATCGAATCGGTTTTCAATAAGACCCTTGAACGGGTCAACCGGTGTCATTCATTTGAAGATACCGCCAGGGCAATAAGGATGACTGCCGCAAGAGGAATCCGGGCAGGCGGACACATGATTTTCGGCCTTCCGGGTGAAACACGCGATGAGATGCTCCAGAGTGCCGGGATTGTTTCGGAACTGCCCCTGACCAGTATCAAATTTCATCAGCTGCAGATTTTCAGGGGTACTGCCATGGAACAGGAATACTTAAAGAATCCTGGCGATTTTCATTTGTTTGGCATGGAGGACTACCTGGAATTTTTAGCCGATTACATTGAACTGCTCAATCCCGGATTTATCATTGAAAGAGTTGCAGCTGAAACGCCTCCGCGTTATGCCTTCCTGCCGTCATGGGGTCCCCGGTACGACACTGTCCTGATGAAATTTGAAAGACTTCTTGAAGAAAGGAATTCCTGGCAGGGTAAACGGTTCGTGTTTAAGTTGTGAATGGATCTCTCAAAGACTAAAGGATCGATATGTATAAAGGTGTGCTTTTGCTTGTATCGGCCGAATTCAGTTTTGCCCTGGCAACCGTGTTCGTGAAATTCATTACCAGCAATTCTGACATACCGCCCATTGAAATCACTTTCTTCAGGGTGCTCATCGGAACATTTGTTACTCTGGTATACATGGTCAGAACAAATGCTTCATTTCGTCCGAAAAGACCTGTCCTGGTCTTCGTCAGGGCACTTTTCAGTTTGGCTGCCCTGATTGCTTTTTTTTACGCAGTAGAGAAAACTTCCGTAACCAAAGCCAATATGCTGAATATGACCTATCCTGTATTCATCTTTATCCTGGCACCTCTGTTCAGAATTCAGAAGGCACATAAATCAGCAGTCATTTTTCTCATTTCTGCAATGGCAGGTATAACTCTGGTAATGAATCCGGATTTTTCCAGAATTCAAACGGGAGATCTTATCGGCCTGTTGTCTGGTATTCTTGCCGCCTTTGCCATAATTGCACTCTCGTTTGCAAGACTTTATGATTCCACAGTATTGATCGTTTTTTATCTCATGGTACTGGGCACAGTGTGCAATGGTCTGATCATGATACCTTTCTTTGTGATGCCTCAGGATTCTGAGTTTGTACTTCTCATTGCATCAGGTGTTTCAGGCGTGGCAGGTCAGGTATTCCTTACCATGGGCTATAAGTATGTAAATGCAAGAACCGGATCCATGATATCCTCATCAAGGATATTGTTTTCTGCTTTGCTGGGGGTTTTGTTTTTTTCCGACAAGCTTTCATGGCATATCATTACAGGCGGAATCATGATCATGACGGCGATAATCGGGATAAGCGCGCTGCAGAAAAGGAACCAGGAACCGCAGTTCAGGAGTCAATGATCTTCTTCTTTTTTGCCAGATGCTCAATAAGCCATATCATACAGTAACCGGCTATCATCAGAAACAGGCAGAAGACTACCTCAAAACTGACTGTACCAGGTATATACCATTCATAACCCATGATTTTTTCGCTGCTGTCCTGTAATTTAAGTGCAATTTCATGCTTCCATGGCCACAATATCCCGAGTGAACCAAAAATAAAACCTGTCAGTATGGCAATGGTCAGGTCCCTGTAATTTTTAAAGATCCAGGCCAGTAAGCGGGAAAAAGCGATCAGTCCCAAAAAAGCTCCCAGCAATAAAGGAATGAGCACCTGAAAGTCCATATTCTTTACGGAATGGATCATGACAAGCTCATAATTGCCCATCAGTAGCAATACATAAGAACCTGATAATCCGGGAAGTATCATGCTGCAAATGGCTACTATGCCACACAGGAATACATACCAGATGGCATTGTTCTCACTGGCAGGTCTGAGCACAACCGTTACGAAAACGGCTATCAATGTGCCGGCGAAAAAAATCAGGATCACACCGGCTGACCACTTTTTTATCTTGCGTCCGACAAAATAAACAGAAGCAAGGATAAGACCGAAAAAGAAGGCCCATACAAAATGGGGATAATCGCGAAACAAAGGTTCAAGAACAAAGGCCAGAGTATATATACCGGCTGCAGCCCCCCCGAAAACAACAACAAGGAACAGGAAACCGGTCCTTTCCTGAAATTCCCTGATCCGGCCGGTAAACAACATTTTTAACGCAGTGAGGTCAATTGATTTAATTGACACTATCAAATCTTCAAATATTTCTGTGATCAGGGCTATGGTACCGCCGGAGACACCCGGAATGATATTTGCGGCTCCCATACCGATACCTTTGAGGAACAATATTGCGTATTTCATGAATGCTGCCTTCATGTGTGTACCTGATACTAAACGGATGATCTGCCGGTATGCGGCAATTTTCTCCAAATATAATTAAACCTGCGAATTTTGGTTTCTTCGGACATGCAATCAACCATTATGTGATATCAGGATGAAAGGTTTTGCACGGATCCCTGAAAAAATGGTGCTGGTGTTTCTATGTTCCGTCTAAATAGAGTAATTTAACCGAATCAACAGCATATGTTTTCAATGATTTCGTTTTAATTGAAAAATTATAAAAATAAGGAAATTTCATCCCTGAAATCAGGGGATATCGCTGCATATGAGTCGTTGTTCAGGCAATATTATGCTGCACTTGTATTGTTCGCTGTAAAATATGTCTCCGATATCGATATTGCCCGTGAAATCGTTCAGGATTTTTTTGTCAGACTTTATGAGAAAAGACTTACGATATCTATTGATGTATCCATAAAATCATATCTGTACCGTTCGGTATATAATTCCTGCATAAACTATTTGAATCAACGCAACATCCACGAAAAGCATGTCAATAACATGAGAATTGAAAATGAACTGGATGAGGATGCCGAAAAGGAAATCATGACCCTTGATTTGCAACACAAAATATATGCAATCATTGAAGAATTGCCTGTTAAATGCCGGCAGATTTTCAAGATGAACCGGTTTGAAGGCCTTAAGAATGAGGAAATTGCCCAAATGCTGAACCTGTCAAAACGCACCGTTGAGACGCAAATCAGCAAGGCATTGAAGATATTGCGGAAAAGACTTGCAGGATTTGAGATTTGACTGGTTTTATCTTTTGTGATAATATAAAAACATTTGTTTGATCATGAATAACGCAGATTGTAACCATTTAAGATCCATTAAATTGGAGATTTGAATTATTACATGAATAAGTGTATTTGTTAATTTATATGTCATAATATAATGAGTCATGGATGTACTTAAAATGCCTTACAAAGCAATCATAAAAATGCTTGAAAATAAGGCAAAAAACATTGAATATCAGACGTATATGAATCAGATCAACAACGAATCTAACAGGACTGATGAACAGGCGAGAATCCGTAAGATCTGGAATGAGTCTGAGAATGCCCGAAAGTTTGAGCAGATCAATTTGGCGGGCGACTGGAAGACAGTGAGGTCAAGGATGCGTGTGACCATGTCTGCTGGTTCGGAACAGATTGCGTTTCCGATGGTTCTGTCCCGGATAGCTGCAGTACTGATCATTGCCGTTGGTCTCGGTTATGGTTTTTATAAAGTTCTTACCAGTCAGAAATTTCAGACGGTTAAAATCTATACATACAGGGCTGATCGTAATGTTGAAGAAGTTTATATGCCGGATGGCTCGGTAATAAATCTGAACGTTGGTTCATCACTTGTATACCGGGATGATTTCAACCGTTCAAGTCGTGATGTGATTCTTGAGGGAGAAGGACTGTTTGATGTGGTACCCGGTCACACTTTACCCTTTAGGGTATATACCGGAGAATCTGTCGTTGAAGTTACGGGTACCACTTTCAGCATTTATGAAAAAGATGGAGTTGTTAAAGTCTCTGTCATTGACGGTACGGTAACATTATCACCCGTTGATAACAGCAACAGCCAGATCCAGATTTCCAAAAACCAGTCGGGTTACATGTTGGCCAATAAAGAGCTTAAAATCAGGGATGGAATCGATGTCAACAACCTGTCCTGGAAAACAAGACTTCTTATATTTGATGAAACACCGCTTGATTCAGCGTTGGTTGATATTGCACATTATTTCCGGAAGAACCTTTCCATTGAAGCTGAAGTTACTGAGAAAGTAACTGCCGAATTTGAGAACCAACCCTTGAGTGAAATACTCGATGAACTGGAACAGGTTGCCGGACTTGTTTTTGACACTACCGGAGGATCACTCTCGGTCAGAAGATAACCTTCACCGATTATGATCCTGCGGGAAACATACCAACGCATCTTTCCCGTCCTTTTTTCGCTGTTCCTGCTGGTTGGCACACAAGTCCGGGCCCAGCAAAAAAGCATTCTCGAACGGGAGGTAAACCTGTCACAAACGACAGGCGAGATCGACGTTTTGCTGAAAGAGATCAGTCGGAAGGCGAATTTCTCCTTCACGTATACTTCACAGATACAGGTTCACAGAATTGCGTCCGTATCGCAAAAGAGGCAAAGTGTCGGTAAGCATCTGGGTGAGATTTTTCGCTTTGACAGCATTCAGTTTGTTGAACAATACAATAAGGTCCTGCTAATTCCTTTAACAAGGAAGTCTGAGACGGTTGCCGATTACAGGTTGATAAAAGGCCTTGTAATTGATGCCAGGAACCGCAAACCCCTGTCCTTCGCAAATATCTTTCTCCTGAATAAAAGCATCGGAACCATATCCAATGCTTCAGGCAGGTTTGAACTTAAGCTTAAAACTTATGAAGATGATGATACCATCGGAATTTCTTTCATCGGATATAAAATGTACAAAGCTCCATTGGCAACTGTGGATACTGCAACACTTATCGTCAGATTATCCTCTGAAATGGTTCATATTGATGAAGTTATTGTCAAACCCATGGATCCGATATACATTCTTACCAAGGCCATAGAGCAGATACGTGTAAACTATGATCACCAGCAAAACGTATTAACCGCTTTTTACAGGGAGACCACACGGCAGGACGGAAACAACATATCATCTTCCGAAGCGGTTATCAATATATTCAAAGAGGCATATACTTCAACCAGGCTGGATCAGGTCAGGTTGTTCAAGGGGAGAAAATGGATCAATACCGCCGACAAGGCATATATTGATCTGATTGTGCAGGGTGGACTTTACAACAGCTTCCAGCTTGACATTGTAAAAAATTTACCCACTTTTCTCGATGCAGATTATTTTGCCCTTTATGAGTATAATGTCGAAAGAATTATCCTTCATTATGAAAGGCCGACCTATGTAATATCCTTTGACCAGCGGGAGGATGTGATATATCCCTGCTATAAAGGTCAGCTTTATATTGATGTTGAATCCCTTGCCATTGTGGGTGCATCTTTTGAAATGAGTGAAAAGAACCTGAATTACAATACCCGGGACTATGTGAAGAAAAGTCCGAGGACCATCCGTGCCAATCCGACGGGTGTGTTTTATGAAGTATACTACAGATATTACGGCAACAAATGGAATCTGAGCAACGCCAGAAGTGAAATACAGATACGTATAAGGCAGAGAAGAGATCAGGACCAGGATAAGTTCAACAGCATTTTTGAATCTGTTTCGGAATTTGTCATTACGAGTAAAGACACAACTGATGTGAGCCGGTTCAGATTTAACGAAACTTCCAAACCCAGGGACATTCTCGTTGAACAGATCGGAGAGACAGATATCGAATTCTGGGGCAGCGAGAATATCATCATACCGGAGGAACCCATAGAAAGAACCATATTGCGCCTGGGTCGAAGAAACAACTTATTTACAGAAGAAGAGATCAGGCTGATCAAGATCGAGGAAGAAAAAGAGGCAGATCGCTACAAGAAAGATACAGACGAAAATAATGAGGTTATTGACCTAATAATGAAGGAATGATTATTATAAAACATCACAGTCATGATAAAGTTGACCAATAAGTATACATTTCTGTTGTTTGTGTTTACAGCATCCATTTTTGTTTTATCATTTTCTCCGGGCAAACAGGAAGATGGATTTATTAACGGGCTGAAGGCTATGCTGAAACGTTATAATGATTTGTTCTGCTCGGAAAAGGCCTTTCTGTTTACAGACAGGTATCTCTATCGGCCGGGCGAAGTTATTTGGTTCCAGGGTTTTGTTTCATCCGGACCGTCTGGAGGGACCGGTTCTTACAGTGAGGATTTTTATATCAAATTATTGAACAACAATGGTGAAGAAACAGCATTTCGTCGTTATCCTCTGGTGAACAATATGACCACCGGTAATTTGAGCCTGCCGAAGACATTGATACCGGGCAAATATCACCTGGTAGCATACACAAGCTGGATGAAAAACCAACCCACCGTAGAAGCATTCCGCAAAGAAATCCTGATCACCAAATACTTCGACAGGAGACTGAAAGTGGAAGTCCTTTACGAAGAACTTTTCTATTATCCCGGAGACAGTCTGCATGCCTATATCAGCATTTCCGATCATGAAGGGTCACCATTGACACGAACAGATTTTGACTATTCGGTCGCGACCTTCCGTAAAGATTTGATTAAGGGGACGGCTGAAACGGATGCACAGGGAAATGGAGCGATTTCCGTTATCCTTCCTGAAACAGATGAGATACTTTTGCTGAATATTCAATTGAAAAGAAGAAAGAACTTAGGGACTTATTCCGTTTATATACCCATGTCCTCTTCTGTTCCGGCAATATCTTTCTTTCCTGAGAGCCGGAAACTGATCAGAAATCTGGATACAAGAGTCGCTTTTAAGGCAAACGATCGTTTTGGATTTCCCATGATGATCGAAGGGGAAATTGTGGACCGGTCGGGCAACAAAATTGCAGATGTTCAATCGAATGCATCTGGTTTGGGAATGTTCTCGTATATTCCTGACAGCGAGAGTACTTTTTTGAAAATTATCATTCCGGAAGGCGTGGACAGGCTGTATCCTTTGCCTGCCGCTCAGGAGCACGGCGTGATCATGAATCTGTCTGAGATGGATGATGATTCTGCAACATTCACCATCCAATCATCTGAAGCGGCTCCTGAGAATTGCTACCTGGTGGCTGTAATGAACAGTCAGATCGTATGGAGCAAAAGATTACATTTTAACGGAAGCTGCATTGTTGGCCTGCCAATTCATGATCTGGATGAAGGAATTCTGCAGCTTGATGTTTTTGACACAGAGGGCAATGTCATGGCGGAAAGGCTTCTCGGAATACATGATAAAAATACTGATCTTTCCATACATTCCAACCGGAGCGTTTACGGGAATCGTCAACGGGTTACATTATCACTGGAATATAACGGTCCGTCTGAATATGTCGACCTGGCTTTGTCGGTTTCACTCGATCAGATGGCAGAACACGCCAAGATGATGAGTTTCGGACAGGTATTGCAGGGTATACCATGTGATACAACCCGAATCATTTCACTCTCTGATAAACAAATATCTGATCTGGAAATCCTTACGTCAGATCACAGGATTGTTGACTGGAACAGGGTGCTCACTCTTACTGACAAATCAGAACAGTATTTCAATCAGGACGGGATTTCCGGGGTAGTTGTCGATAAAAAGGACAATCCTTCACAATTGGCGAAAGTCAGGATTACTTCGATTCCAAGTTACAGATCATTTGAAACACAAACTGATGATCAGGGTCAGTTCTGGGTTCGGTTTGGATCAGACATTATTGATTTCAACTATCTTAATGTTGAAGCTTACGATGCAACTGGCAAAGCAAGTATGAAAACAGTAATTGATTATGAGTATTCGGAGAAACTAAAGGAAGATTTCAACAGGATGAAGAGAAACACTGACTATGAAAAAATCACAGATATCGTTGCCTATGGTGATCCTGATCTCATTTATTCCCTCAGGTACGGATCCGGAAGATTCAGAAGGACCGCATCGATCATGCGCAAGAAATATGACCCATACCATTACAGGGATTATTCAGATGTTATGGACGTAATAAGAGATATCAGGGATTATGACCTGGTAGGGAATAAGATCATTTTCAAGGATATTGATGAGAACTTCCTGGAGAACATTCATCAGAAATCAGCTCTGATCGTGATAAACGGGGTATTATGGGGCGATCAGGTTGATATAATGAGTTCGATAGCGCCTTCAGATATCACCAATCTGGTGATATCGAGTGCGCCAAGCGACATCCACCGGTACACGCCCGTTAATTTTGCAGCGGTGGTTGAGATAACAACCATCCAGGGGATGTACAGATACCAGAAACGACCGATTCAGTTTATCAGGGATCTGATCAATCCGGAACATGACTTTTATACACCGGACTACTCGTTTGAGAGTCTTGCATCGCCTGATAACCGCAAAACGCTTTACTGGAATACACACATACAGATATCCAGAGACACGCCATCAATCATCAGTTTTTATACTTCTGATATCAGGGGTTTTTATCTGAGCCGTGCTGCCGGTTTGGATGCCGATGGAAGACCGGTTGAGGCTGATTTTAAGTTCTCAGTGGTCGGAGAATAACCGGAGTGCGTTGATGAAGTGATGTGAAACTCATGTCTTTCGCCGAGAACGGGATGAGTCAGGTGTTGATGAGTTTACGAAGTCACACCCTGAAGATACAGAAAGAGTAAGAAATTACGAAAATCCGGTGTTTTGTTCCGGAATTCAAATGCATTCTTTGAGCATGACAGTCAGTTCTTCCTCACTGAATTGTACGGGATTGGATTTGTGACTGACAGTTTTGACTATTTGTTCCAGATCGGCAATCTGCAAACCATATGTTCCCAAGCTGGGTATGGATAATTTTTCTGTAAGTTCCCCAATATATTCGGAAACATACAGGGCTTGCCATTCAGGGTCCTTTGAAGTTGCAGACGAAATCATGTTTCCCAGCAAAGCATATTTCTTCAGGGCACGGTCATTGCTTTTCTCCTGAATGAGTTTACGAATGTTGTATCGGTTAACGGGAGCCATGAGTTTTCCGCAGATTACTCCATGTGGTATGCTGATCATCCCACCGATTGCCGAAGCAAAACCATGAATAAGTCCCAGACCGGCATTTGCAAGGGTAATACCAGAGAACAATGCAGCGCAGGATATGTGCGATCTGGCCTCAAGATCTTCTCCCTGCTTGAATGCCCTGTAAAGATGTGAATGAATGCTGCGCATGCCTTCAAAAGCAAGAGCATCAGTCAGCGCACCGGACTTATCGGATAAAAATGATTCCAGCAACTGCGTGAACGCATCCATTCCGCTTACGGCAGTAATATCAGGCGGACAACTTAGGGTAAGCCGGGGGTCAACAATGGCCACATCGGGAACGAAGTTATCATGCCTTAATGATCTTTTAAATCCATTTTTACCGGTTTCTGTGATTACGGCATTGGCCGTCGCTTCGCTTCCGGTCCCTGCAGTCGTGGGGATGGCTATAAAAAACTTCCTGGTGCCGGGATGACTTGATTTTCCCACACCCTCCAGATAATCTTTAACGGGCCGCTCAACTGAAAGCATTGCAGAAATGGCTTTCCCAGCATCAATTACGCTTCCGCCACCAATCGAAATAACCGCATCAACATGCTGGTGTCTGAATTTTGCTGCAATCCTGTCCACATCATCAGGTGAGGGTTCCGAAACGATTTTATCATAACTGAGGATATAGCCTTTTTTCCCCAGCAGATCCAAAACCTCTATGACATTCCAGTTTCCAAGATGTGAACGGGATCCTGTGAGGATCAGCAGATTGTTTCCCACATGTTTCAGTAAGTCGGGAAGAAGACTGAGCCTTCCTGGTCCGAAAAATATTTTGGGTGGACGTATAAGACTGAAAGGTATTACCATGCTGTTTTTTCTTTAGGAAAAAGGATGTTGTGTCTGATCCCCTGGCGCGGTTTTGCCATCCATTCCGCTACAGTATCTTTCCAATTCAGATAGTGAGCTGTATTTTTGTGTGCTGCAACTGCTTCCTCGGATTCATATGCTTCATAAAAGGTAAATTTAGCCGGATCTTCAGCATCCTGCAATATGTCAAAACGCAGGTTTCCTGGTTCCTTAAGGGAATTTTTGTGGTTTTCGAAGGAAACGTCAATAAAATCCTGTATGAAGGATTCCTTAACCCAGATATGAACGAGTGTAGCAATCATGACTGAAATTCTTTATTCACAGATAATAAATTAGTTCTCAAAAGCAGGTTTGAAGTTAGTCAAATTTCACATTACCGATCTTATTCATCAGGTCCAGTATGGAGTTTTTCCTGCTGATCATGTAAACAGTCGGGGCAGCAGGATTCCTTTGTCTGGGATTGGGCAGCGAAATGGCTATCAGGGCTGCTTCCTCGCGGTTCAGCTGCAGGGCAGTTTTGTTAAAATAATGACGTGCTGCAGCTTCAGCTCCGTAGATTCCTTTACCGGTCTCTATCACATTCAGATATACCTCCATTATCCTCTTCTTGCTCCAGATGAGTTCGATCAGAAAGGTGAAGTAAAGCTCAAAACCTTTTCTGACCCAGGTTCGTGCCGGCCATAAAAACAGATTCTTGGCCGTCTGTTGTGTTATTGTGCTGGCACCCCTTGTCCTTGTGCTGTTTCTGTTGTATTCAATTGCCTGTTGAATGGCTTGTCTGTCAATTCCCCGGTGTGAAAGGAAAAGGTTGTCTTCTGCTGCCACCACGGCATCGATCAGATATGGTGATATTTCTTCGATGGGAATCCATTTCCTGTAAATTTCCGGTTTACTGTTTTCAGCTTTTTCCTCGAAAGCACGAATAAGCATTAAAGGGGTAGGCGGAGAAGGTATAAATGAAAGCAGGATAACTACGAGAACGGAATGACTGATCAATGCTATTAAGGTCCATTTCAGCAAAGAAAGCATAATCCTGCCATAGTTGAAGACCAACCTCATATTCAGTGATGTCTTTGGTGTTTCCGGTTCCTGCTGCATCAAACTGTCCATGTATCCAGACGTCTATTAAGTGTTTTCTGCAAAAATAACTGCATTCACGAACATATACACTGAATTTTATGCAGAACCATTAAAAAAGCCGTTGCCGGTCAAATGTCAGCAACGGCTTTATAAGCCGGATGTGCATTATTGATTGATTTCTTTCAGCTTCTCCATTGCGCGCAGGTAGTAAGCCTTGTACCGCAGGTAATGATTGCCTTTTTCGTATTCCCAGTAAACATTACCGGCTTTGTATGTTTTTCCGATACAAGCCTCGAAAATGAGCGTGTAATTGATACCTGTGATTCTTTCTGCCTCAACTATTGAATTGAACCGTACGCTTTTGTCCTCAAAGTGTCCGATCACCGGCAGGTTATACTTCCTCTGTGATCTTTTCAGCAAGACTTGATTACCACTCATGGATGAATTTTTCTGAATGTACGTTCAGCAAAGGTTTTTTGTTTCAAATACTTTTGTAATTTAATGAAAATAAAGATTCTAATAGCTATGAAAGACATAAAAAAATCATCCTTCTCATAAAAAACAGAGATTATCTTCTTATAAAAATCCTGAATAGACTATTTTTACCGGAATGAATCACACCGGTTGACGGTTTAATAAACGCTCTATGCCGAAACGAAGTTCATTTTCACTCTGGTTGGCCCAGGTAAGGGCAAACTTCCTGGTCCTGGCGGTTTTCCTGGTATTTATCGGTCTGGCTGTTTCCTATAAATATCAGGAGCCGAATTTACAGTTTAACTGGTTTCATGGAATTCTCCTGATCCTGGGCGTGGTGTCCGCACACATATCGGTCAATCTTTTCAATGAGTACAGCGATTACCGGACAAAAATCGATTTCAACACACGCCGCACACCTTTCAGTGGTGGAAGCGGTATGCTCACGCAGGGGCTTATCAATCCGCGGCAGGTGCTACGTACTGCAATAATCACACTGACACTGGCATTTTTGATCGGTCTGTATTTTACGCTGACCTCCCACTGGATCGTTTTGGTATTTTCTGTAATCGGGGCATTGACGATACTTTTCTACACAGATTATCTGGCCAGGTACATGCTGGGGGAGTTCTTCTGCGGACTCACACTGGGAACTTTTGTTGTACTGGGAACTTACATTTCCCTGAATGCATCACCCGGTGTGCCCATTGCCGAACTGTTGCCGGCGGAAGTCATTCTGATTTCAATCCCACCCGGAATACTGACGTCACTGCTGCTGTTTCTGAATGAATTTCCCGATGCGGAAGCTGACAGGTCAGGCGGACGGAACCATCTGGTCATCCGTTTTGGTTTCAGAAAAGCTGCGTTGATATATATAACCGGACTGATACTGACCTTCGGAACCATCGTGTTGATGCCGCTGCTGGGTTATTCCACCTATTGGCTTTACCTTGCACTGCTGCCGTTGCCTATGGCAGTCAGGGCAAGTGTTGTCGCCTTTAAATACAATGGAGACATTCAGAAGATCATTCCGGCCCTCGGGAACAATGTAATCACGGTTCTCGGGGTCGATCTCCTTCTTGCAGTCGGAGTATTCGTCGGCATATGAACCAATGCCCGTTCTCAGAAGCATCATGATTTCTCTGCCACCGGATTATAGTCCCGGTATATCCAGATTGGGAATTGAAGAATCGATCGGAATTGTGTTAATATTGACTGCCTTAAGCTGTGTAAGCTCATACCTGATTTTCGCGAGCGGCAAATCCGGATTGTTGCAATCCACCTGAATGCTGAATTCGGAAAACTCTTTTCCTGTATTCACTGTGGGCTCATCTGCAAAAAGGTTGTTCCTGCGTAAATAACTTTCAATTTCAGGTACTCTTTCATTTTTTATATTGAACAGAATCATGACCTTGTTCTCTGCGTTGACACAGCCATAGAGATTGATCAGAAACATCCGCATCAGTTCGGTTTTCTTACCGCTATTCCTTATTTCCGGATTGATCCATATCCCGGTCTCAGATTCCATGACCGTATCAATGATGCTGAGGCCGTAATTTCGAATGGCGCTGCCGCTCTGTGTAATTTCTAGTCCGATATCTGCACCTCCATTTTTTACTTTGGATTCAGTCTTTCCCCATGTTTCATAAACGACAATACCCGAAATGATTTTCGGAGGTGTCTTGTATTTCTGGACCGAAAACTGGTTATATTGTTCCAGCAACCCGGTGTCATCCAGTATTCTTCTCAGCCAGTTGATGGTAATGTACGGCATCTCTGATACAGCGGTGATCATTTGCTTTTCACGGATCAGTCCGGAAACGAATTCATTGATATCAGAAGAACCCGGTTGGTTTGCGATACCCACAATCCTTACATTTCCGCGCTTCAGGGAAAGGACCTTTTCAAGCTTCACATCAGTATTATATTCGTATTTCAGCTCCAGTTGCCTTTCCATGATCCAGTCGTCACCCGATATGGCTATGTCCAGTTCCTTCACACCGAGCTGAGACCCGAATTCCTGAGGACGTCCGTCCCAGCCGTAAACAAAATTGACGGAAGTAAATTTGCTGGGACCACCGCTGTCGTATCCCGATGTCATAAAACCTGCATTTTCAAGCAACTGAATGAGATTTCCCCCGCGCTTCGGATCGGCCAGTGAACCGGCCGGCATGCCAATGATTAATGAATCAGCTGGTATTGACATATTTTATATTCAATAGGATTAAAATTAAATTTCAATGATCTCAAGTTTGCAGGTGCCGGGTAGAACACGGCGGTAATAACATGATTTATAGGGACGTCCGTCAGGTTTTTTTGCATGACAGGCACCCTTACCCATGGGAGTTACCAGGTATAACAATGAATTTTGTTCACAATTGATCCGGATCTCTTCAACTTTCAGCAAGTCACCCGAAGTAAGTCCTTTTTTCCAGATTTCTTTGCGACTGCGGCTGTAATAGGTAGCATAACCGCTTCTTAAGGTTTCCTCAAAAGCCTCCCGATTCACAAAAGCAAGGATCAGTACCTCCCTGGTATGAAAATCCTGTGTCACGACAGGTATCAGTATATCACCCTGAGGACCAAAATCAAGCTGCAAATCATTGGTATATTCTTTTGACATGATGCATGATTGAAATTTGAACACGCAATGATACGATTTTTTGCCTTAATAGCATAATGGCATCATACGATCAGGAACCTTCGAGAAAACAATCCGGAAAATTGACCAGGTAAAGTTCTTCAGTCGCCCTTGTTATAGCGGTATACAACCAGCGCAGGTACTCTTTGTCAACCGACTCAGGTTTTATGAATCCCTGATCGATGAACACCGCTTTCCATTGTCCTCCCTGAGCTTTGTGACAGGTCACCGCATATGCGAACTTGACCTGAAGTGCGTTAAAGAACTGGTCTTCCCGGACCATTGAATATTGCTTCCTTTTCGGTTTTACGTGTTCAAAATCTTCCAGGATGCTGTTGAAAAGACGCCTGTTATCCGCTTCCGGAAGAGAAGGTGATTCTGCCATAAGGGTGTCCAGCAGGATCCACGACTCAAAATCAATTAAATAATCAATCAAATGCAGCCTAACATAGCAGAAGCGGAACCCGTACCGGTCGATATACCTCATGATCTTTAGCACCCGAACGAGTTCACCGTTTGCGATAAACCCAATATCCTGCCGGTCATTCAGCCAGAAGTAGTTGTTTTTTACAACCATAAGCAGGTCTCCTTCAGAAAGTTCTTCCTCCCTGAACAAAACCTGTTTTCTGATGCCTGAATTGTACTGGTTGGCTCTTTTGTTGGACCGGCAAACAACAATGGTATCTTCTGTACCATAATGACCATAGGCATTTTCAATACTCTCTGCCAGTTCATTCCCGTATGTGATATGAACGTCCGGTAGATTTCTGTGCTTCAAAACCGGAATGGTATTTTGGCCGGCATTGATCTGATTCCTGATCAGCGTGGCATTTAACAGTATCCCGGAATCCTGAGCCTGGCGAACGACTTCTTTGAGCGTGTATTCATCCGATTCCGGATAATACACTGATATCTCGTTTTTTTGCAGTGCAGGACTCAATACAATTCCAACGGGCGGAAGCTGAGCGGTATCCCCGATCAGGATCAGCTTGCAGTTGATGCCAGTACTTACATAACGGATCAGATCATCAAGCAATCTTCCGGTCCCGAATACTGAATCTTCAGACTTGTTGTTTGAGATCATAGATGCCTCGTCAACAAGAAATATTGTGTCTTTATGCAAATTTTTACCCAGTATGAACACACCAAAACCGTCTTTTGAAGATTTCTGCACATAGATTTTCCTGTGAATCGTGCATGCAGCTTTTCCTGCATAACCTGAAAACACCTTTGCTGCTCTCCCGGTTGGTGCAAGCAGAACGGTTTTCATGCCTGCTTTGTCAAGTGTTTTCACCAGAGCGCCGATAACTGAAGTCTTACCGGTACCCGCATATCCTTTAACGATCATTGCATTCCGGTTATTACCGGAGAAGATATAACCGGCCAGGATGTCAACGAGGACTGCCTGTCCCTGTGTGGGATCGTGCGGAAGATTTTGCCAGATCAGTCGTATGAAATGCTTTTGAAGCATAGTAGTTTAGGCGCAGGTATCTGTGAGATTTCTTATATACCTGCAATTTAAGTAAATCGGTCCGGATACTTGCGGTTATTTTGCACAATTTCATTTACCATTAACAGGTTTTTTTATATAAATTCGCAGACACCAGAAATTTAATGATTCATTTTTGAAAGCTTCCATACAAATACTCCTTGGGATCCTGATCCTGCTGTTATTCGTTCTGCTTTACAGAAGCATCATACAGCCTATCCGTTTCAACCGGGAACGTGACATAAGGATGGAATCAGCGATCTCCCGACTGGTCGATATACGTAAGGCACAGACTGCATATAAGGAGGTTCACAACAGTTATTCTGACAATTTTGACACGCTTGTCAATTTCATTAAATACGATTCGTTTGAAATACAGAAAAAAACAGGATCATACAATCCTGATGTGATGACTGAGCGTGAAGCGGTGAGTCTGGGACTTGTTGAAATATCCTCAACTCCCGTAAGTGTTCGCGATTCCCTGTTTGAAGGTCATCAAAGCATCGATATGATCCGTTATGTGCCGTATGCGGACCAACAGGAATTTTATATGGATGCCGGGAAGATCATTACAAGCTCCGGTGTTGTTGTTCAGGTATTTGAAGTGTACGTTTTGTATGAAACCCTGCTGCACGGAATGAATGAGCAGCTTGTAGCAAATTATGTATCTGAAAGGGAGAGAATTACGGGATTTCCAGGACTTAAGATAGGGTCCATGGTTGAGGCCACAAATAATGCAGGTAACTGGGAATAATGATTTAATCCTGTCACATATGCAAATAAATCTGATTGATAAATCCTTTAAAACGGAAAAGGCAGCGCAATATGATTTGTCTGTACAGATTAACGGGGAAGGTCTATCTTACTGTATTTTCGATCCCGAAAAAAAACAGCATGTGGCACTCAGAAAATACGGTTTCAGTCATCAGGAGGTCCGGGGAGATCTTGTTAAGGGCATTGCTGGGATTCTGGCTGATGATGATCTGATGGGCCTTCCTTTTCAGTCAGTGAGGTTCATGGTTTACTCACAGCAATCAACGTTGGTCCCGGCTTATTATTTTGACAGGAAGCATTTGCAGGATTATCTTAGTTTCAATCATGCTCTGGAACCCACGGATGAGTTGTTCTGTAACGACATCAAGCCTCTCGGTGCATGGAATGTCTTTGCCATACCATCAGGCATTGTATCCCTGCTAAACAATCAGTTTGAACATATAATCTTTGCACAACAGGCGACACCGTTCTTATGGCCGGCAGTCAAATCATCAGGGTATTCCGGTGGATACCGGATTGAAGCAGGACTAAACCATGATTTCCTTGATGTTGCCGTGTTCAGTGACCATAAATTGTTGTTGTACAATACATTTCAATATAAAGATGAAAACGATCTCCTGTATTTTATGCTATATATTTGCAAGCGGATGGATATTGACGTCCGTGAAGTTCCCCTGATCATTTCCGGTGAACTTTGTACAAAACTGGTCTTATTTGACACCCTTAAGAAATACATACCTGAACTTTCATATGCAGATGCTCCGGACACCTGCTCACTGGCTCCGGGTTTGTTCGCCGTTTCCTTTTACAAGTTTCAGAATTTGTTAAGTCTGCACATTTGCGTATCATCGGAGGAAAATACAGAGGAAAGAGCATAGCTGTCCACAGAAGCTTTCATTCCAGACCCACAACCGACTTTGCCAAAGAAGGTCTGTTTAATATACTTTCCAACCGTTTTGATTTTCAGGAAGTGCATTTTCTTGATCTTTTCTGCGGCACAGGAAGCATCGGCATCGAAGCATGCTCGCGCGGTTGTTCAAAAGCCGAGCTGGTTGACATCAACAGACAGGATATTCACCATCTGAACCGCATCATACGGGAACTTAATCTGGAAGGCGCACGTGCTGTATGCATGGAGGTCCTTGAATTTCTTAAGGTATGCCGTGACCACTACCATCTGGTTTTTGCTGATCCGCCCTATGATTACAGGGTGCTTACGGAATTGCCAGAATATGTCTTGAAAAGCAATGTTTTACTGCCGGAAGGCTGGTTCATCCTTGAACACTCATCGAAATACAGCTTTTCAGATCATGGTCAGCTTATTGATGAGCGGCAATATGGTAATGTCCGCTTCAGTGTTTTTCGTAGTCATTAATTTCAAAAAATCGCTTTGATGAAACAAAATTTCAATTACTTTTGCAAAACTGATGGTGCGGTAGTTCAGCTTGGTTAGAATACCGGCCTGTCACGCCGGGGGTCGCGGGTTCGAGCCCCGTCCGCACCGCCCTGAAAAGTTATAAAGCTCTTGATAACAAGGGCTTTTATCTTTTTCGGGGCAGGATAACCTCAGGATGAAAGGGTCCGACCGAACTAAGTGAGGTCAATCCCGTCAGCACAGTGAAAGCCCACAGGAGGACAATTTATTCCACATGGTTTAAAAACCCACATTCAAACCTGGTTTCACAGACCTGGTCGTTATTTCTTCTAAAAGGTGTCTCAATTCTTTGGAGGCTTTCTGACATTTTAGAGTTTGATGAGAAAATGTCCATCAGGTTATGGAATCAGGTTAACAGGCCGGACGAACTTCTGGAGTTCGATTTCTGATTTTATCGATAGAGATTATGAGATGGCGAAACCTTTGCATAAAAACACATATCAATGCATAAAATTAAATATTTACAGAGGCCTCTGCATAATATTAAATATATGCCTATTATAACGGACATTAACTATCTATCTAATCTAAAGACATCCTGAAAAATAGACTGAAGTGCTTCTATTTCGTCATCCATTAACATATGGAAAGTACTTCTTCTCCTTTTTGGAAAGTTCCCATTGTTCTGATGGGTAAACCGGATAAATGAATCAATTAACTTATCAGGCATGTCGACTCTCTGCTTCATTAATTCTTTTGCCTCATCATAATTTTGCAGGAAATTTAATTCGTTTGGAAGATCGTGAGATATAGCTGTCTCAATTACCTTACATAAATATTCAGTCTGTGTTGTGAGATCCGGAAACCTATAATATCCTTCAACTTCAGAGGCATTTAATACTATTAATTTTTGTTTTTTATCTTTTGTGTACTTAATTATCTGCATAATAGGTTTGGAATAGGCTTCAAGAGCATCATCGTATAGTTTCAAATTATTCACCATATGAGCAGAAACCGGTATTATCATTCCTGTCGGCAAGAAATTATCTCTCGACAAAAAATCGTGAATTAAAAATCTATGAATTCTTCCATTTCCATCTTCAAACGGGTGAATAAAAACAAATCCAAAAGCTATGACAGTCGCCCGGACAATCGGATTGACACCTTCCATTCTAATGGCAGTATTTGAAAGGCCTTTCATTAAATCTGAAAGAAATTCCGGCGGTGGACAAACGTAATGAATGATTTCATCATAATGCCATGTTGTCTGGCCAATATAATTTTGAAAATCCCGGAA